>JBFXKH010000124.1:0-10492 GCA_050173995.1 Lysobacterales bacterium | reverse complement strand
ACTTCCATATTGCCGGTGTCCGGCGCGTTGCAGTTGCAGACGTCCGGCGCCAGCCAGGCATGCCCCATCCGTTCGGCCAGCGGGGCGTAGTCGAGGGTGGACAGGCCGGCGCCGAAGCGTGGGTCGGGCAGGAACAGATTCCACAGCCCCAGCGCGCGCGCCCGAGACTTTAGGGTTTCGATCACCGGCGGGATCGTCCAGCGTTGACCGGGTTGGGCCAGGTGCGCCTCGTATTCGGCCTCGGCCGGCTGCACTTCCTGGTCGATGAACTTGCCGAGCACCTGATGCAGCGCGCGGGCGCGGTCGGAGAACGGCAGCAGGTCGGGCAGGTTCATGGTCGGTCTTGTCGCCTGGTGAAGTCAGAAGTGCGTCCACAGCCCGCGGTCGGCGGGTTGGGCGAGATGCGGCAAGCTGTTGAAACTGCGCAGATGCAAATGCTCGCCGCGCAGACGAAATTCGCTGATCGCGCTGTTTCTCAGGCTCAAATTGAAATCGATGGTGCGCACATCGGGCACTTCCAGCGCGATCCGCGCCAACTGCGCGATCACCCCGCCCGAGCTGACCAGCAGCACCCGGCCGCCGTGGTGGTGGTTGAGGACGATCCGCCGCAGCGCATCGAGGATCCGTTGCCGGAATGGATACCAGCCCTCGGCCAGACGCTGTTCCAGCTCGCCTGCCGCCCAGGCGTGCAGGGCTTCGGCCAGGAAGAAGCTGATATTGCCACGGTCGGCGCGGTCGGGCATGCGCCCCTGCCAGGTCGGGTGGTCGGGATACTCGGCCAGGTAGGCCGCCATCACCGCACCGTGGTCGAATTCGTTGAGGTCGGGCTCGACCAGGGCCTCGGGCAGGGTGCGGCCGGCGGCGGTGTAGGCGGCGACGATCGCGTCCAGTGTCTGCTGGTGGCGGCGCATGGCGCCGACTACGATGGTGTCGAAGCCGAACTCGGGGTCGGCGGCGAGGTAGGCGCCGAGGCGCCCAGCCTGGATTTCTCCGCGCTCGGACAGGCGATCGTAATCGTCGGCGTCGAACGAGGCCTGGGCGTGGCGGATGGCGAGGAGTTCGGTCATGGCGTTTCCGTGGATGGCCTGGCTAGAACAGTGTCGAGCCGAAGCCAATATACGCCAGTGTGTACTGCAATAGCCGCAGCGCAAGCAGTGCCCACAGCGGCGAAAGATCGATGCCCGGCAACTGCGGCGGCAGTCGGCGGAAGGGGCGCAGGACCGGAATCGCCAGCACCGCCAGCAATTCCACCAGCGGATGGCGCGGATCGGGAGAAAAGAAGCTCAACAGCGCATAGACGATGATGGTCCAGAAATACAACATCAGCACGAACTGGACCAGGGTGGCGGTGCCAAGCCACAGCATCAGCGGCAGCGTCACCGCGCTGTCCAACAGCAACAGAACCAAGGCATTGACCAAGACCGCGAGCAGCCAGGCGAGCACCGCGCCGGCCACGCTGAGGCCGCGCCAGTTCGGCAACAACCGGGTCATCGGCACCAGCAGCGGATTGGTCAATTGATAGATCAGTTGACAGATCGGATTGCGGAATCGGGCACCGGACAATGGCAACAATACCCGCAGTACGAACAGACCGAGCAGCAGCCCGGCCACGGTGCGCAAGACGATTAAACCGATTCCGCTGAGAAAGGTCACGGCTCAGTCTCCCACCTGCTCGGACAACTCCCGGCCGCGTTCGGTAGCCCGCGCCACCGCTGCGGCCACGATGTCGGCGAATCCGGACGACTGCATCACTGCGAGCGCGGCTGCGGTCGTGCCGTTCGGAGAGGTTACCCGTTGCCGCAGCAGTTCCGGCGGTGCATCGCCATTGCGGGCCATGCGTGCGGCGCCGAGCGCGGTTTGCACCACCAGCGCGTGGGCGCTATCGGGTGGCAATCCCTGGGCGATCGCAGCCGCGATCATCGCCTCCATCAACAGAAAGAAATACGCCGGGCCGCTGCCCGAGACCGCGGTAACCGCGTCCATCAGCGTTTCGTCTTCGATCCAGCAGACAGCGCCGACAGCCGACAGTACCTGTTCGGCCAGAGCGCGCTGGCGTTCATCCAGGCCGGGGCCTGCGCACAGCCCGGTGATGCCCTCGCCGATCAGGGCCGGGGTGTTCGGCATGGCACGCAGTACCGCGCAGTCGGCGCCCAGCCAGCGTCGGTAATGCGCGATGCCGATGCCGGCGGCGATCGACACCACCAGCACCGGGCGCCCCGCGAGCGCCGGCGCGAGTTCCCGACAGACCGCCTTCATGACCTGCGGCTTGACCGCCAGCACGACCAGGTCGGCGGCCTCGACCGCTGCCTTGTTGTCGGTCGCGACCTGCACGCCGAAATCCCTGGCCAGCGCGCTGCGCAGTTCGACGACCGGTTCGGCCACGGTGATCGCCGCGGCGGCCTGGCCGCGCTCGATCAGGCCGGCGATCAGGCTGCGCGCCATATTGCCGCCGCCGATGAAAGTGATTCGGGTCATAGTTCGAGTTCCTATAGCTTAGTGTCCGCGCTTACGCTGCGCGGGCCGAACAGCGCCGATCCTATCCGAACCTGGGTGGCGCCCTCGGCAATCGCCAGCGCAAAGTCATCGGACATACCCATCGACAGGGTATCGATTTCTCGGTACCGCGCCTGCAGTGCACAAAAACACCGGCGCAAACGCGCAAACTCGTCGCGTCGCCGCTCGGGTTCCGGCCAGGGCGTACCGATCGTCATCAATCCACGCAGCCGCAGCCGCGGTTCGGCGACGATTGCCTCGGCCAGCGCGTCGATCTGCTCCGGTGCGCAGCCGGATTTGCTGCGTTCGGCGCTGAGCTTGACCTGGATCAGCACATTGAGCGGCGCGGCCGCGGCCGGCCGTGCTCGCGCCAGCAGCGGGATGAGCTTGACCCGGTCGACCGTTTCGATCCAGTCGAAGTGGCGGGCGGCATCGCTGCACTTGTTCGATTGCAGCGGGCCGATCAGATGCCAGCACAGGTCTGGATCGGTCAATTCGGACTGCTTGGCAATCGCTTCCTGCACATAATTTTCGCCGAAATCGCGCTGGCCCTGGGCGGCCAGGGCACGCACCGCGGTTGCCGGCTGGGTTTTGGATACTGCGAGCAGTTGCACCGGCCGGTCAGGACCCGCGGACGCGATGGCGGATCGGATTGCTGCCAAATGGTTGCCTATCGCATTCATTGCCTTGTTCCGCTTTCCGGTTGCGCAATCGGGCTATACTCGGGTCGCCCCGGACCCGTGGCTGGGCCTGCCATGGTAGCGCCCGAACGGTGTCCGTAACCCGATCAGTCTGTTGTGGAGCTGCGCATGGATATCGCTGAGCTGCTGGCGTTTTCGGTAAAGAACAAGGCCTCCGACCTGCACCTGTCGGCCGGACTGCCGCCGATGATCCGGGTCGATGGCGACGTCCGTCGCATCAATGTGCCGGCGCTCGATCATAAGTCGGTGCATGCGCTGGTCTACGACATCATGTCCGACAAGGTGCGGCGCGATTACGAAGAGTTCCTCGAAGTGGACTTCTCCTTCGAGATTCCCGGTCTGGCCCGCTTCCGGGTCAATGCCTTCAACCAGAACCGCGGCGCCGGCGCGGTATTCCGCACCATTCCCAGCCAGATTCTGAGCCTGGAAGACCTGGCTGCGCCCAAGGTATTCAAGGAACTGATCGACCAGCCGCAGGGGCTGGTGCTGGTCACCGGCCCGACCGGTTCCGGTAAATCGACCACGCTGGCGGCGATGGTCGATCACATCAACAAGACCGAATACGGGCATATCCTGACCATCGAAGACCCGATCGAATTCGTGCACACCGCGCAGAAATGCCTGATCAATCAGCGCGAAGTACACCGCGATACCCACGGCTTCAACGAGGCGCTGCGCTCGGCCCTGCGCGAAGATCCGGACTTTATCCTGGTCGGCGAAATGCGCGACATGGAAACCATCCGCCTGGCGCTGACCGCCGCCGAGACCGGGCATCTGGTGTTCGGCACCCTGCATACCTCGAGCGCGGCCAAGACCATCGACCGAGTGATCGACGTGTTCCCGGCCGGCGAGAAGCCGATGGTGCGTTCGATGCTGTCGGAATCGCTGCGCGCAGTGATCTCGCAATCGCTGATGAAAAAGGTCGGTGGCGGACGCATTGCCGCGCACGAGATCATGGTCGGCATTCCGGCGATCCGTAACCTGATCCGCGAAGACAAGGTCGCGCAGATGTATTCGTCGATCCAGACCGGCCAGCAGTACGGCATGCAGACCCTCGACCAGTGCATGCAGGACCTGGTCAAACGCGGCCTGATCACCCGCGCCCAGGCGATCGGTTACGCCAAGGACAAGCGGTTGTTCGAATGATGCGGAGTTCACAGTGCAGCTTTTGCCCGTCACCCGGTCCAGGTATGCCGCGGGCCACCGCCACCCCCATTGAGGCCAGCAAATCATGAGCAGCGTCGATTTCACTTCGTTCCTCAAATTGATGGTGCACAAAAAGAGTTCCGACCTGTTCATCACCGCCGGCATTCCGCCGTCGATGAAGGTCAACGGGCGGGTCGCGCCGATCACCCAGGCACCACTGACGCCGCAGCAGAGCCGCGACATGGTGCTGAACGTGATGACCCCGGCGCAGCGCGAAGAGTTCGAGAAAACCCACGAATGCCAGTTCGCCATCTCGCTGCAGGGCGTCGGCCGCTTTCGCGTCAGTTGCTTCTATCAGCGCAACCAGGTCGGCATGGTATTGCGCCGGATCGAAACCAAGATCCCGACCATCGAAGAACTCAACCTGCCGCCGGTAATCAAGACCCTGGCGATGACCAAGCGCGGCCTGGTCATGTTTGTCGGCGCCACCGGCACCGGTAAATCGACCTCGCTCGCGGCCATGCTCGGCTACCGCAATCAGAACTCGACCGGGCACATCATCACCATCGAAGACCCAATCGAATTCGTGCACAAACACGAAGGCTGCATCATCACCCAGCGCGAGGTCGGCATCGATACCGACTCCTGGGAAAATGCGCTGCGCAACACCTTGCGCCAGGCGCCGGACGTGATCCTGATCGGCGAAGTGCGTTCGCGCGAGACCATGGAACACGCCATCGCCTTTGCCGAAACCGGGCATCTATGCCTGTGCACACTGCACGCCAACAACGCCAACCAGGCGCTCGACCGGGTCATCCACTTTTTCAGCGAAGACCGCCGCCCGCAATTGCTGATGGACCTGTCGTTGAACCTGAAAGGCGTGGTTGCGCAACAGTTGATCCCGACCCCGGACGGAAAATCGCGCCGCGCCGCCATGGAGGTGCTGCTCGGCACCCCGCTGGTGCAGGATTACATCCGCGACGGCGAAGTGCACAAGCTCAAGGAAGTAATGAAGGAATCGACCAATCTCGGCATGCGCACCTTCGACCAGAGCCTGTTCGAGCTGTACCAGGCCGGCGAAGTCAGCTACGAAGACGCGCTGCGCCACGCCGACTCGGCCAACGAAGTGCGGCTGCGCATCAAACTGGCCCAGGGCGGCGACGCCCACACCCTGTCGCAGGGCCTCGATGGTGTCGAACTGATCGAACAATAGCGCGGCCGGCGCCGCGCCAGCCGAACCGCACCGCGACCGGGCCTGGGCATGGACCAACAGACGCTGATCGACTGGCTGGGCCACTGGCCCGGCGTCAGCCACGAAGTCAAGTGGCAGGACGATCTTGCCTTCATGGTCGGCGGAAAAATGTTCGCGCTGTACTGCTTCCAGGGCAAGAACCGCGGCCAATTAAGCTTCAAAGTCGAAGACGGTCGCCTGCTCGAATTCACCGACCGCTCGCACATCATCCCGGCCCCCTACCTGGCCCGCGCCCACTGGATCTCGCTGCTGCCCGGCTGCACCATGGACGCTGATGAAAAACAGGCGCTGATCCGCCGCTCCTACCAACTGGTGCGCGCCAAACTAACCAAAGCCGCCCAGCGCGCCCTCGGCTCCTGAGCCGATACGACCTGATTGTCGGCCGGCGAATCCACAGATCGCCACCAGCCATTGCAACTTGGTGGCAGCGAGCGGGCGCTGTGGTCTTTTGTGGGAGCGACGGGCACGTCGCGACGGCTGATTGCAGCGTCAGTCGCGACCAGCGAGCGGGTGCCGTGGCTTTTTTTGTGGGAGCGACGGGCACATCGCGACTGCCGATCCCAGCGACAGTCGCCACCCGCCCGTCGCTGCTACAGACGCGGATATAGCTTGTATCGAGCGCAGCGGTGGTCAGCGGCGAGGCCAGTCAATGCAACGACCGCTACGGATTCAGCGCCCCGGTCTTGCCGCGCTGACCAGGTTCGCCGTCAGCTACCGATTCCATGCGAGTCTGGCCCCAGTCGCAGGATCTGAGAGAGTGGACGATCATGCTGGCATCTCCCTCGCCACCCGATCATTCTCCGCGTACCATCGATAGCAACGCCACCCACACCAACTCCACGCGAAACACCAGGCCGAACACGTACACGACCGACCAGCCGGGAGATCGAACCAGCCATGGACTTCGAAGCGTTTTTCGTCAGGGCGACAGGCCAAGATCCGCTCGGCACGCACGCGCGATCTGGTCAATACGACCTGTTGGGCGCGGCCGACCAGCGCGCATGCCCCAACTTAATCGCCGGCCCGCTGCTGTCTCACCTGGTGAGACAAACACGATATATACGGTGTTCTGCCGGCAAAATATCGCGGGGCCGGATCGATGGCGGTGCTATTGCAAGGGCGAGCGCGCCCACCCGCGCCGCCACACTTCAACGCAGCATCAGGGAATGAGCGATGAGCTACACAGATTTCTTCAAGCACGCGACGCGTACCGAACTGCGGCCCAAGGGGCTGGACCGGTTTTGGTATCAGAAGCGTCTCGCGGAAGAGTCGTGGCCTGACTTGCTGGACATTCCAACCGGCATGGGAAAAACCGCTGCGGTCGTGCTGGCCTGGCTGTGGAAGCGCGGCTGGCGCGAGGGGAAACGCGAGGCCGAACCGGATGCCGGGACGCCGCGACGACTGGTGTACTGCCTGCCGATGCGGGTGCTGGTCGAGCAAACACAGAGTGAATGCGAACGTTGGCTGCGCAACTTGGGGGCACTTGGCATCGCCGGTGAGGGCAAGGTGTCTGTGCATGTGCTGATGGGCGGTGCGGAAGATATCAAGACTTGGGTCGAGTACCCAGAAGAGGACATGATCCTGATCGGCACCCAGGACATGCTGCTCTCGCGCGCCCTGATGCGTGGTTACGGCATGAGTCGCTATCAATGGCCAGTTCATTTTTCGCTATTGCACAACGATTGCCTGTGGCTGTTCGACGAAGTGCAGTTAATGGGTGCCGGGCTTGCAACATCAGCGCAACTCGACGCTTTCCGTCGTCGATTTCCGCTGGCCAAAGGCAGCCGCACGCTCTGGGTCTCCGCTACCCTGAACCGCGATTGGCTCGATACCGTCGATTTCAGGCCGCACCTGGATTCGCTCGCCACACTTGGCATCGGCGACGAGGATCGCCAGCAAGCAGGCAGCCGGCTGGACGCGGTCAAGAGCATCGGCAAGCTGGACATAAGCTTGACCAAGGAAGTCGGCAACAAGACGGGCCTGAAGGCACATCTCGACGCCTTGAGCGAAGCGATCCTTCGGGAACACGACGGCTCCGGCCAGACCCTCGTCATCGTCAACCGCGTCGAGCGGGCACAGGGACTGTTCCGGCGGCTGCACGAAGCACGCCCCAACCGCCAGGACTTGCTTGTTCACGCCCGCTTCCGCGCCGCCGAACGCGCCGAACAAAACCGGCGCCTGCGCAGTGACGCAGCTTCCGACCGCATTGTCGTGGCCACGCAAGCCATCGAGGCCGGCGTGGACATCTCATCGAAGCTGCTGGTCACGGAACTGGCGCCCTGGTCCTCCCTGGTGCAGCGCTTCGGCCGTTGCAACCGTTACGGCGAACACAACGCCGGTGGCGCGCGCATTCTGTGGGTGGACATCGACGACAAGGCCGATGCGTCGCCCTATACGACGGACACGCTGTTTGCCGCAAGGAGCAAACTGTCGGGGCTGGCCAGCGGCGGCATCCAACACCTGCCGCCTACGGACGAGGCGCGTCCACTCAACGCCGTCCTGCGTCGCAAGGATCTGCTGGATCTGTTCAACACCGACCCCGACCTGTCCGGCTTCGACGTGGACATATCCGACTACATCCGCGACAGCGACCGGCCCGGCGTGCAGGTGTACTGGCGCGATTTCAAGGAAGACCCAAACCAATCCGGTCCCGACGGCAAGCCCGAAGGCAACCCGTGTCGCGAGGAACTGTGCCCGGTGTCCATCGGTCAGGTCCGGGAGTTCGCAAAGCGCGATGACACGACCCTATGGCGATGGGATGCGCTCGACAATCAATGGGTCAAGCTCGACCGCGACCGCTACCCGCGTCCGGGCATGACTTTGCTGTTGCGCGCAGTCGACGGCGGCTACGACGAAGCCGTCGGCTTCGATGCCGGAATCAAGAAACCACCGGTATCCGTGATCGCGCATTCGGAAACTCCGGAGCAAGCGTTCGAGAGCGACGACCTTACCCAAATAGGCAAGTGGGTATCACTGCCAATACATCTGTCCGATGCCGCCAGTAAGGCAATCGACTTGTGCAAACAGTTGCCTGCCGAAGCCAATTTGGCCAACGCGGTAGTTCGGGCGGCGCGCTGGCACGATCTTGGGAAAGCGCACGAAGCCTTCCAATGTGCGCTGAAAGAAGTCAGCGCGCCACCCGATACACAAACACCATGGGCAAAGTCCGACCAGCGCGGTCGCCTTGTGTATCGGATGTGCCGTCACGAGGGTGCTCCAAGACGCAAGTTCTTCCGCCACGAACTCGCTTCCATGCTCGGCTGGCTGGCCCAGCACGATGGCGAGCCGGACGCCGACCTGATCGCCTACCTGATCGCCGCCCACCACGGCAAGGTACGCATGAGTCTGCGCGCCATGCCGACCGAGGCAGCGCAGCCGGGCGTCAAACGCTACGCGCGTGGCGTGTGGGAGGGCGATGTCCTGCCGGCACTCGATTTCGACGGCGAGCACAGCGCCGAGACCACCCTGAAACTCGCATTGATGGAAATCGGCGAAGGCGAGCAAGGCCCGTCCTGGACCGCACGCACCCTGAGACTGCTCGACGAACATGGCCCGTTCCGACTGGCCTGGCTGGAAACCCTGGTGCGCATCGCCGACTGGCGCGCCAGTCGGGAGGAACAACTTGATAGATCACCAGAGCAGACCGACAATGGACCCCATGAACTGGATCACGGCCATTCACCACTGGCGCAGCCTCCCACCGGAGGAACAGCGCCGTATCCGCCGCGCGCACCTGCCGCGCAAGGTGACGCGCAGCATGGCGTTCGAAGGGGAGCCGGTGGATCAGCAGATGCTGGAGCAGGAACTCGCCCGCCTCACGCAGCCACCCGCCACCTCGAAACCACACTCGGCGTACTGAGCTACACCGAGCCTGCGCCTCACCTCGCGCGGCGTGTCGAGGCCCTGCAAAACGCCATCGACGAGGGCGAATTTGACAACCACAACATTGATGAATCCCTGTTGCTGGAGTTTCACCGTCGCATCTGCGCGGAGTTGACTCCGGGTCTTGCCGGCCGCTGGCGCACCACGGATGTGGTGGTCGGCACCCATCAGCCACCACCGCATTTCCAGGTCGCGCAGCACATGCGCGAATACGCGGCCGACCTCAAGGCGCGCCTCCAATCCCTGCCCATCGAGCCGAACGACCTCTGGCTGGAAACGCTTGCTTTCGCCGAAGGCCGCCTGCTCAGCATCCACCCCTTCGCCGATTTCAACGGCCGCGTCACCCGTGTCTTTGCGGATGTTCTGACCCGCAGTCTGAAACTACCCGATGTGGACCCCACCCCGGACGCCGGCGTGAATACCGAGCGTTATCTCCAGGCCCTGCGCGCCGCAGACCGGAACCACTGGCAGCCGCTGATGACCATCTGGCGTGAACGCTTCGAAAAAGGGGTAGACGCATGAACCATGAAATCACGCTCGCCGATTGGCGCGCCTCCGCCGAGGAGCAGAAACAGTCATGAAACTCGCCGCCTTCGAAGCCGTCGCCAAGGCGCTGAATGCCGCACAGGTGCGCTACCTCGTGGCCGGGGGGCTCGCAGTTAACGCCCACGGCTACCTCCGGCTCACCATGGACATCGACCTTGTGATTGCCCTCGATGCGGACAACATCGGCCGGGCTTTCCGTGCTCTTGCCGATATCGGTTATCGCCCGAGCGTGCCGATCGATGCGGAATCTTTCGCGCAGGTCGAAAACCGCAAACGCTGGCAGGAGGAAAAAGCAATGCAGGTGCTCAATTTTTTCAACGACCAGTACCCTACAACCTCCCTCGACGTGTTCGTAGATGAACCTTTCGACTTCGCAACTGAATACGACAGATCGCTGAAAGACAAGCTGGGTCCCGGACTGGAAGTTCGCTTCGTCTCCATTCCCACCTTGATCCGCATGAAGGAAGTCGCC
>JBFXKH010000123.1:0-10511 GCA_050173995.1 Lysobacterales bacterium | reverse complement strand
ACGTACTCAAGCCGGGCGGCACCCTGGGCGTGGTCGAGCATCGCGCCAAGGGCGAAGTCGCCAAAGGCGATGCCAGTGGCTATGTCGGTCAGGATCAGGTGATTGCCTTGGCGACCGCCGCTGGCTTCGTGTTGGATGCATCGAGCGAGATCAACGCCAATCCGGCCGACAGCAAGGATCACCCGGCCGGCGTGTGGAGCTTGCCGCCAGCATTGCGCCTGGGCGATAAGGACCGCGAGAAGTACACGGCGATCGGCGAAAGCGACCGCATGACCCTGCGCTTCCGCAAGCCGGCCGCCGAGCCGCAAGCGACCCCCTAAGGTAGGACACACCTAAGTCGGGTGAAGGCCCGCGTCCGCGGGCCTTCGGGCCTTGGGTGCGCAGGTGGACGCGGCCAGGGCATGCACCGAAGGGTTCAATCGATCACCGGCCCCGCTCGCCCGGCCGCTTTCAATCGCCTGCGCCCAGCAGGTTGATCATCGGTTCCAGATAGTTCTGGTACGGCTTCCATGCGGAGGTATGATCGCGGCGGATGCCACCGCGCACCTGCGCGCTGCTAGCGGTGGCGACCGCGCTGGCATTGCGCTCTATTTCGAGCGAGGCTGCTTCGAACGGCAGTCCAAGGTAGGCCATCAGCTTCTGCGCGGCGCTGGCCGGATCGTTGACCAGGCTGCGGTAATTAACGTCGAATACCCGCCCCGGTAGCACCCGATGCCAGTGCGCCATCAGTCGCTGGTAGCCGAGAAAATACTCGGCCATCTCACGCTGAACGTAGGAATAGCCGC
The DNA here is from genome assembly GCA_050173995.1 of Lysobacterales bacterium. Taxonomy (GTDB): domain Bacteria; phylum Pseudomonadota; class Gammaproteobacteria; order Xanthomonadales; family Ahniellaceae; genus 0-14-3-00-62-12. Next base: position 9,726 of record JBFXKH010000123.1, on the reverse strand, counting down.
AGACGAAAGTAAACGGGGTGCGCAGGTTGGAAAAGCAGGTATCCATCGGATCACGCACCATATGCAGGAACTTCGCCTGCGGCAGCGCCCGAGCGATCAATCCGACATTCACGAAGTTCGACGGCAGCTTTTCGGTGATGTAGCGACGCCCGCGCGAGCGCGTCGCGAGCGTCCGCAGAAAGCCCTGGCCCAGCTCGGCGAAATCGATATCGCGGCTGCGCTCGAGCAGGGTCTGATCGAGGGCGCCGGCCATGTTGTGGTCGCACAGCCACTTGAGTCGGGCGGTGAAGGCATAGCTCTCGCCGCCGTCGCTGATCTGGCTATGCCCGCCGAGGATGCGTTCCAGCAGGGTGGTACCTGACCGGTGCATGCCGATGATGAAGATCGGCGTCAGCGCTTCCGGGTCGGAAGGCGCGGACGGCGCGGCGCAGAAATCGGCATCGCAGACCTGGGCGATTTGCGTCAGCAACTGCATGGCCTGGCGGTGGTCGTAGCCGAGCTGCTGGCGCTTGCTGGCGCAGGCGCGCATCAGCACCGGCCAGGCCTCGTCGTAGCGGGCCAGATCGTTCAGTTCCGAAAACAGCGCGAAACCGGTGAACACTTCGCCCGGGGTGCCGGGACGAACCCGCTGCAGCGCCGTCTGCAAACGCGGGACGTGGTTGGATTCCAGGGTCTGCCGACGCAGCCCGGCCAGCGCCCAGTGCGCCTGCGCGTGCTGCGGTTGCAGCGCCAGGCAACGCTCGAAGCCGGCCTCGGCCGCGGCCAGATCACCGAAAAATACCCGCGTGGTGGCGCGAAAATAGTGCGCGGCCGCGCTCGACGGATCGCGGCTCACGGCCAGCTCCGCAAATACGCTGGCGTCCTCGTTCGCTCCCACGTTGTTGAGCAAGGTGCCAGCCTCGGCCAGGGCCATTGCCGGCGCCTCGGCCCGAAAGCGCGGGTGCTTCAGGCAGGCGCGCAGGGCGTCCACTTCCAGAAAGATCATCAACTGCCGGGCCAGGGCCAGCACCCAATGGGGTTCGCTGATCGGTTCGGCGCTGGCGCGCAGCGCCAGTTCCCAGGACTGCCGGTAGCGGCCCAGCCGCAGCGCCGTGGTCGAACGCCGCAGCAGCGCCTCGACATGCTTCGGCGACTTCTTGAGGAACTGGTCCAATTCGCGTGCGGCGGCCGTCCACGCGCGCCGCGCCATCAGGTCGTCGATTGAAGCAAGCGGGTCGTGCGCTACCGACATCGGTGTTTTCCCAAGGTGAGACCGCCCACCGTACCCAGCACCCGCAAAAATCGCAAGGTCTCCAACGGGTCTCCAACGCAACGCTCGGCCCAGAAGTAGGGCGGAGAAGTAGGGTGGATAAGCGCAGCGCATCCACCATGCATCCGACCGCCACCAGCAAGGACAAGGACGAAAGCACCGGGGCTTCCGCCGTGCTGCCTGTTGTCGGGCGCTGAGCTTGAAGTCGGGGATGGTGGATGCGCTGCGCTTATCCACCCTACAAAAGCCGTGGCATTACAAATAGAAAGGGCGCCCGGAGGCGCCCTTTCCAATGCTACTTGCCACCAACCAGAATCAAGCCTGGCGGCGCAGACCCATGCCGAGCAGGCCGAGGCCGATGAACAGGCTGGCCAGCAGGATCTTGCCGGCATTGCCGATCGTCGGAACAACGGCCGACACACCGTTGCAGGACAGCACATAGGCCGGCGCCGCAAAGTTCGGGTCGTTCGTGGTGCAGTCCAGGGTACCAAGCGTGCTGGTACCCACGCCCGGGGCCAGGCAGGACACGGTCAACACCTGGCTGCCACCCGCGGCGATAGTCGCCGGGAAGACCGGGCTGGTGATGGTGAAGCCGGCCGAGGCAGTGCAGCTGGTCAGGTTATACGGCGCGGTGCCACCGGCATTGGTGAACAGCAGATTGCCGGTCGCCGTAGTACCCGCCACCGCCGTGGCATTGACCGTGCCACCCGGGGCGGGACTGGACGCGCCGTTCGGCGCCACCGTACCCAGGGGGCAGGTGACAGTCGCGGTCAGCGGCGCCGGATCCGGATCCGGGGTCGCGTTTTGGGCGCAGCTCAGCGTGGCATTGACCGGCGCTGCCTGACGCACGCAAGACACACCGATATCCGGGGTGCTGCCGCCCACCGTTGCTGGTGCGCTGATGGTACGCGAGCCACCGCCGGTGATCTGGAAGTTGCTGGCACCGGTCGCCGGAATCGTGCAGGTCAGGGCAAGGCTGGCCGTAGCCACGCCCGCGCTGTCGATATTCACTGGCACCGAACCCGAGGCCGTCAGGTTGATCGGACCGGCCGGCGGCTGCGTCACGGCGCCAAGGCTGGCGGTCGGAGGAGTGGGTCCAGTGACGCCGGTACAGACGACCTGATAGGTCGCTGGGCTGGGGATGTTGCTACCGTTGTGGGTGAAGGACAGCGTTTGCGCTGGCGCCGCACCCGCCGAGGCGGCGTTGCAGGAGATGGTGTAGGTAACCCCTGCGCCGCCCTGAGTCGCCGTCTGCGCGGTCGCCGGAGCGATACTCAGAATGCCACTGAGACCACCACCCGCCCCGATGTTCAGCACCGGTGCACCCGCCGGACCGGTATTGGTCACCGTCAAGGTTGCACTGGTAGCACCACCACCGATGGTATCAGTGATATTGATAGTGCCACCCGGCGCCGTCGGTGCCGAGGTGAAGGCGGGCTGGGGACCGGCGACAACATTGATCACGCCATTGGTCGTTCCGCAAGGCTGTGCACCTGTACTCGCGTCGGAGCAAAGTGTCGCGGCCGGCGGGAACGCTAACGGATAATTAGTCCCCGCCGTTTGCGGACTATTTACAGTAAACGTCAACGTACATGCCGTGCCGGACGGAAGTGCAGCGGCGGCACCGTCAAAGTCGACGATCCGAATTGTTGAAGGGTCGAACAGTTGACAACTAAATGCATTCCCCAGCGAAAGCGCAACTGACATCTGAGTGTTATCAAAAGTTATATCGGTCTGATAGCCAACGACGGCACTGGCACCAGCCGCATCCCCCGTAAATACAACATCCAACGATCCTGGAGTAGTCGCGCCGCCGGTGAGTCCAACGGTGGCAACTGATGGACTTATCGCAAGAGACGCCGCAAACGCAGAATGCAACCCCAGACTGCTTCCAAGACCCGCACATAGCAAAAGAATATTTCTACTAAATCTGTTCATGGGCTTATATCCTCACCGTCGCCGTTTATTATTCAACAATCGAAGTTGCTCTAATCGGGTTCGCATTCTTATCTGCTACGAGCAGCTCAGACACGACCAATGGTCCCTGCGCTTTCCCTTGCATCGCCACTGTCCCGATGGACACCAAACCGGCGGGCAAGGCTGCATTGCTACCGCTGTATACCAACACTAGAATCTCACCAGCATCGGTAAGCTTACAAGTTCCAACATGAGACTTCGGCAAATCGGCGAGACATTTGCTGAGATCCAAGCCGCGCTTGTTGAGCCCATCAGCTTTTACCCGAATCTGGAGTCCAACCGCCGATCCATCAGAAACGTAGTCCAAACTGAAAACGCGACCCAGCGCCTTGGAACTATTTTGATCCTGAATCACAAGTTGGTTGTCTTGGGCCGCAAAAACTGCTCCACATAGAAGCAGGGAAGCCAAAACAGGATATCGCGAAAGGAATAGCATTTTGGTTCTCCTTATTTCTCAAAGATGGCAGGTTTGCCCGACAGGAACTGCGGTATTGACCAAGTTTACAGCGCATATTGCGTCGAAGATATCGACCGCGCCATTCTCAGTACAATCAGGCTGCCCACTCGCTAAGGTGCCATTGATTTCATTCACTGTTCCGACAATATCGAAGATATTTAGCGGGCCGCCAGTATTGTTGGCATCACCCCTGCACAGACCGGGAATCGCCGTGCTGCGACGCGATTCAAAGGCGTCGACTTCGATGGTGCCGGTGCCGGCCACCGGTGCACCCACCCAGCCGAGTTCAGCGTAGTCCGGACCGTTCGCGCCGCCCGAGCTATTGAACCCGGTCAGGCCGGTTGCAACGGCATTGGGCGTGCTGCTGGCATTGCCCTGGACCGATACATCCAGGGTGCCGCCGGTGCGGTGCCAGGTCAGGGTAACGTTGTACCACTTGGCGTTCGGGGCCGAGGAAGCCGCGCCGATAGCGGTCACGGCGTTGGCCGAACTGACCACTTCAAACTGTTGATTGGCACGGTTGTACTGGACGCGATAGACCATGGTGTTGGTAGCATCCGGCGCGCCTTCGGCTACACGAAACACGACGTGGGTGCCGGTGTCGACCGCCGGGCGCACGTAGAAGCGGGCGATGTAATCGGCTTCGGCGGCCGGCGTGCCGTCACGGACCATCTGGCCGGCGGCCGTGGCGCGCAAGCCGCAGAGACCGGAGTAGCGCGCGGAAGTACCGCCGCCGAGTCCATTGGGCTGGCCAGCGATTACGCCGGCTGTGGCGCCCTGACCGGCAGTGAGCTGCTGGCCCCATTGCGCGGTAGTGCAGGCCTGGGCGCCGCTACCGACGGCCAGGGCGAGGCCCGCCAGGGCCAGGGAAAGATGGGTTTTGCGGATCATGGATAGCCTCCTGGTGCTGACAAAGGCGCGCCCACAGCGACACTGCGGCGCGTACGGACCCCAACGAACGCGGACATTAGCACCAACCCGCAGCAGAAATAAAGCGTTTGCTCCAGATTCTGCGGACCGGGACACGAAACGACGTCTGCCGCGCTTCGGATACCCCGGGCTGTAGCTGCCAGCGACCATGTTCGATGTGCTTCGGCAAGCCAAGGCCTACCGTCCCAAGCAGTAACGCAGTCTGGCCGGGAAATCAGACAGGGGGATGGCGGGTGGGCGTGGCGCCGGGGCCAGGGCTGTCTGTGGGAGCGACGGAACGTCGCGACTGTCGCCTCGATAGCCATGTCGCGACGTGCCCGTCGCTCCCACAAAGGCGACGCTGGCTGTCTGTGGGAGCGACGGAACGTCGCGACTGTCGACTCGATAGCCATGTCGCGACGTGCCCGTCGCTCCCACAATTTCGGCTTCGATAGCCCTGTCGCGAAGTGCCCGTCGCTCCCACAAAGGCGCTCCCGCATAGGCGACGCTGGCTATAGCCAGATGGCGTTCCAATAGCGGTAGTCACCGATGCGGTGGACCAAGCCGGCGCGGACCGGGTTCATGATGATGTAGCGGGCCGCGTGGCGCAATTCTTCGTCTGCGCGCAGGGCATGATCGTGAAAGCCTTTGGCCCAAACCGGCGCCCCGGCCAGGCCGGTGTCGAGCAGGGCGCGGGCGGTGCTGGCCTTGAAGCGTTGCAGCACGCGAGAGAGGTCGGCCTGGCCGAGTTCGATCAGCCCATGCCAGTGATCGGGCATCAGCACCCAAGCCAGTGGTTTTGCATCGAGAAAAGCGCCGGGTGCAATGATACTCCTGGCGACGAGGGCTGCAGCCTGAGGTTCACTGAAAAGACGATGGCGGTCGCGGACGATGGTGGTGAGCAAGTAGGCCCGGCCGGGTTCGGAGTATCGACCGCGGCGTAGGGCGGCGTAGCCGGGATGGTTGTGGTGCTTGAGCATGACGCCAGTCTGGTGATGGCGGCGGCCACTGGCATCGGCCATATTCGGAAGTGTTGCTGAGATTTTTCGCAGGTGAGGGCGGTGGGAGATTTTGGGTGAGAGGATGTCGGTGGGAGCGACGGAACGTCGCGACTGTCTTTTCGGTGGACATGTCGCGACGTGCCGTCGCTCCCACAATTTGGGCTTCGGTGGGCATGTCGCGACGTGCCCGTCGCTCCCACAGTCTCCGTTCCTACAACGCATGCTTCGATCGGCCTGCGTGCCTGGCCGCAGTCGTTTACACTGGCGGTCGGTTCCCGCACGGTCGCAGCGAAGGCCCATGGCCAGTGGTTTGACCCTCAATTCCGACATGCTGCTGGTGCTGGGGCTGGTTGGGTTCACGCTGCTGATGTTTATGCTGGATTGGCTGCGCGCCGATCTGGTGGCCCTGCTGATCCTGGTGGTGCTGGGGATCACCCGACTGGTGCCGGGCGATATGTTGTTCACCGGCTTCGCTGGTAACGCGGTGATTGCGATCATGGCGACCATGATTATGGGGGCTGGGCTGGATCGCACCGGCGTGCTGGGTGGCGCCGCCTCGTTCATTTTGCGTCTGTCGCGTGGCGATGAACGCCGACTGCTGATGACCCTGTGCGCGGTCACCGGCCTGATCTCGGCGATGATGCAAAATCCGGCGGTGGCGGCCTTGTTCCTGCCGGTGGTTAGCCGTATCTCGACCCGCACCGGGGTGCCGATCGCGCGGCTGCTGCTGCCGATGGCCTGCTGCATCATTCTCGGCGGCACCATGACCATGGTCGGCAATTCGCCGCAGATCCTGCTCAACGACCTGATCCTCGCAGTCAATCGCAACCTGCCCTCGGGCGCCGATACCTTGCAGCCGATCGGCCTGTTCGGGGCCGCGCCGATCGGGCTGGCCTTGTGGCTGGCTGGCCTTGGTTATTTCTATCGCTATTGGCCCAAGGTGCAGCCGCCGCGCGAAGACGAGGGCCTGGCGGTCAACCCGGCCACAACCGAGGGCTATTTCGAGCAGGTCTATGGCATCGCGGGCGAACTGCGCGAACTGACCGTGCTGGACGCGAGCGATCTGGTCGGCAAGCGCATCGGCGAGATCGAGGCCACCCCCGGCATTCCGTTGATCCTCGCCTACCGCTCCGGCGAGGACAAGCGGCTGGCGCCGCACGCCGAGCAGACCGTCCACAGCGGCTGCGTGCTCGGTGTGCTTGGCCAGCATGGCGCGATCCAGAGTTTTGCCGAACAGCACAATCTGGCCATAGCGCCCCGCCTCGAACACTTTGCCGCCCTGTTCCAGCCGGCCCGCGCCGGCGTCTCCGAGGCGGTGGTACCGCCGACGTCGCGCTTCATCGGGCAGACCGTGGCCGAACTGCGGCTGCGCAAACGCTTTGGCGTATCGGTATTGGCGCTGGGGCGCGGCGGCAAGATTTTCCGCCAGGACATGCGCACCAAGACCGTGCGCGCCGGCGATACCCTGGCTCTGCACGGCGCCTGGCAGGATGTCGCCGAGGCAGCCGAAGATCGCGATTTCGTGGTGGTGACCGATTACCCCAAGGCCGAGGACCAGCACCCGCAGCGACTGCGCTTCGCGGTGTTCTTCTTCGCGCTGGCGCTGGTGCTGGCCTTGGTCTCCGACCTGCCCCTGCCGCTGGCCTTGATGGTCGGCGCGGTGGGCATGTTGTTGACGCGGGTGCTGAACATGGAAGAGGCGCTGCATGCGATCAATTGGAAAACTATCTTCGTGATGGCGGCGCTGATCCCGCTCGGCTGGGCGATGGACGCAACCGGCACCGCCGCATGGATCGCACAGGAAACGCTCGACTATCTCGGCGACGTGCCGTTGTGGTTGCTGCAACTCGCAGTCGCGGTGCTGACCAGCCTGTTTGCCATGGTCATGTCGAACGTGGGTGCGACCGTGGTGATGGTGCCGATGGCAGTCAATATCGCATTGGCCGCCAATGGCAACCCGACCGAATTTGCCTTGATCGTGGCGCTGTCGGCATCCAACAGCTTCATCAGCACCGCCAACCCGGTGCTGGCCTTGATCGCCGGCCCGGCCAACTACCAGCCGCGCGACCTGCTGCGCGCCGGCGCGCCCTTGTCGCTGCTGTTCATCGTGGTCATGCTGGTTATGGTCAATCTGGTGTTTTGAAGCCGGTTCCCAGGATTCGGAGTCGTGGTCACGGTCACCGCTGGACCCCGGCGTTCGCCGGGGCGACGGACCTGGGGTTGATACACTTTCCACCGAACGGAACTGGGAGACGTGGGCATGGTTACGATCAAGCAGGAAGACCTGGTCCAGAGCGTCGCCGACGCGCTGCAGTACATCAGTTATTACCACCCGGTCGATTACATCCGCAATCTGGCCGCGGCCTATGAACGTGAGCAATCGCCGGCGGCGCGCGATGCGATGGCGCAGATTCTGATCAATTCGCGGATGTGCGCCGAGGGCCACCGGCCGATTTGCCAGGACACCGGTATCGTCAATGTGTTCCTCAAGGTCGGCATGCAGGTGCGCTTCGAGGGTGGGCAGTCGCTGGAAGACATGATCAATACTGGCGTGCGCCGGGCCTATCTGCATCCGGACAACAAGTTGCGCGGGTCGGTGCTGGCCGATCCGGCCGGCAAGCGGCTGAATACCCGCGACAACACCCCGGCGGTGATCCAGGTCGAATTGGTGCCGGGGGCGACGGTCGAGGTCACGGTCGCGGCGAAGGGCGGCGGCTCAGAGGCGAAATCGAAATTCGTGATGCTCAATCCCTCCGATTCGGTGGTCGATTGGGTGCTGAAAACCGTGCCGACCATGGGCGCCGGCTGGTGCCCGCCGGGCCTGCTCGGGATCGGCATCGGCGGCACCGCCGAGAAAGCCATGCTGCTCGCCAAGCAATCGCTGATGGACGCGATCGACATGCCCGAGTTGCTCGCCCGCGGACCGGCCAGCCGCGCCGAGGAACTGCGCATCGAGATTTACCAAAAGGTCAACGCGCTCGGCATTGGCGCGCAGGGGCTGGGCGGATTGACCACGGTGCTCGACGTGAAGATCAAGGACTATCCCTGCCACGCCGCCAACCTGCCGGTGGCGATGATTCCGAACTGCGCCGCCACCCGACACGCACATTTCGTGCTCGATGGCTCCGGCCCGGTGATGCTCGAACCGCCCTCGCTGGCCGATTGGCCGCAGCTCACCTACGACGCCAGCCAGGGTCGCCGAGTCGATCTGGATGCGCTGACCCCGGAGTTGGTCGCGAGTTTCAAGCCGGGCGAAGTGCTGCTGCTGTCCGGCAGACTCTTGACCGGGCGCGATGCCGCGCACAAGCGCATGGTCGAGCTGATCGATCGCGGCGAGCCGCTGCCGGTCGATTTCCGCAATCGGATGATTTACTACGTCGGCCCGGTCGATCCGGTGCGCGATGAGGTGGTCGGCCCAGCCGGCCCGACCACGGCCACGCGCATGGACAAGTTCACCGAACAGGTGCTGGCCGCGACCGGCATGCTCGGCATGGTCGGCAAGGCCGAGCGCGGCCCGCTCGGACTCGCCGCGATCAAACGCCATCGCGCGGTCTATCTGATCGCGATCGGCGGCGCCGCCTACCTGGTGTCGAAAGCGATCAAGGCCGCGCGCGTGGTCGGCTTTGCCGATCTCGGCATGGAGGCGATCTATGAGTTCACCGTGGTCGATATGCCGGTCACGGTGGCGGTGGACAGCCAGGGCAATTCGGTACACGAAAGCGGCCCGCGCGAATGGCAGGCGCGGATCGCCGGAATTCCGGTGGTGGTGGAGTAGCCCGACGCATAGGTTGTGCTGAGCGCAGCGAAGCCAGAGGCTAGAGGCTAGGGGCTAGGGGCTAAGAGCGGGGGTGGCGCATAGGTTGTGCTGAGCGAAGCGCAACAAGCCGAAGCCCAAAATCATGGAAATTATTAGAGACATAGGTTGTGCTGAGCGCAGCGCAGCGAAGCGAAGCGAAGCGCAACAATCCGAAGCCAGAAACATAGGTTGTGCTGAGCGTAGAGCAACAGTTTTGTGTCGGTTATCGGTTGTCGGTTGTGCGGCCGGCACCGCGCTCCGCGCCGTTGCGCTTCGCTGCGCTCAGCACAACCTAAGATTGTCAAGTTTGTGGGCTTCGGCATGTTTCGCTTCGCAG
>JBFXKH010000122.1:0-10958 GCA_050173995.1 Lysobacterales bacterium | reverse complement strand
GGCCAGATTGGTGGTCAGGGTGGCGAGGATCAGGGCGAACAGCGCCAGCACCACGCCGATGCCGCCCATGCGTTCGGTGAGCTTGACCGGATCCCAGATCGCCTCGCCATAAATCACCACGGTGGCCGAGGTCACTGCCACGCCGATAAAGGCGAGCAGGGCCATCGGCAGCGGCAGGCCGAGTGCCTGGCCGAGCATCTGGTCGCGCTGGCTGCGCGCGAAACGGGTGAAGTCGGGAATATTCAAGGCCAAGGTTGCCCAGAACCCGACCATGGCGGTCAGGCTGGGCCAGAATGCCGCGGCAAACTGGCCCTCGCGACGCCCGCCGGGAATGAACGCCGAGGGCGCCGACAGCATCGCACCGAAGCCGTCGGCGCGCACATAGGCCCAGCCGAGCAGGGCCAGCATCATCGCGATCAACAGCGGCGCCGCCCATAGTTCCAGCCAGCGGATCGATTCGGTGCCGTGGCGGATGAACCATACGTGCAGCGCCCAGAACGCCAGAAAACACCCAGTCTGCCCGGCGTCGATGCCGAGCAAGGGCAAAGGCTCGCCGACGATGGCATTGCCGCCCAGCACGTTGACGATGGTATAGATCGCCGCCCCGCCGACCCAGGTCTGGATGCCGAACCAGCCGCAGGCGACCAGACCGCGCAGCACCGCCGGCAGGCGCGCGCCGCGGGTGCCGAACGAGGCGCGCAACAACACCGGAAATGGGATGCCGTGTTTGGTGCCAGCGTGACCGATCAGCAGCATCGGCACCAATACGATGGCATTGGCGAGCAGGATCACGCCGACCGCCTGCCACCAGTTCATACCCTCGCTGACCAGGCCGGCGGCGAGCATGTAGGCCGGCACGCACACTACCATGCCGACCCACAGCGCGGCGATCGCCCGCCAGTCCCAGCTGCGTGCGGCGGCCGCGGTCGGCAGCAGATCGGCATTGGTCAGATCGGCGGCGTAGCCGGCGGGCAGATCGGCGCGCATCGGGCTCAGACCTTGGCGCCGACGCACTGCGGGTTGTTGGGATGCGTGGTCCAGTTGCGGTAGCTGCCGTCGTCGACCCGCACCATGTCGATGCAGTCTTCGACCGGGCAGACGTGCAGGCACAGGTTGCAGCCCACGCATTCTTCCTCGACCACCTCGAAATGCCGCTGACCGTCGCGCTCGCGGCTGATCGCCTGGTGGGCGGTGTCTTCGCAGGCAATGTGGCACAGGCCGCACTTGATGCACTTGTCCTGGTCGATGCGCGCCTTGATGTCGTAATTGAGATTGAGGAACTTCCAGTCGGTGACGTTCGGCACCGCCCGCCCGACAAAGTCGTCGAGGCGCCGGTAACCCTTGCTGTCCATCCAGTTCGACAGGCCGGTGGCCATGTCTTCGACGATGCGAAAGCCGTAGTGCATGGCGGCGGTGCAGACCTGCACCGAGCCCGCGCCCAGGGCCATGAACTCGGCCGCGTCGCGCCAGTTGCCAATGCCGCCGATGCCGGAGATCGGCAGGCCGCGGGTCTCGCTATCGCGGGCGATCTCGGCGACCATATTGAGCGCGATCGGCCGCACCGCCGGGCCGCAATAGCCGCCGTGACTGCCCTTGCCATCGACGGTCGGGGTCGGCGCCATCAGGTCCAGATCGACCGTGGTGATCGAATTGATGGTGTTGATCAGCGAGACCGCGTCGGCGCCGCCGCGCAGGGCCGCGCGCGCCGGCACGCGCACGTCGGTGATATTCGGGGTGAGCTTGACGATGCACGGCAGGCGCGAATGCTGTTTGACCCAGCGCGCGATCATCTCGATGTACTCCGGCACCTGACCGACCGCGGCGCCCATGCCGCGTTCGCTCATGCCGTGCGGGCAGCCGAAATTGAGTTCGACCGCATCGGCGCCGCTGTCTTCGACCTGGTGCAGGATCTGTTTCCACGAATCTTCGTCGCACGGCACCATCAGCGAAACGATCATCGCCCGCTCCGGCCAGTCGCGCTTGACCTGGCGGATCTCGGCCAGATTGACCGCCAGCGGACGGTCGCTGATCAGCTCGATATTGTTCAGGCCGGCGATGCGCTGGCCGTTCCAGCGCACCGCGCCGTAGCGCGAGCTGACGTTGACCACCGGCGGGTCCAGGCCCAGGGTCTTCCAGACCACGCCACCCCAGCCGGCCTCGAACGCGCGGTTGACGTTGTAAGCCTTGTCGGTCGGCGGCGCCGAGGCCAGCCAGAACGGATTGGGCGACGTGATGCCGACGAAATTGCAGGACAGATCAGCCATGGTTTTTCCTCTTCAAGCCTGTGCTTTGGCGCGCAGCGCGCGATCGATCGACTGCGCCGCGCGCTTGCCGTCTTCCACTGCTTGCACGGTCAGATCGAGCTTGACCCCGACACAATCGCCACCGGCCCAGACCCCGGGCACACTGGTGCGGAACTCGGCGTCGACCGCGATACGGCCACGCGCCAGGGCCGGTGCCGGTGCCGCGGCCAGTGGCTCGGCCCGCAGCACCTGACCGACCGCCTTCAGCACCATATCGGCGTCCAGACGCAGGGTCTCGCCCTTGCCGACCAGCTTTCCGGCCGCGTCCAGCGCCTGATATTCGAACTCGATCGCGGCCAGATGGCCGTCGGCCACCAGCACGCGTTGCGGGCTCGCCCAATGCACGATGACCACGCCCTGATCGCGGGCGAAGGCCTGCTCGGCCGGGGTGGCGCCCATCGCCTCGGCGCCGCGTCGATAGACCAAGGTAACCGACTCGGCGCCAAGCTTCTTGCTCTGCACGGCGGCGTCGATCGCGGTATTGCCACCGCCGATCACCACCACCCGCCGGCCCACGCGCACCTGCCGCTTATCCGCACTCTGGCGCAGGCCCTTGATGAAATCCACTGCATTCACCAGGCCGTCCGGATCGCCACTGGCATCGTCAGCCAGGGCCAGCGCATTGACCCCGCCGAGGCCCATGCCCAGAAACACCGCATCGAACTCGCGCTGCAAGGAAGCCAGGCTGAAGTCGCGTCCCAGCACCTGCTGGCAGCGCAGTTCGATGCCGCCAATCGCGAGCAGCCAGGCGATCTCCCTGGCGGCGAAATCCAGCACCTTGTAGGCGGCGATGCCGTACTCGTTCAGACCACCGGGCTTGGCTTCGGCCTCGAACACCACCACCTCGTGCCCGGCACGCGCCAGCCCGTGCGCCGCCGCAAGGCCAGCCGGGCCGGCGCCGACCACGGCCACGCGCCGGCCACTGGCCGCGGCCCGCTCGAACAACTGCACGCCATCGCGAATGACCCAGTCGGTGGCGTAGCGCTGCAGCGCGCCGATCTCGACCGGCTTGTCTTCGTCGCTATTGCGCACGCATTCGCCTTCGCACAGGATCTCGGTCGGACAGACCCGCGCGCACATGCCGCCGAATATATTGGCCGACAGGATCGCCGTGGCGGAACCGCGCAGGTCGTCGCTGGCGATGCGCTGGATGAAGCGCGGAATCTCGATGCCGGTCGGACAGGCCTGGATGCAGGGCGCGTCGTAGCAGTAATAGCAACGGTTCGCTTCGATCAAGGCGCGCTGCCGATCCAGCGGCGGCGCCACATCGGAAAAATTCTTCGCCAGTTCCTGCGCATCCAAACGGGCCGATGCGAGATCGGCCAATGCCACTCTGGTCATGCTCCCTCCTGATAAGAAACCATCACTGCCCCGCACGGCCGAGCATCGCATGCAGCAACACATTGGCGCCAGCGGTAATCCACTCGGGTCGCGCATCCTCGACTTCGTTGTGGCTGATGCCATCGACGCAGGGTACGAAAACCATCGCGGTCGGCGCGACCTGGGCCAGATAGCAGGCGTCGTGACCGGCGCCGGACACGATATCGCGGTGGCTGTAGCCGAAGCGCTCGGCGGCGGCGCGCACCGAAGCCACGCAGTCGCGATCGAAGGCGACCGGGGCGTAGTAGAAGATCTGCTCCAGGCGCGTGGTTTCGACCCGGGTCTCGGCGGCGATACTGGCGATGCCCGCGCGCAGTTCATGGTCCATGCACGCCAGAACCTGGTCGTCCGGGTGGCGCAGATCCACGGTGAACAAAACCCGCCCAGGAATTACATTGCGCGAATTCGGGTGGTTGTGGATCATGCCGACCGTGGCGCAGGCCAGCGGCGCATGCGCAAGACCGATGCGGTTGACCAGCTCGATCACCCGCGCCGCGGCCAGCAAGGCGTCGCGGCGGCGCGGCATCGGGGTCGGCCCGGCGTGGGATTCCTGGCCGGTGAATACCACTTCGTACCAGCGCTGGCCCTGGGCGTGGCCGACCACGCCGATGGTCTTGCCCTCGGCCTCCAGGATCGGGCCCTGTTCGATATGCAGCTCGAACGCGGCATGGATCGGCCGGCCGCCGACCGGCAACTCGCCGGCATAGCCGATCCGCGCCAGTTCCTCGCCCATGCTGCGGCCCTCGACATCGGTGCGGGACAGGCCGTAGTCGAGCGTAAACACCCCGGCGAATACGCCCGATGCGACCATCGCCGGGGCGAAGCGCGAGCCTTCTTCGTTGGTCCAGATCACCACTTCGAGCGGGCGCTCGGTCTCGATACCGTGGTCGTTCAAGGTGCGGATCACCTCCAGCCCGCCGAGCACCCCATAGATGCCATCGAAGCGTCCGCCGGTCGGCTGCGAATCGGCGTGCGAACCGGTAATCACCGGCGCCAGCGTATCGTTGCGGCCGGCACGGCGGGCGAACACATTGCCGATCCGATCGACGCTGATCGTGCAGCCGGCCTCGCGCGCCCAGCGCACGAACAGGTCGCGGCCCTGGCGGTCGAGATCGGTCAAAGCCAGCCGGCACACCCCGCCCTTTGCGGTGGCGCCAATCTGCGCCATTTCCATCAAACTGTCCCACAGCCGCCGGCCATTCACCGCCAGCGGCTGGTCGTCGATCTTCACCTGAGCGCTCATCTCCCCTCCTCCCGTCGCGAGCGCGAAAGAGTAGCGCAATTTTCTGTTGCGGGAAGCGGGAGACGGGAGACGGGAGGCGTCGCTCCCACAACTGCACCCCCGCCACCAGGTAAAAAAAAGCGGGCCGAAGCCCGCTCTCCTGGATGCCATGGATGCCGCAATCAGTTGCCGGCGGCGGCCAGTTCGTCTTCGATCACCGCCTTGATGCTGAGGCGGATACGGCCCTGCTTGTCGACTTCGAGGACCTTGACCCGCACGCTGTCGCCTTCCTTGAGTTTGTCGGAGACTTTCTCGACGCGCTCGTTGGCGATCTGCGAGACGTGTACCAGACCATCCTTGCCGGGCAGGATAGTGACGAACGCACCAAAGTCCATCAGCTTGGCGACGCGGCCTTCGTAGATGCGGCCGGGCTCCACGTCCGAGGTGATCTGCTCGATGCGCGCCTTGGCTGCCAGCGCCGCTTCGCGGTTGATCGAGGCGATGGTCACCGTGCCGTCGTCGGAGATATCGATGGTGGCGCCGGTTTCTTCGGTGATCGAGCGGATCGTGGTGCCGCCCTTGCCGATCACTTCGCGGATCTTGTCCGGGTGGATCTTGATGGTCATCAGGCGCGGCGCATATTCGCTCATCTCCGGGCGTGCGCTGCTGATGACCTTGGCCATTTCGCCGAGGATGTGCAGGCGCCCCTGCTGGGCCTGGGCCAGCGCCACTTTCATGATTTCTTCGGTGATGCCGTCGATCTTGATGTCCATCTGCAAGGCGGTGATGCCGTCGGCGGTGCCGGCGACCTTGAAGTCCATGTCGCCGAGATGGTCCTCGTCGCCGAGGATGTCGGACAGCACGGCGAAGCGCTCGCCTTCCTTGATCAGGCCCATCGCGATGCCCGCCACCGGTGCTTTCAGCGGCACGCCGGCGTCCATCAGGGCGAGCGAAGCACCGCACACCGAGGCCATCGAGCTGGAACCGTTGGATTCGGTGATTTCCGAGACCACGCGCAGCGTGTACGGGAAATCGGCCGTGCTCGGCAACACCGCGGCAACGCCACGGCGGGCCAGCCGGCCGTGGCCGATTTCGCGGCGCTTGGGGCCGGTCATCATGCCGCATTCGCCGACCGAGTACGGCGGGAAGTTGTAGTGCAGCATGAAGCTGTCTTTGTACTCGCCTTCGATCGCGTCGATGATCTGCGCGTCGCGGGTGGTGCCAAGCGTCGCCACCACCAGCGCCTGGGTTTCGCCGCGGGTGAACAGCGCCGAGCCGTGGGTACGCGGCAACACGCTGGCGCGGATCGCGATCGGACGCACGGTGACCAGGTCGCGCCCGTCGATGCGCAGCCGAGTGTCGAGCACGCCGTCGCGCAGGGTGCGGTATTCGAGCTCACCGAACTCCTTGACGATGTCGCTGTCTTTCCAGCCGTTGGCTTCCTTCTCGCCGGCCAGGGCTTCGAGCACTTCCTTGCGCAGGGCGCCAAGCGCGTCGCGGCGCTCGGCCTTGTCGCGGATCGCATAGGCCGGACCCATGCGCTCACCGACCACGCGCTTGATCGCGGCGACCAGTGCTTCCTTCGGTGCCGGTTCGTTCCAGACGAAGTTCTTGCGGCCAAATTCGCCGACCAGTTCGTTGATCGCGTTGATCGCCGCCTGCAGCTGCTGGTGGCCGAACATCACCGCGCCCAGCATCACTTCCTCGGACAGCATCTTGGCTTCCGACTCGACCATCAACACCGCTTTGGCGGTACCGGCGACAACCAGATCAAGCGTCGAATTTTTCAGCTCGGAGGCGGTCGGGTTGAGCACGTACTGGCCATCGACGTAACCGACCCGGGCGCCGCCGATCGGGCCAGCGAACGGGCAGCCGGACAAGGCCAGTGCCGCCGAGGCGCCAATCATCGCCGGAATATCGGCGTCGATTTCCGGGTTGAGCGAGACCACCGTCGCGACCACCTGCACTTCGTTGCGGAAGGTCTCCGGGAACAGCGGACGGATCGGCCGGTCGATCAGGCGCGAGGTCAGCGTGTCCTTTTCGGTAGGACGGCCTTCGCGCTTGAAGAAGCCGCCGGGGATGCGGCCGGCGGCGTAGAATTTCTCCTGGTAGTTGACGGTCAGCGGAAAGAAGTCCTTGCCCTCGATCGCCTTGGCGGCGACCACGGCGGCGACCAATACGACCGTGCCGTCCATACTGACCAGCACCGAGCCGCTCGCCTGGCGAGCCACTTCACCGGTCTCGATCGTCATCTGATGCTTGCCGTACTGGAAACTCTTTACCACCTTAGCCATGATCTTTCCTTCATTGGGGAGCAGAAGCCGAAACCGGAGCGCCCTCGCCCAGGTTCGGAAAACGGGTGTTGCAAAGCCACTGGCGCCTGGCTGGAGCGGTCGGCCAGTCGAACCGAATTACGGCGTTCACCGGCAAACCCAAAAACGAAAAAGTGCCTTGCGGCACTTTTTCACGCATCCTTAGCGGCGGATGCCGAGCTTTTCGATCAGTGACTTGTAGCGCCCCTGATCCTTGGCTTTGAGATAGCCGAGCAGGCTGCGGCGCTGATTGACCATCTTGAGCAGACCACGCCGCGAATGATGGTCCTTGCCGTGCGCCTGGAAGTGCGGCGCCAGCGCCTCGATATGCGAGGTCAGCAGGGCGATCTGGACTTCCGGCGAACCGGTGTCGTTGGGCGTGCGCTGGTGGGCTTTGATGATCTGTGCGGTTTGTTCGGTGCTGAGCGACATGGAGATTCCTGACTGGAGACGTGAGCCCTGCACCACCCAATGGCGATGCCGCCGTCTTCTCGAAACGATTTGACGTAGGGACAGCCCGGCATTGTACCCCGGCAGATCGCACCTAGCAATGTTCACGACGGTGGTTTTGATACGCCACTGGGCGGCGTAAGCAGCCTCTGTACCCGCAGCAGACCGTCGTCGCCGACCCGGCCCAGACCGAGAAAGTGGCGCTCCGGGTCGTACAGCCGCAGCGGCTGATCGGCCGGTGCGAAACCGGCCACGGCTTGACCAAACCCTAACGCCCGGCAGGCAGCCGAATCGATCCGCAGTTGCGGAAGATTGGCCAGCGCCTGATCGATTGGCAGCAACCAGGGCGGGGCATCTTCGGCGCCGGGCCGCCAAGCTTCACGGGACAATTGTTCAATCTGCGCCAGACTGACCATCGGCCTTTCTGCAAACGGGGCAACCCAGAGCCGGCGCAAGGCCGACAGGTGCCCGACCGTGCCCAGGGCCAAGGCCAGATCCGGGCCCAGGCTGCGGATATAGGTTCCCGATCCGCATTCCACTTCGAATTCCAGCGAAGTCGCGTCGAAGCCGAGCAGTTCGAAGC
This sequence comes from Lysobacterales bacterium, assembly GCA_050173995.1. Taxonomy (GTDB): domain Bacteria; phylum Pseudomonadota; class Gammaproteobacteria; order Xanthomonadales; family Ahniellaceae; genus 0-14-3-00-62-12. The sequence goes on along the minus strand of JBFXKH010000122.1, from coordinate 2,708 downwards.
GATAGATCGTTACCTCGCGTTCGGCAACCTCGACCTCGACCCCGGCGCGGGCCAGTCGATACAGCGGCACGCCATCGCGCTTGAGCGCGGAATAGATCGGCGGCCGCTGGCGGATGCGGCCGATAAACGCGGCCATGGCCTCGGTGATGCGGGCCGCGCTCAATGGCGGAACCGGGCGCTCAGCAAGGGCTTCGCCATCGGCGTCGCCGCTAACCGTGGCTACGCCGAGATGGACGCTGGCGCGATAGCACTTGCGCTCGGACAGCAGATAGCCGGCGAACTTGGTCGCCTCGCCCAGACAAATCGGGAGCATGCCAGTGGCGAGCGGGTCGAGTGTGCCGGTGTGACCGGCACGCGGCTTACCGAGCAGCCAGCGCACGCGCTGCAAAGCAGCGTTGGAACCGAGACCCAGGGGTTTGTCCAGCAACAACACCTGATGCATGGATCGTGCGTCAGTCGCTGGCCGAGCCCGGCTCGATGTCGCGCGCCACCTTGGGCTCGCGCAGCAGCGATTCGATCCGCTCGCCGCGGTCGACCGAGTCGTCGTAACGAAAATGCAGCTCCGGTACGGTACGCAGATTGACCCGCCGCGCCAGTTGCTTGCGGTATTCCCAGGCGTGCTCGTTCAGGGTCTTGACCGCGCCCGGCCCAAGTTCCGGCAGATAGGCGGTGACAAACACATTGGCATGGGCCAGGTCGCGGGTAACCTCGACATCGGAGACCGAGACCGAAGGCAGCTCCCGGCCGCGCACCGCCTCGTGCACCAACGCCCCCAGTTCCTTGCGAAACAGTGCGGTGATGCGATCGATGCGTTGAAAATTGGAATGGGCCATGGGGGCGGTTTTAGGTTTTAGGTTTTAGGTTTTAGGTTTTAGGTTTTAGGTTAACTCGTCGCCCCGGCGCAGGCCGGGGCCCAGCGTTGGAGAGGGCCGCGGCCTCGACCACTGGGTCCCGGCTTGCGCCGGGACGACGGCATTTCTAGCCCCTAGTCCCTAGCCGCTAGTCACAAGGTCCGCTGGATTTCGATGCGTTCGAAACATTCGATCTGGTCGCCCGGCTTGACGTCGTTGTACTGTTTGACGCCGATGCCGCACTCCATGCCGTTGCGCACTTCCTCGACCGCTTCCTTGAAGCGACGCAGCGATTCCAGTTCGCCCTCGAATACCACCACGTTGTCGCGCAGCACGCGGATCGGCTTGTGGCGCTTGACCTGGCCCTCGATCACCATGCAGCCGGCGATCGCGCCGAACTTGGACGAACGGAACACGTCGCGCACCTGGGCGACACCGATGATCTCCTCGCGGATTTCCTTGCCGAGCAGGCCGGAGGCGACCTGTTTGACCTGGTCGATCACGTCGTAGATGATCGAGAAGTAGCGCACGTCCAGGTTGTTTTCGTTAACCACTTTACGCGCGCTGGCATCGGTACGCACATTGAATCCGATGATCACCGCCTTCGAGGCCGCGGCCAGGGTCGCATCCGATTCGGTAATCGCGCCGACCCCGCTCGCCACCGCGTTGATCCGGATCAGGTCGTTGGACAGACTGGTCAACGAGTCGACCAGCGCATCGACCGAGCCGTGCACGTCGGCCTTGATCACCAGGTTCAGCACCCGCTGCTGGTCGGCCTTATCGCCGACCTGCGACCAGATGTCGTCGAGGCGGGTCGAAGCCTGCTTGACCAGGCGGCTTTCGCGGCGCTTCTGCTCGCGCTGCTGGGCGACGTCCTTGGCCAGACGCTCATCTGCCACGACCACGAAGTCGTCGCCGGAATTGGGCACGCCGGACAGACCGAGCACCACCACCGGAATCGACGGGCCGGCCGATTGCACCGGCTGACCGGCTTCGTCGAACATGGCACGCACGCGGCCATACTCGATTCCACAGACCATGAAATCGCCTTTCTGCAGGTGACCCTGCTGGACCAGCACCGTGGCCACCGGACCACGGCCCTTGTCGAGACTGGACTCGACCACGATACCGGTCGCCCGGCCTTCTGCGGTCGCGGTCAGCTCGAGCATCTCGGACTGCACCAGAATCGCATCAAGCAGGGCGTCGACGCCCAGTCCGGTCTTGGCCGACACCGGCACGAAGATTACGTCGCCGCCCCATTCCTCGGGCACCACTTCGTGCTGGATCAGTCCCTGCTTGACCCGGTCCGGATCGGCGTCGGGCTTGTCCATTTTGTTGACCGCGATAATCAGCGGCACATTGGCGGCGCGGGCATGCTGAATCGCCTCCACCGTCTGCGGCATCACGCCATCGTCGGCCGCGACCACCAGCACCACGATATCGGTCAGCCGTGCGCCGCGGGCGCGCATCTGGGTAAACGCGGCGTGGCCGGGCGTATCCAGGAACGTGACCACGCCCTTGTCGGTGGTGACGTGGTAGGCACCGATATGCTGGGTGATACCACCGGCCTCGCCCGCCGCGACCTTGGCGGTGCGGATATAGTCGAGCAACGAAGTCTTGCCATGATCGACGTGGCCCATGATGGTCACCACCGGCGGTCGCGGCGTACGCGCGCCCTGGTCTTCGGCATGGGCGGCAACCATCACCGCCTCGGCGTCATTGTCCTGCGCCCGCTGCACCTTGTGACCCAACTCCTCGGCGACCAGCACCGCGGTATCGTGGTCGATGACTTCGTTGATGGTAACCATGGTGCCCATCTTGAACAGGGTCTTGACCACCACCGCACCCTTGATCGCC
>JBFXKH010000121.1:0-11083 GCA_050173995.1 Lysobacterales bacterium | reverse complement strand
CGCGCCTTCGTCTACGTCTCGGCCCAGGCCGACCTGAGCAACGGCGCCTTTGGCAACAGCCTGTACATCACCTATAACGACACCAGCACCACTGAGAACAATACCTCGGCAACCGCCAACCATTCGGTGGTGAAAGTGCTGCGTTCGCGCGATGGTGGCGCCACTTGGGCCAGCAGCACCGCGCACTCCACTGCCGACGTGAGCACGGTGGACCGCTTCAATCCATGGATGAGCGTGGATGCCAACGGCCGCGTGTTCGTGATGTTCTACGACACCCGCAACAGCGTGAACCGTACCGGCACCGACCTCTACTACTCGGTCTCGACCGATGGCGCGGTCACCTTCAGCAATCCGGTGCGGCTGACCAGCGTGACTTCGAAGAACATCGTCGAAGCCAACGAATGGGGCGACTACAACGGTATGGACATGGCGCTGAACGACATCATGGCCATCTACACCGACAACCGCGACGAGACCGGCGGTACCGCTGAATCCAAGGACGTGTACGTAGCTGGCGGCTTCGCTCCGGCAGCCGGCGGCGGCAACGTCGCGCCGACCGCGAACTTCTCGTTCGTGGCCAGTGGCCTGACCGTCACTTTCAGCGACAGCTCCAGCGACAGCGACGGCACGATCGCTTCGCGCAGTTGGAACTTCGGCGACTCGACCACCTCGACCGCGACTAACCCGAGCAAGACCTACGCCAGCGCCGGCACCCGCAACGTCACCCTGACGGTGACCGACAACGGCGGCCTGACCAGCTCGATCACCAAGGCGGTAACGGTCGCTGCCGGCAATGTTGCGCCAGTCGCCAACTTCAGCTTCACCACTAGCGGGTTGACCGCGACCTTCACCGACAGCTCGACCGACAGCGATGGAACGATCGCCTCGCGCAGTTGGAATTTCGGCGATGGCGGCACCTCGACCGCGACCAACCCGAGCCGCACCTATGCCGCCGCCGGCACCTTTAGCGTGGTGCTGACCGTGACCGACAACGCCGGCGCGACCCACGCCGTCACCAAGTCGGTGACCGTGTCGGCCGGGGCGAGCACGGTGTTGAGCAATGGCGTGGCCAAGACTGGTCTCGCTGCCGCGGCGGGTGCCGAACTCAACTTCACCATGGTGGTGCCGTCCGGTGCCAGCAACCTGAAGTTCGTGATGAGTGGCGGTACCGGCGACGCCGACCTGTACGTGCGCTTCGGCTCGGCCCCGACCGATACCGTCTACGACTGCCGTCCTTTCCTGAACGGCAATGCCGAGACCTGCAACATCGCCACCGCCCAGGCCGGAACCTACTTCGTCCGGGTCAAGGCGTTCAGCGCGTTCTCGGGGGTGAGCCTGACCGGCAGCTACAGCACCACCACGGTCGGCCCGTTCTTCCAGAACACCACGGTGTTCAATATTCTGGACAACACCACGATCAACAGCCCGATCACGGTCAGCGGTGTGGCCGGCAATGCGCCGTCCACGCTGTCGGTCTCGGTGAATATCACCCACACCTACCAGGGTGATCTGAAGGTCGATCTGGTCGCCCCGGACGGCACCCTGTACAACATCCACAACCGCACCGGCGCCGGCACCGACAACGTCATCAAGACGGTCACCATCAATGCCTCCAGCGAAGTCGCCAACGGCACCTGGAACATGCGCGTGAACGACAACGCCGGCGGCGACACCGGCAGGTTGAACAGTTGGTCGATGCAGTTCTGAGGACAGACGACAGAGGACAGAGGACGGAACTGGGCCCCGGCGTTCGCCGGGGCGACCGGCGTAGGGTGGAGGCGTAGGGTGGATAAGCGCAGCGCATCCACCATCTCACCGATTCGACCGTCTCTCAGAACTTCAAACACTGCTGCAAAAACCCAACCCCGGCCAAGGCCGGGGTTTTTTGTGTGCGGGCAACGACAATTGTGCTTTGTCGTGTGGAGGATGGTTGACTGGCGCCAGGCTGTTCCCGCGCCGGGGCCCGAAGCTCAGGCCCAATCGCCGCGCAGGGCGCGCACTTTCGCTTCAAGCGCTGCGGCGCTGGCCTGTTCCGGCGCGACCGGATCGGCAATTTCCAGTGCGATCCGCGAGCGGAAACGGCGCGGCAGCCGTGCCCGCCACCAGCGCGATTCGCGGCGGCTGAACATCGAACCCCACATGCCCTTGAGCGCCATCGGCACGACCGGCACCGGGCGATCGGCGAGGATGGTTTCCACGCCGGGCTTGAAGGGGTTGATCGCGCCGTCGCTGGTCAGGCGTCCCTCGGGAAAGATACCGACGATCTCGCCCTGATCGAGCGCCCGGCTGATCTCCTGGTAGGCGCGTTCGAGCATGGCGGCGTCCTCGCGGGCCGGCGCAATCGGAATGGTGCGCGCGGTGCGGAACATGAAGTGCAGCAGCGGCAGCTTGTAGATGCTGTGGTACATGACGAAGCGGATCGGGCGACGCACCGCGCCGCCGACGATCAGCGCGTCCAGGTAGCTGGCGTGGTTGCACACCACCAGACACGGGCCGCTGTCTGGCACTTTGTCCAGGCCGCGCACTTCGATGCGGTACAGGGTGTTGATCAGCACCCAGCTCATGAAGCGCATCAGGAACTCGGGCACCAGCGAGAAGATATAGATCGCGACCACCGCGTTGAGGATCGCGGTCAGCAACAGCAATTGCGGAATGGTGCAGCCGAGCTTGAACATCAGGATGGTCAGCAGCGCCGCGACCACCATGAACAGGGCGTTCAAGATGTTGTTGGCGGCGATGATCCGCGACAACTGGCTGCGCTCGGCGCGGGTCTGCACAAGGGCGAACAACGGCACGATGTACAGACCGCCGACCACACCGATCATGAACAGGTCGAAGGCGACCCGCAGGTTGCCCGGCGCCTGCATGAAGGCCAGCGCCGACAGGTCCCGGACCGACGCCAGCTCCGGGCGGGCGAAGTACAGGTCGATGCCGAAGCAGGTCAGGCCGATCGCACCGAGCGGCACCAGGCCGATTTCGACTTTGCGTCCGGACAGGCGCTCGCAGGCCAGCGAGCCGAGCCCGATGCCGAGAGAAAACAAGGTCAGCACCACGGTCGCGACCTGGCCGTTGCCGCCCAGGTATTCCTTGGTGTAGTTCGGCAACTGGGTGATGAACACGCTGCCGAAGAACCAGAACCAGGATATGCCCAGCACGCTGTGCAGCACCGCGCGGTTGGACTTCAGAAAACCCAGGCTATGCCAGGTCGCCGAAAACGGATTCCAGTTCAGCTTCAGATCGGGCGCGGTGGCCGGTGCCGGCGGAATCGCGCGGCTGCTCAGATAGCCGAGCACCGCGATCAGGATCACCGCCGCCGATACCCACAGCTCGCCGCGGTCGAAGGCATTCATCAGTACCCCACCGACCAGGGTGCCGATCAGGATGGTGAGAAACGTACCGGCCTCGACCAGGGCATTGCCGCCGACCAGTTCGTCCGGGTGCAGGTGCTCGGGCAGGATCGAATACTTGATCGGCCCGAACAGGGTCGATTGCGCGCCCATCAGGAACAGCACCGCGAGCAGGAACGGCAGGCTTTGCAGCCAGAAGCCGAGCGCGGCCAGCGCCATCACCGCAATTTCCAGCAACTTGATCCAGCGGATGCTGCGCGCCCGCTCGTACTTTTCGGCCCATTGACCGGCCGAGGCCGAGAGCAGAAAAAACGGCAGAATGAACAGGCCGGCGGCCAGGTTGGCCAGGGTATTGATATCGCCCTGGCTCAAGCCCGCGATCTTGAAGGTGAGCATGATCACCAACGCGTTCTTGAACACATTGTCGTTGAACGCGCCCAGCGCCTGGGTGGTGAAGAACGGCAGAAAGCGGCGTGTGCCGAGCAGGGCAAACTGGCTGGCTTGGGACATACTCGGGCTCCGGGACGGACGCGGCGAATCTAACATGGCCGCGCGCGGATTCGATCCATCGGAACCCGCCTCCGCCTCAAGACCGATGCCAACCGCGCCGCGAGGCGCTATTTTTTCTGGCTGGCTTGGCCAGCGCGACGCGCCTACCCTGCCCTGTGTCGTATCACTTTTGAGGATTCCCCATCATGTCGCAGCGCCCGCTCCCGATCCCTTGCCATTCCCTCCCACCGGCGGTGCGGAAGGCGCTTGGCAGCGCGCTGTGCTGCCTGCTTGGCGGCACCGGCATGCCGGCCTCGGCGGTGGATGCCAGAGACACCAATCCCCCACCCTTGGCAGCCGGTACGGAAAACGATGCCGAAGCCGGCCAATCCGCATCGAAATCGCACAAGCAGCCAGCCAGCAAGCTGGGCACGATCCAGGTCACCGCCACCCTGCGCGCGGAAGACAGCGCGCGGATCAGTGCGCCGGTGACCGTGGTCGATAGCGAACGGCTGCACCAGCAGGCCGCCACCCCGATCGAAGCGTTGCGCGGTCAGGCCGGCGCCTTCGTGCAGCAGACCACGCCGGGCCAGAGCGCGGTGTTCGTGCGCGGCGCCAAGGGTTCGGAGGTGCTGCATCTGGTCGATGGTTTCCGCCTCAACAGCACGATCTTTCGCAATGCGCCCAACCAGTACTTCGCCCTGGTCGATGGCCAGGCACTGGACCGGATCGAACTGTTGCGCGGCCCGAGCGGCAGCTTCTATGGCAGCGACGCGATGGGCGGCGTGGTGCACATGCTCAGCGCCGATCCGCTCGATCTGGACGCGAACAGCCACCGCGAAAGCCTGCGCCTGCGCGCCGATACCGGGCAGAATCTGGCCCTGGGGCATTTCTCCGCCGCCGCACGAGGCGATCGCCTGGCCGCGCAGATCGCCCTGACTTCAATCGATACCGACGCACGTCGCATCGGCAGCGGCGAGCACCTGCCGTTCAGCAATTTCAGTTCGCAGGCGGCCAGCGCACGTTTCGGTTTCGATGCCGGGGATGCCGGACGCTTCGGCATCAACCTTCAGTATCTGCGCCAGCCGAAGACCTTTCGCCACGACGAACTGGTGCCCGGCTTCGGCCAGACCGAGCCCAACTCAGTCGTGGCGACCTTCGAGCCGCAGCTGCGTGGCTTCGTGCAGCTCAGCCACGCCGTCGATCTGGACTGGCTGGGTTTCGATCGGCTGAATTGGCAGGTCGGCAGCCAGCGCATCGTCGATGACCGCCGCACCCGCAGCCGCGGTTCTTCCTCGGAGGCGCTGGAGTTCAACAGCGACCGGTTGAATGGCGCGTCGGTCACCCTGGGCCGCCGCAACGACGGAGGCCACGCGATCAACATCGGCGCGGAGTTCTATCACGACCGGGTGCGTTCCGAGCGCACCAATACCAATATCAACAGCGGCCTGGCCACGGTCGGCACCGCGCGCTTTCCCGATCGCTCCACGCAGGACAGCCTGGCGGTGTTCGCGCTCGACAACTGGCAGATCGATGCGCTTTGGAATGCCACACTGAGCGCGCGTTACAGCCGTTTCGATCTGGACCTGCGGGCCGCCAATGGCATCCCGGCGGTGGAGATTTCGCCGGATGCCTTCAGTGGTCACGCCGGCCTCAGCTACGCACTCACGCCGGAGACCCATCTGGTCGCCAATGTCGGGCGCGGTTTCCGAGCGCCCAATGTGTTCGATGTCGGCCAGTTCGGCGAACGGTCCGGCAATCGTTTTTCCACGCCAAACGCTAACCTGGGGGCGGAAAAAGTCGCCAGCTACGACCTCGGCATCAAGCACAACGACGGCCGCTTCGAGGGCGAACTGTTTGGTTTCTACAGCCGCTTCAGCGACAAGATCGTCACTGCCTTCACCGGCGAAGCGACCGCCGACGGCCGCCAGGTGGTGCAGAACCGCAACGCCGCCCGCGCCCGCAGCTATGGCTTCGAAGCGGCCGGTCGCTACCAGTTCAACGACCAGTGGTCGGCGCGGCTCGGCATGAATTACATCCGTGGCAGCGAGACCCTGGACGGCGTCAAATCGGCGGGCGACCGCATCCCGCCGCTGAACGTCGATCTGGCCCTGGAATGGCGGCCACTGGACGCGCTGGTGCTAAGCGCCGAGGCGTTCAGCGCGGCGCGCCAGGATCGCCTGAGCGATCGCGATCTGAGCGATATCCGCATCGATCCCGATGGCACCGGCGGCTATAGCCAATTCAATCTCGCCGCGCGTTATGCGCTGAGCGAACAGCTCGACCTGATCGCCCGCCTGGACAATATCGCCGATCACAACTTCCGCGAGCACGGCTCCGGCATCAACGCGATCGGGCGCAATATGCTGGTCGGCGCGGATCTGCGCTTCTGAACCTTGCCGTCGCCCCGGCGAAAGCCGGGACGACGCTGTTTATATCCGTCGCCCCGGCGGCTTTCAACAGCGGAGCTGGTCAAGCCGGGGCCCAGTGCCGGATGCGGCCGAACACTCCCAAGCACTGGGTCCCGGCGTTCGCCGGGACGACGAGGCTTTCCGCTTTCCCCGTTCCCCATTCCCCATTCCCCATTCCCCGTTCCCCATTCCCCATTCCCCATTCCCCATTCCGCCACCATCGGGCAGCCGCTCCCGTACAATGTCGGCTTCACAAGCAGCGAGAATGGCATGGGCATTTGCAACAACGTGCTGGAGCTGATCGGCCATACGCCGATGGTGCGGGTCAACCGGCTCGATACCGGTTGCTGCGAGCTGTTCCTGAAGCTCGAAAGCCAGAACCCGGGCGGCTCGATCAAGGACCGCATCGGCCTGATGATGATCGAGGCGGCCGAGCGCGAAGGCCGGATCAAGCCGGGCGACACCCTGGTCGAGGGCACCGCCGGCAATACCGGCATCGGCCTCGCCCTGGTCGCCCAGCAGAAAGGCTACCGCCTGCTGCTGGTGGTGCCGGACAAAATGAGCCGCGAGAAGATTTTCAATCTGAAGGCGATGGGCGCCGAGGTGATCCTGACCCGCTCCGATGTCGCCAAGGGCCATCCGCAGTATTACCAGGACCTGGCCGCCAGCATCGCCGCCGAGACCCCGAACGCCTACTTCATCAACCAGTTCGGCAATCCGAGCAACCCGTACGCGCACGAGCAGTTCACCGGACCGGAAATCTTCGAGCAGATGGACGGCGCCATGGATGCGATCGTGTTCGGGGTCGGCAGTTCCGGCACCATGACCGGGCTGTCGCGCTTCTTCGCCCGGGTCGCGCCGGCGGTGGAACTGGTGATCGCCGACCCGGTCGGCTCGATCCTCGCCCAATACATCAACGAGGGCGTGCTGTCGACCAAGTCCAGCAGTTGGCTGGTCGAAGGCATCGGCGAAGACTTTCTGCCGACCATCGCGGATTTCAGCCGGGTCGGCAAGGCCTATTCGATCAGCGATGCCGAGAGCTTCGCCGCCGGCCGCGAGCTGCTGCGCACCGAGGGCATCCTGGGCGGCTCGTCCTCCGGCACGATCCTCGCCGCCGCGCTCAAATACTGCCGCGAACAGACCAGCAAAAAGCGCGTGGTCGCGTTCGTCTGCGACACCGGCAACAAGTACCTGTCGAAGATGTACAACGACTACTGGATGCTCGACAACGGATTCTTGCCGCAGCCCGCGCATGGCGATTTGAGCGACCTGATCGTGCGCCCGTACGCGCAGCGCGACACCGTGGTGGTCAGCCCACAGGACACGCTGACCGTCGCCTACCAGCGCATGAAGCTGTACGACGTATCGCAGTTACCAGTGATGCAGGACGAACAGATCGTCGGCATCATCGACGAATCCGACGTGCTGCTGCATGTCTACAACCAGGAGCAGCGCTTCCGCGAACCGGTCGCCACCGCAATGATCACCCGGCTCGACCTGCTCGACGTGAAATCGCCGATCGAGGCCTTGCTGCCGGTATTCGAACGCGGGCATATCGCGATCGTGGTCGACGGCACGCGCTTCCTCGGCCTGATCACCCGCATCGACCTGTTGAACTACCTGCGCCGCCGGGTCAGTTGATCGTGCGGGAGTCGGGAGTCGAGAGTCGAGAGCCGAGAGCCGAGAGGCGGATTTTGTGGGAGCGACGGCACGTCGCGACTGTCGCCAAGTTCAGCAGTCGCGACGTGCCGTCGCTCCCACATTCCAGCCATCGGCCAAAGTCGCGACGTGCCGTCGCTCCCACAAATGCAGCGCTAGCCCCCAGCCCCTAACCACGCCGCGGCGGCGCATGCACCGCCACCGGCTTGATGCCGCGGCTGACCGAGCGGCTGAGCACATAGACCGTGGCCGGCGGCGCCGCGTTTGCCGGAAAAGGCTCCACACCATTCTGCCAGTCAGGCTTGCTGCCACGAATGCTGGCGCTTCCACGCCGGAGCCCGCGCGAGATTTGAAACCAGCCACGTCCGGCATAACGCAAGTCATGGGTGTCCTGCGTTGTTCCCTTGCGCCTGCCTGGGAGGGTTGGGCGTCCTCGGCTTCTTTGGCTTCTAGCGTTAGACTTGGACCTTTCTGCGGGGTCATTGGTCGACCATGGTCCGATAAGCCGACGGCTTGTGCGTACGCAACCGCGCCACCGCGAGACAGTCGAGGCGCCTGTTAGCTCGGGTCCAGACGATACTTCGCGCGAACAAACCAACGATGTCGCCCGCGACGGTGATGCCGTGGAAGCGGGATGGTCAGCTCGACCGGCACGGCAGCACTGGCCCCACCGCACCACCCAGCGAAGAATGCAACAATATGGTGTTCAGCTCCCCGATTTTCTTCTTTCTGTTTCTGCCGCTAACGCTGCTGTTCTATGCGTTGTCGCCACGGTTCCTGCGGAATTTCGTGCTGCTGTTCGCCAGCGCGTGCTTTTATGCGTTCGGCGAGCTTCAGCACCTTGCGCTGCTCGGGGTATCGATAGTCGTCAATTACAGCGGGGGCATCTGGATCGCCGGGGGTGTCGGAGATGCACGAAAGCGTCGACTTTTCGTGCTGGTGGCGACAAATATCGCCGGTCTGATCTGGTACAAATACGCGGGCTTTTTTGCGACGAATCTGAATGCCATCAGCGATTGGCTCGGCTTGAATCTACATGCCGCGGTTCCGAATATCGCTCTGCCTCTGGGGATTTCATTCTTCACTTTTCATGCCATTTCCTACCTCGTGGACGTCTTTCGGCGCAAGGTGGAACCGCAACGCGATCCCTTTGCATCCGCCCTGTATATCTTGCTGTTCCCGCAACTGATTGCGGGACCGATCATTCGTTATCACGACATTGCCCACCAGTTGCATGAGCGGACCACGCGATTGCCGGATTTTGCCGAGGGCTGCCGCCGAATCGTCATTGGCTTGTCCAAGAAGCTGCTGGTCGCCAATCCGATGGGCGCAATCGCGGACGCCATCTACGCAACGCCAGTCGCTGAGCTGTCGTCTGGAGCAGCGTGGCTGGCCGCCATCGCCTACGCGCTGCAAATCTACTTCGACTTCTCGGCCTATTCCGATATGGCGATCGGACTGTGCCGACTGTTTGGGTTTCGAATACGCGAGAACTTCAATTACCCGTACATCGCCGACTCCATTCAGGACTTCTGGCGTCGCTGGCACATTTCACTGTCGACATGGTTCAGGGACTACGTCTACATTCCCCTCGGTGGCAATCGCCACGGCAAGCTGCGGACCCATGTCAACCTCCTGACAGTCTTTTTCCTGTGCGGACTCTGGCACGGAGCAAGTTGGAATTTCATTGTCTGGGGACTGTTTCACGGCCTGTTCCTGGTGCTGGAACGCACAGCCTGGGGCGATATCCTCGCGAAACTGCCCAGCATCGCCCGAACCGCTTACACGTTCCTGGTCGTGGTCATCGGCTGGGTCCTGTTTCGCGCAGACTCTCTGGGCGGTGCCAGCGACCTCGTCGCACGGATGTTCTGGCCCGCCGATGGCCGGCTTGTTGGCGAGTTCATTGACCCGTTGGGATGGCTGGTCCTGGTTGCCGGCGTGCTGACGGCAGGGCCGTGGCTGGGACGTTGGATGCTTTCCGATGGCGGACCGGAATCCGGCACCGCTCGCCAACTGCGGACTGCAGTAGCGTTCACCGTGCTTGCCTGCATTTGCTTCATCGCACTTTTTTCGACGACCTACAATCCATTCATCTACTTTCGATTCTGAAACGGGCATGGCCGTGATAGACGGATACTCACCACAATGGCGCGTCGTTCCGGCCGCTACCATGGCTTTGGTCTTTCTGGTTGGCATCTCGTTACCCTGGATCGGCCTTTTGCGCGAACAACCCGCAGTACTCGCGTTCGAGAACCGCGGATTGACGGCATTCCCCGAAAAGCCAAGGGACTTCCAGCAGACGCTGACATGGCCGAAGCAATTTGAAGCCTGGTTCAGTGATCGCACCTGGGGGCGCGAACAGGCCTTCTCCATCAGTCGTTCGTTGTTGCTGCAATTTGCCGGCCGCGCACCGACAGAGCGCATCCTGATCGGCAAGAACGGGTTCATGTTCTTCAAGGGCGAAGAAGCCGACGCGTTTGACAAGTGGTTCCTGGGTCGACCCGCCTATACTGCCGACAATCTGACGACTTTCCGCAATGAATTCGAGCGCCGACGCCGGTGGTTTACCGAGCAAGGCATGCGCTACTACTTGGTGGTGGTTCCGGAGAAGTTCTCGATCTATCCGGAGATGGTCCCGTCCCGATTCGGGGGCGATCATCACGTCAAGCGACTTGAGCAGATCGAGCGAGTCATGGAGGGTGTCGATGGCTTTCTCAGCCTGCGCCCGGAGCTGCTCAAATCGAAATCCAGCGAGTTGCTCTACTATCGAACCGATTCCCATTGGAATGGTCGCGGTGCCCTGCTCGGCTACCACGCGATCATCAAGATGCTGCGTCGCGATTTCCCGAGTCTGGAGGCCAGGTCAAGCCTGATTCCCCCACCTGGTGACGACTTTTACATCCAGGATCTTGCAAACATGATCGGCAATCCGGATCTAGGCACCCCGGAGCGCCTTGAAATGCGCGACTTCTATCATCTGGCGAAGCTAAAGCCGGCGCACGCTCGCCAGGTTGAACTCGCCCCGACGCAGTCGGGCTATGCCGCTAATTGGGCCGCGGAACGATGGCTCAATGACGCACCCCAGGTTCCGGTCAAGGTGTTGGTGTTGCGCGATTCGACAAGCAACCCGTTACGTCCGAGTCTCGCCGACCACTTCGCCGAGAGCGTTTTCCTGAC
>JBFXKH010000120.1:0-11132 GCA_050173995.1 Lysobacterales bacterium | reverse complement strand
CGTACATGCTGTCGCTGTTGACCGGCATGGGCGGGCGTACCCGGCCGATGTTCAACATCACCATTTCCAATGTGCCCGGCCCGGAGCGCCCGCTGTATTTCCGCGGTGCGCGGCTGGAGGCGCCGTATCCGGTGTCGCTGGTCTCGCACGGCCAGGCGCTCAACATCACCTGCCAGAGCTACGCCGGCCGAATCGCCTTCGGCTTCACCGGCTGCCGCGACAGCCTGCCGCATATGCAGCGCATCGCCACCTACACCGGCGAGGCGCTGGCCGAACTCGAAGCCGCGTTTGCGCCCAAGCGGCGCGCCGGCCGCAAAGCCGTAGCACCGCAGCCGGCCCCAGCCACCCACAAACCCCGCGCCGCCCGCAAACCCGCCGCCAAAAAGCCACCCGCGGCAAAGAAAAAGCCTTCACCGAAAACCGTAGCCCGGATGAAGCAATAGCCCGGATGTAGCGCAGCGCGCTTTCAACAGCGGAGCGGGTCATCCGGGTGTCGGTGGACAGAGGGGTGTCCGTGGCGTCCGCGCGCCGGCTTGGACTGCAACGGCAAGGGCACTCAAAGCGGCGCATAGCGCCGCACCCCATGAGTGCCGCTACCATGGCGTTCTCATCACCTGGAGACACTCACATGCACAAGCCCACTGCCAGTCTCATCGTTTTGTCATTCGGACTGCTGTGCACGGTGAGCGCAGTTCAGGCCGGCGCCGCCGCCGACGTGCTGAAGCAGGTGACCAAGCCCGCCGCTACCGACCCGTCCTCGCTGAGCGAAACCGATGCCGGTAGCGGCATCAAGGAAGCGCTGGCCCAGGGGGTCGGCAATGCCATCAACCGACTCGGCAAGACCGATGGTTTTCTCGCCGACCAGGCGGTACGCATCCTGATTCCCAAAAAGGTCCGCAAGCTCACCGAGGCCGCGCGCAAACTCGGTGCCGACAAGCTGGTCGACGATTTCGAGGTATCGATGAACCGCGCCGCCGAACAGGCGCTGCCGGCCGCAGCCGAGGTATTTTCCGATGCGGTGCGACAGATGAGCCTGCAAGACGCGCTTGGCATCGTGCGGGGCGGCGAAGACGCCGGTACTCAGTATTTCCGCCGGGTTACCGAGGACCAACTGCGTACCCGGTTCCTGCCGATCGTGAGCACCGCCACCGGCGCCAGCGGTGCAACCCGCAACTTCAAGAAGTTGAACAAGAAGGCCGGCGGTCTGGGCGGACTGCTGAACAGGGGCGACAAACCGTTCGATCTCGACAGTTATGTCACCGACCAGGCCATGAACGGACTGTTCCACTACATCGCCGAAGAAGAAAAGAACATCCGCAAAAATCCGCTCGGCCAGGCATCGAGCCTACTGCGTCGGGTGTTTGGCCGCTGATTGGTGCTTATCGATTCGTAGGCTGGCGGTGAGCGCAGCGAACCCCAGCGCCGTTAGCGCATTGGGATGAGCACACTGGGGTGACCGGCTCCGCCGTTGAAAGCCGCTGCGCTCACCGCCAACCTACTCTCCCCGCAACCTTCAGCGCCCGCTCAATCCTCGGCCACTTCCACCCGGTTGCGGCCGCGGCGTTTGGCCCGGTACAGGGCGACGTCGGCGCGGCGCAGCAAGGCTTGCGGATCGTCGCGATCGGTCGGCACCTGGGCGGCCACGCCGATGCTGACCGTGACCGGCGCCAGTGCCAGACGCAGCCGCTGACAGAGTTGCTCGGCGCGACGCTGGGCTTCATCGAGGTGGATGCCGGGCAGGATCAGCACGAACTCCTCGCCGCCGAAGCGCGCCAGCAGCTCGCGACTGGCATCGTGCGATGCCTGCAGCTCGTTGGCCATGCGCTGCAACAGCACGTCGCCGTCGAGGTGGCCATTGCGATCGTTGTATTGCTTGAAATGATCGACATCGATCATCAGTACGGCAATCGGGCGATGCTGGTCCAGACAGCGGTGCCATTCCCGGGTCATGCCGGATTCCAGTGCGCGCCGATTCAAAATCCCGGTCAGGCTGTCTTCGGTGGCGAGCTCGGCCAGTTGCCGGTTGGCGATTTCCAACTCGCGGGTGCGTTCGGCGATGCGCGTCTCCAGCAAGTGGGTGGCCCGCGCCAGCCGGCGGGTGCGCCACCAGACCGCCGTCCACACCAGTAACAGCAGCGCCAGCAGTGCCGACAATCCGATCAGCGCTTGGCCGGGCTTACTCTCGAAAAAGCGCCGTTCCACCTCGAATGGGTAAACCAGCTTCTCCACGCTGCGTGCGCCGGGCGTGCGCGCCTCGACTTCGAGCAGGTACTCGCCGCCCTGCGGACGACCCAGGGTCAAGTCGCGGTCATTGCGCCACTCGCTCCAATTCGGCACCAGGCCGTTCAGGCGATAGCGAAATTCCACCCCACTGTCCATGGTCACCACGCCAAAACGCAGCACCAGGCCATGGCCCGGCCGCAGTGCTCGGGACGGAGCCATACGTCCGCTGGAAAAGGGCGTCAAGCTGCCATCCGGCGCACGCTCCCTGGCCATTATCTGCACCGAAAGCGGCGGCAAGTTAGGCGGAATCTGACCCGGCTGGTATTGCAACAGGCCAGTCCAGGTGGCGATGCGCACCACGCCATCGGCGCCGGGATGGATGCCCTCGAAGCCGCGCACCACGCCACCATCGAAACGCTGCCGCTCGAAGCGCCCGCTGCCGGGCGAACGCAACAACAGTTCGCGGGTGGTCTGGGCAAAGGTGCCGGACGGGCTGTCCCTCACGATCAATTCTTCCGGGCGTTCGACCTGCCCGGCCAGGCTGTCGCCAACCGGCTCGAATCGTTCGTTTTGGAACACGAAATCGCGGCCGTCGACCAGCACGTGCATGCGTCCATCGAGGCGAAACAGGCTGGCCTTGTCGAGCCCCCTGGCCGGCAGGCCGGCGTCCGCCGCGTAGCGCCGCTGTTCGAGCCGCACGCCGCTGTCGAGATCGAAGCGCCAGCGCTGCGGCACGCTGCGCGAATCGGCAAGCCACAGCTCGCCGGGCCGGGCGCCAACGCCGACTTTGCGCGGACTCACCGGGTCGAGTGCGGTACGGGCGCGGACCTGCCATCGTCCCTGATCGATTGCCAGCAACCAGACGCTGTGCTCGCCCACCGCGAACACCTTGTCCGCGCGCCCCTCCACCGGCCGCAACCAGAGCACGGCTTCGGTATCGGCTAGCAGGGCGCGTGGTTGTTCCAATCCCTCCAACACCATCAGGCCGGAGCGGTGTGCGATCAGCAAACCCTGTTCGCTGCTGTGCAGGTCGTAACCCTCGTAGTCGAACCAGCCTGGCGACCAGGACTCGACGCCTTGTTCGGCCTTGGCGCGCAGCCTGACCAGGCCGCTGGCGCCAGCGACCCACAGCGCATCGCCGAACCAGTCGGCGGCGTAGACCGCGCCGCGCACACCCTGGGCCGGGCCGAAGCGGGTCCACGGCGCAGGCAGGCGCAGACGCACCAGCTCGCCGTCGCCAACCACCCACAGACCTTGTTCGGCGTCGATGTGCAGGTCTTCGATCGCACCATCGAAAAGGCTGAACTGGCCCAACAGTTGCAACTGGCGATCGAAATGCAGCAGGTAGCCGTTACCGGTACCGACCGCGACCGACCCATCGGCGAGGACCACGGCCACGTTTGGTGGGTGATGCGCGAATACCGGCAGCGGGCCAGGTGCAAGCAGCCGCACACCGGCCGCATCCAATTCAAGGAAGGCCTGATCCCCGAGCACCAGGATTCGGTCAGCCTGACGCAGCGCGCCGACCATGCCGCGTTCGGCGAAGTAGTCTCCACCGGGAATGTCGCGGAGCTCGCCGTCCGCATCGATCGCCACCAGGCCGCGGCCGGCAATCCGCCCGAACAGGCGGCCATCGATCTGCGCGAAGCGCCGTGCCGAGTCGGGCAGCGGCGTGCGGAGGGTTTTCGTCACCGCGCTGGTGCTGGAGATGTCGAGCCGGTCGATGGCAGCATCGGTGCGAACCCTAAGTTGCCCGGAATCGACCATGATCTGCCAAAGGCTGCCGAATGCCGTGCCTCCCGATTCCCCCAGCAAGGCACCCAAGTCTTCGAACTGCATGCTGCCGTCGGTGCTCTCGCCCACCCGCCCGAACACATCGAAGCCGCCCACGTAGATGCGGCCATCTTCGCCAAGTGCCAGAGCACTGGCATAGACTCGGCCCGGCAGGCGCAGGAGTTCCCAGCGATCCCCGTCAAAGCGCAGCAGGCCCTCTTGATTGGCTACATACAGGCGGCCCTGGCGGTCATGGCTGGCGGCGACGTGGCGCGGCGGCGCCCCGGTCTGCTCGCTGCTCCAGCGCTGCAGCAAAGGCATGCCGCGCAATTCCATGGCGCCGGTCGTGGCCGCAGACAGAAGTGCGATCAAAATCGCTCCGAGCCTTGCCCAAGCGGATCGTACCGTTTCGGGCGAGTGCCACCGGCGGGGTGCCGGTTCGGCGCCTCGGGGCATCACGGCTTGGTCCGGGTCGGACATGGCCATCTCCATTGCATAGTCGAATCACCTGGCCCACCGGCACGGCGCTGCCTGGGCATTGTAGGCCGGGGACACCCGCTCCGACACAGATGCAGCAGAGTCGCGAAGGTTCGGGCACACTGTCGGACATGACCGACTCCCGATTCGACCTGATCGTACTCGGCGCCGGGTCCGGTGGCATCGCCGGCGCCATTCGCGCCGCCCGCCACGGTGCCCGCGTCGCCGTGCTGGAACCGCGCGCCCTCGGTGGCACCTGCGTCAATGTCGGCTGCGTGCCGAAAAAAGCCATGTGGCTGGCTGCCGAGCTGGCCGAAACGCAGGCCATTGCCGCCGAGCTCGGCTTCGCCCTCACGCCCGGTGTGCTCGACTGGCCGGCCTTCATCGCCCGCCGCCAGCGCTATATCGAGAACATTCATGCCAGTTACCGGCGGCGCTTCGAACAGCTCGGCATCGCGCTGATCGCCGAACATGGCGTATTGCTCGGCGATCAGCGCGTGCAGGCCGGAGCGACGACGCTGATCGCAGACCATATCCTGATCGCGACCGGCGGCCGGCCGAGGCGGCCGGAGGTGCCCGGCCAGGCGATCGGCATCGACTCCGACGGCTTTTTCGATCTGCGCGCGCTGCCGCGCAAGGTCGCGGTGATCGGCGCTGGCTATATCGCCGTCGAACTGGCCGGGGTGCTGCGTGCATTGGGGGCCGAGGTCGATCTGCTGGTCCGCGGCGAGCGCCTGCTCAAGACCTTCGATCAGGAAATCGCCACGGCGCTGGCCGAGTCGATGCAGCGCCGCGGCATCACCATTCAGTTCGGGCACGAACTCGACCGGGTCAGCCAGGACGCCGCCGGCATCCACGTCCACTGCCGCAATGGCGATGCCGCGAGCGGTTTCGACTGCCTGCTTTGGGCCGTTGGGCGCGCGCCCAATATCCACTGCTTCGGCCTGGACACGGCGGGTGTGGCGCTGGATGCGCAGGGATTCATCGCCGTGGACCCATGCCAGGCGACCTCGGTGGCCGGGTTGCATGCGGTCGGCGACGTCACCGATGCCGCCGCCCTGACCCCGGTCGCAATCGCCGCCGCCCGGCGCCTGATGGACCGCCTGTTCGGCGGCCAGCCGGAAGCGCGCATGGACTACCGCAACATCCCCAGCGTGGTGTTTTCGCACCCACCGATCGGCGTGGTCGGGGTGACCGAAGCCGAGGCACGCGCCGAACACGGCGACGCGGTCAGGGTCTACAGCAGCCGCTTCCGGCCGATGCTAGGCGCACTCGCCGACCACGACGAACGCACCCTGATGAAACTGGTCTGTGTCGGTGACGAACAGCGTGTGCTCGGCATCCACATGATCGGCCCGGCCTGCGACGAAATCCTGCAGGGCTTCGCAGTCGCGGTGAAAATGGGCGCGCGCAAACGCGACTTCGACGACACCGTGGCGATCCACCCGACCGCGGCCGAGGAACTGGTGTTGATGGGGTGAAAGCGGTTTTCGGTTTTAGGTTTTCGGTTTTAGGCGTAGTAGGCGTAGGTCGGCTCAAGCCGCGCAGCGGCGGAGCCGACATCTTCACCACCGCGGCACCGCTGCAAGCTGTCGGGTCCACGCCTGCGGCGCTTGACCCGACCTACGGCGGGCCAAAGTCGAGCACCGAACGCCGAAAACCGAAAACCGTTTTTCCCCTCACGCCTTCTTGAGAAAACAGGTCTTCAGCACCAGCCCCTTGATCTTGTCCGAGTTGCACTCGATGTTTTCCTCGTCGTCCTCGACCAGGCGGATGTTCCGGATCAGGGTGCCGCGCTTGAGCGGAATCGACGAGCCCTTGACCTTCAGATCCTTGATCACGGTCACGCTGTCGCCGTCCTTGAGCTCGGTACCGTTGCTGTCTTTGACTGCCATGCTGGATCCTTGCGATTGAATGATCGGTCCGCGCGCCGGGGCGCGGCACACCATTCTAAATCGACGGCAGGCTGTAGGGGCGACCCGCCGGGCCGCCCTACGGCCCATTCGAAACAGACAAAAAGAAAACGCCCCGCACGGGCGGGGCGTTTCTTGCAACGTTGCGGGATGAGATCAGACGCGGCGACGCACCACGACGAAGCCCAAGCCGAGCACACTGAACACCAACAGCCAGCGCGCCACCTCACCCAGACTGGGGATGACGGCAGGCGGGAGCGCAACGGGTGCCGCCCCTGCGGTCGCGCTGAGGTCGTAATTGAAAACCTCACCGCCCGATCCGGTGCAGGACAGCACACCAGTGAAGTTGCCGAGCGCCGCGCTACTGAACGACACCGTCGTTGCCGCCGAACCGCTCGCCGGCACATTGATCACCAGTGGCGCTGCGGTGAATTCCGCAGCCGCGGGTGCGATACAGGTGATCGTTGCGGCCGTCGCATTGGTGTTGTTGAAGGTGATGGTGGTCGTGCTGGCCGGGCCACCTATTGTGAAGGCCGGCAATGCCACCGGACCGGAAGGCGGTACTGAAGTTACCGGCACCAGCACCACGCCCTCGACGAAACTGAAGGTATCGATGCCGATGAAACTCGAGTTCGCTCCGGTGGGACCACCGGAGGTAACAAAATAGCGGAACCCGATATGGCCGCTACCGGTGGTCGGCAACCCATCGGCATTGGTGAGCCGGTATTCGCACCAGGCATCGGGATAGCCGCCGGCATTGGGCGCAGCCGCCGGGACTGCGCAGGTTCCGGTCGCAGTGACCAGACCTGGGTTGATGGTGCCAAGCAGTACCGAGAAATCGCCGGTGCTCACATTGGTTCCGCCGGTATTGGTACCGGTCGTGCTGGCGCGAATTTCCAGCCGATCTGCATAGGCGATCGGGGTCGGGACACGCGACCAGAACCGCAGCTCCGAGCCGGTACCGAATTGCACCAGGGGTGTGATCAACCAGTTGCTGATCGTATTGGTTCCTGTCGTATTGTTGAAGTTGGCCCCGATGTACTCGGTTCCGGTGCCGCCGGCCTGCGCCGGAAACACCACTGTATTGCCCTGGAACCAACCGGTCGTTCCGAGCGGCGCGCTGTTGTTGGTGCAGGTCCACCCGGTCGGACAGGGCGGGGCTCCCCCGACCACATCAAATGCTTCGGTGATGGTCGCGTTGGGCGCGAATACTGAATTGAGTGCGGCCGAACTGCTGTCGGGCGTAAAGCCCGGACGGGCGCTGTTCTGCGCCAGGGCGAAACCGGGCAAGGCCAATGCCACCGCAGCGGCAAGAATCGAGGACTTGGCAATCATGGTGCGGATACCTCTGGTTGGGGTCGAAGGAGCGATCAATCGTGGCCAAGAGCAGGCAACGGCTCTGTTAAGGTAGCTTATATTTGAGGCCGCACCAAGTGCCAGCCGTGCCAGCCGCTGCCTGCCAGCGGCTGGCACGGCCTAAGCCGTCCAACCAAGCCACTGCCATGACCCGGTGCACGCCGGGCGGATCCGCTCGCTACCCGTTTGCGCTTGCAGCCCAGCCCGTGCCGGCAGGGCCGCGGGCTCGCAGCTTGCAGACGGGCCGCGGCCTGCGCCAAGCTGACCAGATGAGCCCAATGCAGTTCCGCCAGCGTTTCGATCGATTGACCCGGGATGGTCTTTTCGACGCTGCCAACACGCTTCTCGCCGACTGGTGCAAGCAGATGCCGCGGGCATTCGAACCGCGATTTCACCAGGTGCAGCTTGAGTTGCAGCGGGGTCGCTACCGCGTCGCGCGGGAGGCCGCAGTGGCCGTACTGGCGCACGCCGAATGCCCGCCCCAGATGGCCCTTGACGTAGCACTTTGCCTGCGCTCCTTTTCACTGCATGATCCATTGATCGCCTGGGCAGCGCGCTATCCCTTTCGGTCAAAGATGCCGGCGGCGGATATCGCTCATGCCGCCACACTGCTCAGTGCCGTGGGCGCGCATCGACTGGCTCTGGATTGGGCAAACCAAGCCGTTGCCAGCAACCCCGCGGATCCGGTCGGCCGATTCAATCGAGCGCTGATCCTCAATTACTTGGGCGACTCGGATCGTGCGGCCAGCGAACTGGAGGGCCTACTCAAGCGAACGCCCCCGGTGGCAATGGCCTATTGGCTCTTGTCCAGACTGAAGCGCCAGACCGCAGCCAGCAACCATGTCGATGCCATCCAGAGCGCGCTGGCCACGCCCCGGCTCGCGGCATCCGATCGCGCTTTTCTTGGCTATGCGCTGTTTAAGGAGCTGGATGATCTGGGTGAAATCAGCGCAGCTTGGGAGGCTTTGAGCGCAGCCAGTGCGGCTGCCCGCATCGACCGTCCCTACCACCGCGCCAGTGAGGAACAACTGTTCGCCGCGCTGCGGCGCACCTTTCCCCTCGCCGAACCCACGCCAACCGCCGTCTCTGCGGACACCACGCCCATTTTTATCGTGGGGCTGCACCGTTCCGGAACCAGCTTGATCGAACGCATGCTCGGTGCCTCAAGCCAGGTCCACGATGCCGGCGAAACCGATCGCTTCGCCGCCGCGATACGAGACGGCGCAGATCGCGTTTACCAACAGGTGCCGGAGCCGGCTCTGCTTGTCGAGACTGGCCGCATCGATTTTGCGCGGGCCAGGGCGACATTCGATGCCTCTGCACACCATCAGTCGGGCGGGCGGCGCTTCGTGACCGAGAAGGCACCAGCCAATTTCCTCAATATCGGACTGATTCGCCATGCCCTCCCGCATGCCAGAATTCTGCACATGCGCCGCGATCCGATCGATTTGTGCTTTGCCAACTATCGCGAAATGTTCGGCGCGAGCGTCTCCCATACCTATGCTCTGGACGACCTGGTCCACTACCACGAACTCTATCGTGGGCTGATGCGGCACTGGCATGAACACTATCCGGGCTTCATTCTGGACATCGACTACGAGAACCTGGTGCGCCATCCCGAGCGCGAATCCCGGCGGGTATTCGATTTTTGTGGGTTGGAATGGCATGCCGGTGTCGTCGATGTGCAGGCCCGCGCCCAGGCACCAGTCGCGACCTTAAGCTCAGTGCAGGTTCGGCAGCCGGTAAGCACCGCCAGCATCGGCCGCTGGCGACCGTATGCCCGGTGGCTGGGCACGTTGACCGAAGCATTTCCGCCGGACGATGCGGCCGATTGATGGCTGGCGCTCGGTGGCGGTTCCGGCGTGATGGAGGTTCGCGGCACTTGCCGACTGCCGATATTGGCTCAGAACATTTTCCACGCTGTTGCGCTTCGCTGCGCTCAGCACAACCTACGTTTCGGGCTTCGGCCTGTTGCGCTTCGCTGCGCTCAGCACAACCTATGTTCCTGCGACCGGGCAGACCATGGGCGACCCGCCGGGTCGCCCCCGCGCGCTACGCTCAGAGTTTGCCGGCGCTGGCTGCGGCAAAGATCGCTGCGGCGGCGGCTTCGGAGAGTGGCAGCGGGTTGCCGCTGGCGGACGGATCTTCGACGGCCATTTTGGCGATCAGCGCGGCGTGGCGGTCGTCGACGGCGAGTTCGGGCAGGGTGTGCGGAACGCCGACGTCGCGGCGCAGTTGCAGCACGAATTGCAGGAAGCTGTCGAAGCCAGGATCCGCGAGACCCAAATAAGCGGCCAGCCGGGCGATGCGCGCTTCGATGGCGCTGCGGTTGAACGCGAGCACATAGGGCATCAGGGTGGCATTGGTCATGCCGTGGTGGCTGTCGTGCAGGGCGCCGATCGGATGGGCCAGCGCGTGCATGCCGCCCAGGCCTTTCTGGAAGGCGGTGGCGCCCATCGCGGCGGCGGCCAACATCTGGCCGCGGGCATCGAGGTCACCGGGCTCGCGCATCACCTGCGGCAATGCGCTGGCGATCAGGCGCATGCCCTCGACCGCGATGCCGTCAGCCATCGGATGAAAACCGGGCGCGCAGTAGGCTTCCAGACAGTGCGAGAAGGCATCCATGCCGGTGCCGGCGGTGATCCTGGCCGGCATGCCGACGCTGAGCTGCGGATCGCAGATCACCACCCGCGGCATCATCTTCGGGTGGAAGATGATGCGCTTGGTGTGCGTGCGTTGGTCGGTAAGCACGCCAGCGCGTCCGACTTCGGAGCCGGTGCCGGCGGTGGTCGGCACGGCGATGATCGGGGCGATGCCGTCGGCATCGGCGCGGGTCCACCAGTCGCCGATGTCTTCGAAATCCCAGACCGGTCGGGTCTGGCCGCTCATAAATGCGATCAGCTTGCCCATGTCGAGCCCGCTGCCGCCGCCGAACGCGACCACGCCGTCATGGCCTCCGGCGCGGTAGGCGGCCAATCCGTCGAGCAAGTTGGCCTCGACCGGGTTGGGCTGGATTTTCGCGAACAACGCCGCCGCCAGGCCGGCGGCCTGTAGCGATTGCAGGGCGTCGCGGGTGATCGGTGCGTCGGCCAAACCGGCATCGGTGACCAGCAGCGGCCGCAGGATGCCCTGGGCGCGGCAGTGTTCGGGCAGTTCCCTGATGCGACCCGCACCAAATTTGATCGGGGTCGGATAGTTCCAGTTGGCGGTCGGGTTCATGGCGTGGGTCTCGGAAGTCGGGATTGGGGAATGGGGAATGGGGATTGGGGAATGGGGAATGGGGAGTGGGGAGTGGGAAGATCAAGAGCAATGTCGTCCCGGCGGACGCCGGGACCCAGTTTCGGATGTGCCGCTACGGTCACCGCTGGGCCCCGGCTTGACCAGCTCCGC
>JBFXKH010000119.1:0-11319 GCA_050173995.1 Lysobacterales bacterium | reverse complement strand
TACTGTTCTTGCTTCTCTCTGTGTTGACGCCTCTACCTTCGGCAGGATTGCTCCCACCAGGCGCCCACACAAGAGTCCTGTGCACGCTGTCAAAGATCATCGCTCAATCGAACCTTTCGTCCGACCGTGAGGCTTCCAACACCCCAGCGAGCCGACAATCATACACCAGATTTCGTGTACGTCAACAGCCAGAGCGAAGAAATTTCTTCGCCGCCGGCCGCAGCCTGCAACCGCGCGCTTTAGGCCTATGCGCGGGAGATCGGATGACCGGTGCCGCATCCCGCGGCCGTTCGGGGCACCACGCCATGCGCTGTCCAGGTCTGACCCGCGCGGCCTTTTCGCAGGCGTGTGCGCCCAAGCGGTTGTGGCGATGCGGAGGACGAACGTAAGCTCTGCATCGCCGAGCCCGGCATCAATGCTTTCCTGGAGCGACCCATGGCCCGAGCCATTGCCATCGTAGAAGACGAACCCGCGATCCGCGCCAACTATGCCGACGCGCTGCGCCGGCTCGGCTTCGAGGTGCAGACCTATGCTTCCCGCCCGGAAGCCAGCCGTGGATTCGATGTGCGCCTGCCGGATCTGGTGCTGATCGATATCGGTCTGGGCGACGAGCCCGAGGGAGGCTTCGATCTATGCCGGGAGCTGCGCCAGAAGTCGGCGACGCTGCCGATCATTTTTTTGACCGCGCGCGAGTCCGATTTCGATGTAATTTCGGGGCTGCGGCTGGGCGCCGATGACTATCTGACCAAGGATGTGTCGCTGCCGCACCTGACCGCACGCATCAACACCCTGTTTCGCCGCATCGATGCCTTGCGCCGCCCGCAAGGCGCCGAGGCGGTGCTGCAGCAGGGCGAGCTGGCGCTGCTGCCGGAGCGCATGCTGGTCACCTGGACCGGCACCGAGGTGCCGTTGACGGTGACCGAGTTCTGGATGGTGCACACCATGGTCCGCCATCCCGGCCACGTGAAGTCGCGCGATCAGTTGATGCGCGACGCCCAGGTAGTGGTCGACGACGCCACCATCACCTCGCACATCAAGCGCATCCGCAAGAAGTTTCTGGCGATCGACGCCAACTTCGACCAGATCGATACCGTGCATGGCGCCGGCTATCGCTGGAAGCCCTGAGCTTTCCAGCGCCGGCGCCGCGGTCACTCTGGGATCAGCGGAACGGCTGTTCCAACAGTGCGGTCAGCCGCTGCGCGCCGGGCTCGCGGAACTCGCCGAGACCGATCGGCATTTGTTTGCTGGGCTGGCGCGGCGCGGCCACATAGCTCGCGAACAAGCGGTCCCATAACGACAGGATGTTGCCGTAATTGCTGTCGGTCTCGGCGCGTTCGACCGAGTGGTGCACGCGGTGCATCTCGGGCGTGACGATCAACCAGCGCAGACACCGATCCAGGCCCGCCGGAAGGGCTAGGTTGGCGTGCGTCCACAGGGCAAAACCGAGCAGGGCCGATTCATAACCGATGACCGCCAGCGGTGCAGCACCGAGCACGGCGATCACGCTCAGTTTGTACAGCATCGACAGCACGATTTCGAACGGGTGGAAGCGCAACGCCAGGCTGACATCGAACCCGGTGTCGCTGTGGTGGACACGATGGATCCGCCACAGCCAGCGGAAGCGATGCATGGCGCGGTGCTGAGCGTAGATCGCCGCATCCAGCAATACGATGCAGAGCGGCAGCGCGATGAGGTTGGGAATTTCGAACCAGCGCAACAGGCCAAAGCCGGATTGATCGGCCCATAGCGCGATATCCAGTGCGGCGACCGGCACCGCCAGGCGCAGGGCCAGGGTGGCGACCAGGGCCAGGCCCAGGTTCTGCGCCCAGCGCGGCCAATACGGCAGGCGCTGACGCTCTGGCCAGCAGCGTTCGAGCAGGCCGAGACCGAGCAGACCGCTCAGCAGCACCGCGAGGCGCAGTAGGGGTTCGTGGCTGAGCAACCAGTCGGACATGAGGTTCCTGTGCGCTATTGGGGAGTTGAATGGCCGATCTTATCGGCCGGCGACCGGCGCGTCCGCTGCTGGCCCGGAAGCGGCTTCGACCAGACGAAGACTGTATTCGAGCAGTCGGCGCTGGGCCGGGGTCGGCTCGGCAAGCGCGGCCAGCGCGGCAATGCAGGGCACCAAATCGGCGGCGCGATCGACATCGTCGAGCCTTCGCAAACGCTGCCACTGACCGGCTGCCGACAGGGCAGCGACGAATCGCTCGGCGGTATCGGGCTGGCTGTAGGCCACTTGGTTCCAGGCCGCGCGCGCCTGCCGACGATTGCTGCCAAACAGCCAGAAGCCGCCATCGGTCGCCGGCCCCAGCACCGAATGCGCACAATCGCACTCCAGCCAGGCGACGGCGTTCTGCAGATCGTCGGCATCGATCTGCGGCGCGTCGGCGCCGAGCAGGATGCCGCCGCCGTGCCGACCGATCAGTTCGTCGTGCACCCTGGCCATGCGCTCGCCAAGCCCACCCGCGCCCTGCCACAGCACCGGCAGCCCGGCCCAGCGGGGATCGTCGAGTGCTTCGGACTCGGCCACTGCCCAGTAAGCGCGGCTATCCGGCCCGACCGCCGCTGATACCACCTCGCCGACCGCAGTCGCGGCCAGTTGATACCAAGCGAGCGCCGCCGCCTCGCCGATACCGGCGGCGAGCCGGGTTTTCAGCGCCGAGCGCCCCGGGGTCTTGACGAAGACCGCGAAACCGGCGCTCACTTCGGAACCCGCGTACGCGAGAAGGTCCGGGCCTGCCGCCAGGTGCCGGCCAGATGCCGCAGCGTGGTCCGCAGCCAGCCTTGCTCGGCGTATTTGCGGGCACTGGTGGTGACCGTTGCGGGGATGCGCAGCAGCCGCAAACCGGCACGGTGCGCGCGCCACACCAGGTCGTGGTCTTCGCCCCAGCCGACGCCCGGATCGAAGCGCCCAAGCCGTTCGAAATCCACCCGATTCAGCAACAGCCCCTGATCGCCGAACGGCAGACCGAGCGCGCGGCTGCGAATCTTCGCGCCGATCGCGTTGAGCCACATGAGCGGCGGACCATCGGCGGCGAACGCCAGGTCGAAATAGCCTAGTCGCCCGGCCAGCCGCGGCCGGGCCCGCGCCAGTTCGATCAGTGCCTGGCTGCCGACGCGGGAATCCGCGTGCAGGAACCACAGCAGCGGGTGGCGCGCCGCGACCGCGCCTGCGTTCTGCTGCGCGGCACGGCCGCGTGGCGCGTCGCACCAGACCAGGATCGGCGTCAGTGCCGCAGCCAGGGCGACCAGATCGTCGGGGGCTGGCGTGCCGGCGGCCGCCACCAGGATCACTTCACTGGAAGCGGGCAGCGCCGTTAGATCGCCCAGCAACGTGCGCCAGGCGTTCTCGCCTGGGGCCAACGGCACGATCACGCTGAGCTCGTTCAAACCCGACATGGCGGTGCTACTCGGGCCCACTCAACCCCGGCGCCAGCGGAAAAAGCGTTCAGCAAAACGCAGCGCGGCCTGCGGCGCGTGCGCGCGCTTCCAGTTGCCGGCGACATACTTGTTGGCTTCGGCCATGGTCGGATAGGTGTGGATGGTGCCCAGTATCTTGTTGAGCCCGATGCCGTGTTTCATCGCCAGCACGAATTCGGCGAGCAGTTCGCCAGCGTGGGCACCGACGATGCTGGCGCCGAGAATGCGGTCGCTGCCCGGCGCGGTCAGCACCTTGACGAAGCCTTCATCGGCGCCATCGGCGATCGCCCGGTCGAGATCGTCGATGCCGTAGCGGGTAACCTCGACCGCAATGTTCTGCGCCTGCGCCTCGTCCTCCGACAGGCCGACGCGTGCCACCTCGGGCTCGGTAAAGGTCGCCCAGGGAATCACCCGATAATCGACCGGAAAACTCCAGAATGGTGCGATCAGCGCATTGACCGCGGCGAACCATGCCTGGTGCGCGGCGGTGTGGGTGAACTGGTAGGGACCGGCGACATCGCCGCAGACAAAAATATTCGGGAAGTTGGTGGCGAGCAGCGCATCCGCCTCGATCGTGCCGCGCGGGCTGATCGCCACGCCGAGTTCCTGCAGGCCGAAGCCCTCGGTATTGGGCCGGCGCCCGAGCGCGAGCAGGATACGGTCGAACGGCAGACGCACTTCGGCGCCCTGGTGTTCGCAGACCAGAAATTGCTCGGCGCCGGCTTTCTCGACGCGCAGCGCCTTGTGCGCGGTCCGCACATCGATGCCTTCGTGCGCAAACTGGCGGGCGACTTCGGCCGCGGCGTCGGCGTCTTCGCGCGGCAGCAGGCGCGGCGCCATTTCGACCTGGGTGACTTTGGCGCCGAAACGCGCGAACGCCTGGGTCAGCTCGCAACCGATCGGGCCGCCGCCCAGCACCAGCAAATTGGCTGGCAGCTCGCGCAGTCCCCAGACGCTGTCGCTGGTCAGCGCATCGACCTGATCCAGCCCCGGAATGCGCGGCACCAATGGTCGGGCGCCGCTGGCGATGATGATGCTGCGCGCGGATACCCGTCGCCCGCCGACTTCGACTTCCCAGGGCGAGACCAGCCGTGCCTCGCCGATCGTCACTTCCACACCCAGGCTCTGGTAGCGCTCGACCGAATCGTGCGGCTCGACTTTGGCGATCACCCGCTGCACGCGTTCCATCACCGCGGCAAAATCGAACTCGGCGCGCATGCTGGCGATGCCAAAGCGATGGCTATCGCGGGCCTCGGCCAGCAACCGCGCCGAGCGCAGCAGCGCCTTGGACGGCACGCAACCGGTATTCAGACAGTCGCCGCCCATCTTGTGACGCTCGATCAACAGCACCCGGGCACGCACGGTGGCGGCGATGTAGGCGCTGACCAAGCCGGCCGAACCGGCACCGATCACCACCAGGTTGTAATCGAAGCGTTTCGGCTTGCGCTGCCCGCGGTAGACGCGGGCAGCGCTGAGGCGTTTCAAAAACTGGCGAATTCCCATCGGCAACACTCCAAGCAAGGCAAAAGTTCCGAGCAAACCGGGCGAAAGGATATCGCGCGGCGTGCTGATTGCGGCCAGTTGCGTGCCGGCCAGCACGAAGGTGGCCGATACCGGCAGCATGCCGAGCTGACTGACCAGCACGTAGACCCCGGTGCGCATGCGGGTCAGGCCCATCAAAGGATTGACCAGAAAAAACGGAATCAGCGGGATCAGCCGCAGCGAAAACAGATAGTAGGCGCCTTGCGCGCGGATACCGGCATCGACCGCGGCCAGACGATCGCCAAAGCGCCTCTCGACCAGATCCCGAAACAGATAGCGCGAGGCCCAGAACGCCAGGGTCGCGCCGAGCGTACTGGCAAACGACACCAGCAAGGTGCCGCGCAACCAGCCGAACAGCACGCCACTGGCAATAGTCAGGATCACTGTACCCGGAAGGAATAGCGTGGTCGCGAGCACGTAGCCGACAAAAAACGTCGCCATCGCCAGCAGCGGTCGGCGATCCACCGCCTGCTGCAACCACAACTGTCGTTCCTTGAGCGCGTCCAGGGTCAGCAAGCGATCCAGGTCGAGGGCGAAAAACAAGCAGCCGATGGCAACCAGGCCCAGCAACAGTGCGATACGGACGGCTGATCGGTGGCTTTGCATGCAGATCGGCGGGAAGAGCCAGGTTGACAACGATTCTCCGCCAAGCCTAACGCAATGCTGGCCTGGCCACGCTTCGATCACGGCGCAGTTCCACTCTGGATGGCCGCAGTCCTGGGCCGGAAGTTCACTGCCGTATCTGCCGCACGTTGCATCGGAGCGGCTTGGAGCACAGAATGCCCGGCCCCCGCGGCCCACTGGCGCTCAACTTCGATGCTCGCGTCCGACGACAACCATGGTCCGCGCCTGACCGCCTTGCGTCAGCAACTGCCCCAGGCTCTGGCCCGCGACCGCGACCGGCTACGCGCGGCGCTGGATCGTGCACGCGCGCGGCCGGACGCCGCCGCACTGGATGCGGTGGAAGGCGCGATCGCCGCATCGCTCGCGAAGGTCGCGGCGCGCGCCGCCAGTATTCCACCGATCCGCCTGGACGAGTCGCTGCCGGTTAGCCGCGCGGCCGAGCGCATCATCGAGCTGATCGGCAGGCATCGGGTGTTGATCGTGGCCGGCGAGACCGGCTCCGGCAAGACCACGCAATTGCCCAAGCTATGCCTGGCCGCCGGACGCGGCCGCACCGGCATGATCGGCTGTACCCAGCCGCGCCGACTGGCCGCGCGCAGCGTGGCGCGGCGGGTCGCGACCGAACTCGGCGGCGAGGTCGGCGGCCTGGTCGGGTTTCAAGTGCGCTTCAACGACCAGGTCGGCGCGAATGCGCTGGTCAAGTTCATGACCGACGGCATCCTGCTCGCCGAGACCCAGAGCGACCGCAGCCTGTCGGCCTACGACACGCTGATCATCGACGAGGCGCACGAGCGCAGCCTCAATATCGACTTCTTGCTCGGCTATCTGAAACGTCTGCTTGAGCGCCGACCCGATCTCAAGCTGATCGTCACCTCGGCGACCATCGACACCGAGCGTTTTGCGCGGCATTTCGGCGATGCGCCGGTGATCGATGTCGAGGGTCGCGGCTTCCCGGTCGAGGTGCGCTACCGACCGCCCGAACCGGCCGGCGAAGGCGCCAGCCGCGAGCGGGAACCGCGCGCGCGCGGCGACCGCGACAGCGATCGGCTGCTGGCCGCGATCCACGAGATCGGCGCCAGCGACGGCCTCGGCGACGTGCTGGTGTTCCTGCCCGGCGAGCGCGAAATCCGCGACGCCCACGACGCCATCGAACGCGCGCGCCTGCGTGAAACCGAGGTGCTGCCGCTGTATGCCCGGCTGTCGGCCCGCGACCAGGACCGCATCTTCAATCCCGGCCCGAAACGCCGCATCGTGCTGGCGACCAATGTCGCCGAGACCTCGCTGACCGTGCCGCGCATCCGCTACGTGGTCGATCTCGGCCTGGCCCGGCTCAGCCGCTACAACCACCGCGCCCAGGTGCAGCGTCTGCATATCGAAGCGATCTCGCAGGCCAGCGCCAACCAGCGCGCCGGGCGTTGCGGTCGGGTCGGGCCGGGCATCTGCTACCGGCTCTATGACCAGGCCGATTTCGATGCCCGCGCCCGCTTTACCGATCCGGAGATTCTGCGTTCCTCGCTGGCCGGGGTGATCCTGCGCATGCTCGGGCTCGGCCTGGGCGCGATCGAGCAATTTCCGTTTCTGGACGCACCGCCCGAGCGCGCGATCAAGGAAGGCTATGCGCAGTTGCTGGAGCTGGGCGCGATCAGCGCGGACAAGACCCGGCTGACCGCGATCGGCCGTCAACTCAACCGGCTGCCGATCGACGTCAAGCTGGCGCGTATGCTGGTCGCCGCCGCGGCGAACGGCGCGCTCGCCGAACTGCTGGTGATCGCGGCCTTCCTATCGGTGCAGGATCCGCGCGAACGCCCGGTCGAGGCGCGCGCCGCCGCCGACGCCGCGCACGCCCGGTTCGCCGATCCGGCTTCGGATTTCATCGGCGTGCTGAAGTTGTGGCAGGCCTACAGCGCCGCCCACGAGGAATTGACCCAATCGAAATTGCGTGGCTGGTGCGAACAGCATTTCGTCGCCTTCCTGCGCATGCGCGAATGGCGCGAACTGCACCGGCAACTGCTGTTGCAGTGCGAGCCGCTCGGCTTCACCGCGAACCGCGAAGCGGCCAGCTTCGAGGCGGTACATCGGGCGTTGATCAGCGGTCTGCCCGGCAACATCGGTCGGCGCGAGGAAAAGACCCAGTACCAGGGACCGCGCGGTCGTCGCTTCCAGTTGTTTCCCGGCTCGGCGCTGACGCGCTCGCCGCCGCCCTGGGTGGTATCGGCGACCCTGCTCGATACGCAGAAACTCTACGCGATCGGCAACGCCCGGATCGAGCCGGCCTGGGTGATCGCCGAGTTGCCGCAACTGATCCGACGCAACTATCTGGACCCGCACTGGGACCGCGCCAGCGGCCAGGTCAAGGCCTACGAGCAGGTCAGCCTGTTCGGATTGATGCTGGTCGAGCGGCGCCGGGTGTTCTATGGCAGCATCGATCCGGTCGCGGCGCGCCAACTGTTCATCCGTGCGGCGCTGGTGCCCTGCGAGATCGATTCCCGCTCCCGCGCCATCGCGCATAACCGTGCGGTGCTGGCCGAGGCCGCGGAAGAGGAGGCCAAACAACGTCGCCACGGTCTGCTGCGCTCTGTTGAAGAATTGGCCGACTGGTGGGATCAGCGGCTGCCGGCCGGCATCGCCGGCAGCAAGGCGTTTGACGCCTGGGCGCTGGCGATCGAGCGCGACCAGGCCGGCTCCGACGCGGCCGACGCACCACGCTTGCAATGGACCCTGGCCGAGGTTCTGCAAAGCGGCGCCAGCGAGCGCGAGCGTTTCCCCGACGTGCTGGTACAGGGCCAGCAGCGCCTGCGACTCGACTACCACTTCGCCCCCGGCGCCGCGGACGACGGGGTCAGCTTGCAACTGCCGCTCGGCTGGTTGAACGCGGTCGATCCGCAGCGCCTGACCTGGCTGGTGCCGGGATTACTCGAAGCCCTGGTCAGCGAATGGATCCGCGCCCTGCCGAAGAGCCTGCGCCGCAATTTCGTGCCGGCCCCGGATTTCGCCCGAGCCTTTGCCGATGCCACGCCGTTCGGGCAGGGCGATCTGCCCGACAAGTTGCGCGCTTTCCTGCTGCGCGTCACCGGGGTGGAGGTAAGCGCCGAACAAGGGCGCGAGGCCGAGGCCGCCCTGCCGGCGCATCTGCGTTTTCGCATCTGCCTGCTTGACGAGCGTGGCCAGCCACTGGCCAGCAGTCGCGATTTGGCCGCATTGCAGCAGCAGTTTGGCGAGCGCGCGCGCAGCGCCTTCGCCAGTAAGGCGGCCAGCCAATACGCCGCCAGCGACGTGCGCGAACTGCCGGCCGCCGGCCTGCCGGTCTCGGTCCAGGCCGCCTCGGGACTGCTCGCCTATCCGGCCCTGGTCGATCGCGTGCAGCGCGTCGATTTGGCGGTATTCGAATCGCCTGAAGCGGCGCGGACCGCGCACCGTGCCGGGCTCTGCCGCCTGCTCGAATGGCGCCTGGCCGAGCGGCTGCGCTCGGCCCGCAAGCAATTGCCGCTGGGCTCGAAACTGGCACTGGCCTACACCCCGATCGCCTCGCCCGACCAGTTGCGCAGCGACATCGTGGCCGGTGCGCTGGCCGAACTGCTGGAACCGATCGACCCCGACATCCGCAGCGAACCGGCACTGGCCGCGGCCGCCGAACGGCTCGGCCGGCAGTTGTTCGTGCGTGCCAGCGAGCGGTTGGCCGCGGTCGAGGCGAGCCTGGCTGCCTACGTCGAGCTGCTGCCCCGACTCAACAGCCCGCTGCTCGGCTTCGCCAAGGCCAATTTCGACGACCTGCGCGAACAACTGGCGCAGCTCATATTCGCCGGCTTCGCCGCCACCTTCAGCGCGGCGCAATTGCGCGAGCTGCCGCGCTATCTGAAGGCCATGCGCCTGCGCGCCGAACGCCTGCAGCAGGACCCGCGCCGCGACCAGGCGCGGATGCTGCCGATCCGCGCCTTGCACGCGCAACTCGATGACGCGCTGCGCTCCGCCGATCCCGGCGTCGCCAGTGGCCCGATCCCGATCGGCCGCTACCCGCCAGACTTTGCCAGGGTGCGCTTCGCCCTGGAAGAACTGCGCGTACAGACCTTCGCCCAGGAACTGGGCACCCGCGAACCGGTATCGGAAAAGCGCGTGCAGAAAATGCTCGACGCGCTGCGCGGCTGAGTGCCCGGCACAAGCGCGGTCATCGTGCGGCTGAAGTGCGAGCGGCAGTTCGACCATGGAGTCGGCGAAAAACGCGCGCAATCGGCAATGCCAGTTCGTTCGGATCAGATCGACGCCAGACGTTCGACCGTATCTGGAAAGTGCTTCACCAGATTGATCAGCAGCACGGCCTGTGCGTTCGGTTTGGCGCGTCCCTGCTCCCAGTTTTCCAGGGTGCGGGAATTGGTGCGCAAATAAGTGGCGAACAGGACACGCGACAAGTGCAGACTTTCGCGTACCGCAAGCAGTTCCTCTGGCGTCAACTCGGGTGCCGGCTTGAACGCAAGCGGATGCGTGCGCAACGTGCGCTTGCCGGCGCGCGCCTCGCCCAGGGCTGCGAAGCCCTCGCTCAGCTCCGCGAACACATCGCGTTTCCGCGACTTCGCTTGGGGTTTACCTGTCCGGTTTTTCATGACGATTGTCTCGCGTGCAATTCGGCTTGGATCAGTGCCTTGAGTGCGTGGCGCTGGGCGGGCGTCAGATCACTGGCTTCGTTTTTGTCGTATAGCGTGAACAACCAAAACTGCAACCCGGCATTCCACCAGTAGTAGATCACCCGCAGATCGCCGCGTCTGCCCTTGCCACGGCGTGGATCGGGGAAACGCACCTTGCGCAGACCGCCGCTACCCTCGATGACATCGCCCATCTCCGGGTTCGCCAACAGCACGTTTTGCAGCGCCTGGAATCCTGCATCGTCCAGGTACCCCGGGCGATGACGCTCGAACGCCGGCAGTTCAACGAACAGAGCTTTCACGGGCATGAGTATACGCAGACTACGTAGCTACGCAAGTTGCGTATCTGTGCGTCAAGCAGGCGCTGGGCGGGGTCATTCCACGCTACCGGCTGTCGCGACGTGCCGTCGCTCCCACAAATCCCCTCAGGAAATTGCGCTGCCATGATTCCCCGGCGCGGCATTGTCACGGCCATTCCCCGGCCGCAGTCGATCCGTTACCTTTGTCACTTGGGGCGGACCACTGGCGGGTTTAGCCTCGGCGTTTGCGCCCCGCGCCGCGGGCGTTTACCTGGGAGAGGGATGATGCGATTTCCGATCAAGATGCGATGGGGCCTGCTCGCTGCCGTGGCCATGGGCAGCGGCATGGTGCAGGCGATGACGGCCGATGAGCTGGCCGGCAAGGTGATCGAGGCCGGGGGCGGGCGTGCCGCCCTGCAGGCGATCCAGTCGGTGCAGGCCAGCGGCAAGTTCGTCACCGGCGGCGGCATCGAGGCCGAGATCAAGACCCTGACCGCGCGCCCGGGGCGTTACCGCTCCGAGCTCAGCCTCCAGGGCATGACCGCGATCCAGGCCTACGATGGCGCCGGGGTCTGGGCGATCCAGCCCTTCCGCGGCCGCAAAGACCCGGAAAAGCAGAGCGCCGACGAGCTCAAGGTCATGCAGATCCAGGCCGATATCGACGGCCCGCTATTCGATTACGCGAGCAAGGGCCACAAGCTCGAATACCTCGGCACCGAAGACGTCGATGGCACACCGGCGCACAAATTGCGGGTGCTGCTCGCCACTGGCAACGAGCAGCTCTGGTATATCGACCCGGA
>JBFXKH010000118.1:0-11393 GCA_050173995.1 Lysobacterales bacterium | reverse complement strand
GTGCACCAAGCGCCGTCGTTCCATTGACCGAACCCGGCGCCCTGCTCGATGCGAAATTCCTCGACGCCACACAACTCCTGGTCGCCAACGCCAGCGGCAGCATTCGCCTGTTGTAGCGCGATGTCGCCGGGGTGTTTCGGGCGCAGCGCAGCATTTTTGACGACATCACCGGGATCGGCGTGAGTCGCTCGATCCTGGTCGATCCCGACGGCGTGGTGTGGTTGGCCGCCGATGCCGGCGTGGTTCGCGTCGATCCCCGCATCGAGGTGCCGAGCAGTCAGCCGCAACAGGTGCTGATCCGCGAGGTATCCAGCGACAAGCAGCCCTTGTTCGACGGCGCCGGTGCGGTGCCGGCGCTGACTCTTAAGGCCGGCGCCAACCTGCGCTTCGGCTATGCCCTGCCGAGCTACCGTGCCGCCGGCATGAACCGCTACCGCTCGCGCATCCGCCCCGAGCCTGGCGATGCCGCCTGGAGCCCGTGGAGCGGCGAAACCCAGCGCGATTTCACCAATCTAGCCGCCGGCGTATTTCGCTTCGAAGTGGAGGCGCTAGACGCGACTGGCGTCAGCGGCGGTATCGCGAGCGTGCCGCTCACCGTGGTCGCACCCTGGTATCGCCGCGCCTGGGCGGTGCTGGCGTTCTGGCTGCTGGGCCTGAGCCTGGTCGGGGTCGGCGTGCAATGGCGGCTGCGCGCCCTGCACGAGCGCAGCGCCGAACTGGAGCGCCTGGTCGCCGCCAAGACCGTGGCACTGCGGATCGCCGCGACCACCGACCCGCTGACCGGGCTGTGCAACCGCCACCGCTTCGGCGAATGGATGCGCGACGAGGTGGCCGCCATCCAGGCCAGAGCCAGCACCGCCAGGGAAGCAGACGCCGTCGACCTGTTCGTCGCCGCGATCGATCTGGATCACTTCAAGTTGGTCAACGACCAGCACGGGCATGCCGCCGGCGATGCAGTGCTCAAAGCCGTCGCCAGCCGGCTGCGCGCCTTCAAGCGCGAGGAAGACCTGATCTTCCGCTTCGGCGGCGAGGAGTTCGTCTATCTCGGCCTGCACTGCCACCGCGACGACGGCAAGGCATTCGCCGAGCAGATCATCGCCGCGATCGCCGAGCTCAATGTCGAACTCGACAGCGGCGTGCTGATCCAACCGACCGCTTCGCTGGGCTGGTCGGTCTACCCGTTCTATCGCGAACGCCCGGAACTGTTCAGCCTCGACTTCGTCATCACCATCGCCGATCGCGCCCTGTACCTGGCCAAACAGGAAGGCCGCAACCGCGCCTGCGGGCACCTGCCCAATCTGCCGGTCGATTCACTCGATCGCACCCAGGCCGATTGGCGCAGCCAGGTATTCAGCCGGCATCCGGATTTTCTCAAGCGCGTCTAGCCAAGCGCCCAAAGGCGAAACCCGGCAGGCGAAAGGACGACTTCTTGCATTCGCATGAGTGTCCAACACCCTTTCACGCGGCAACCGTAATGCCCGCTGCATGCGCGCGACGCGCAGGCCGTACGACGATCTCGACATGCTGGTCGAGCGACACCAGCGCCTGCATCAGCCGTTCGAGAGAAATGTTCTGTAGCTTGTAGCGGCGAACTTGGGACACCTTGGGCTGGGTCATGCCGGTGAGGCCGGCCGCTTCCGTCTGGCTGAGATCGCGCTTGTCGATCAGCTCGTTGAGCTTGACCGCAAGAGCGGCCTTCGCCGACAGTTCCTCCGCATCATCGAAGCCGAGGTCTGCCAACACGTTGTCGGTGCCTTGAGGATCAGCTTTGCGCTTCATTACGTTCTCCCGCTCAACCCATAACGGGCGAGCACTGCCTTCAACCGCTTCTCGATCAACTCTACGTCCGCCTGTGGCGTGGCAATTCCGGATTTGGATTTCTTCTGAAACGCATGTAGCACGTGCACAGCATCGCCGAAGCGCACGGTGTAGACCGCGCGAAAGGCGTCGCCCCGGTGGTCCTCCACCAGCTCATAAACACCAGGGCCGAGACCTTTCCAGAGTTTCGCCGAATCGGGCGTTCGGCCCAACTGCACGACGAACAACGCGACGCCCATGTCCTTCTGGACGGGGATAGGGAACGCCTTGAAGTCTTTCTTCGAGGCGCCTTCCCAATACAAGAGCTTTCGTTTTTCAGACATAAACTATATCCGTTCGGATATGAAATACAAGAGCCGAGTTGGCGATGTCGGTGGCCGAACGATGCCGGGTGCCATGCGTACCGAGCCTGCACACCCAACACCTTGCGGAAGCCTGCCAACCCGCGATCGACAAGGAAGAGCCGCTTCAAGCCCGCCGCGCCGGCAGGAAGCGGCTGAACCGCAACAGCGCCGCCGAGACCAGCGAGACCAGCACGCCGACCGGGAAGATCTCCGAGAAGGTCATCGGCAGGCGGAACAGCGGGTCGGCGTACTGGACCTTGAACGCCTCCAGGTCGGCGCTGAGCTTGGCCAGTGCCTCGGCGCTCGCGCCCTTCGCCTGCTCGCTCGCGATGATCGCCTTCGCATAGGAACTGGCGAAATCCATCTGCGTCATCGCCTGCAAGGCTTCCCACGCGGCCACGTAGAAGATCCCGGCGATGAAGCTGATCCCCAGGCCGACCCCGAACGCCGGCCAGAACCCGATCACCCCGCCGCGGTCCACATCGCGGTGCCGCTTGATGCCCACGAACACCGCGCTGAGCGCGATCAGCATGGTCGTGTAGCCGATCAGCAGGCCGTATTTCAGCGGCGGCATGCCGGAGAACACGGCAAACGTGGCGAGCATGAACCCGGCGACGACCAGACCCGCGATCACGCCGTACTTCAGAATGGTGCGCAACATAGAGCTTCTCCGCAGTGGTGGGTGGGTCGGCATTGGGCGCGATCCGGCGCCTTCCGGCAATCGCCCGAACGGGTGATTTTGCCGGTATGACCCGTAATCCGCCCGGAATCCGTCCGTCTCAAGGCACGATCCCCAGCTCCCGTGCGCGGCGAATCGCCTCGGTCCGCCGCCTCGCGCCCAGCTTCTCGAACAGCCGCGCCACATGCGTCTTGATCGTGTTCGGCGAAACATGCAGGCGCGCGGCGATCTCCTTGTTTGAGTTGCCTGCGGCCAGTTCGCGCAGCACGTCGAGTTCCCGCGCGCTCAGGCCGAGCGCCGCCTGCGCTTTCGGATTGCCGTCGAAAGCGACCGGCGCCGGCGCCGCGAACACCCGCACGCCGAGCACAATACCCAGCACCAGAAAGGCCGCCGCGACCAGGAACAGGTAGACATCGCCCGAATGCATCCGCGCCAGGCGCTGGAAGTCCAGCCACTGCAGGGCCAGCGTCCCCGCCGCCAACAGCGCCCCGTAACCGACCATGAGCTTCCACATCCCGGCCTCCGCCCGCCCCGTACGCGGCCATCTTAGCGCCGGTCCGCTGGCGGCAAGTTCAAACTGTGAAGTCTGACTGCAGGTGGCTTCTCCCTCTCACATGGGTGTCCAGTTCCCTGCCTCCAGTTCCCTGCCGAAGACGGCTCGAAAGGGCAGCACGCGGCGCGCATTACTGCGCAGTCGTGCTTGCCCACCTTGAGAGTATGCATGTGCCGATAAGACTGCGCGTTCAGCAAAACGCTGCGCAGGGATCGGCTACTATTCCATTCCATGAACCATCCAATGCCCCTTCACACCATCGGTTACGAGGGTCAGACCTTGGAGGGGTTCCTTCGGCGACTCAAGCAGGCCGGAGTACTCACCGTGGTCGATGTGCGCGAACTGCCGCTATCGCGCAAGCGCGGCTTCTCCAAGCGCGCCCTTGATGTCGCGTTGTCCGAGCACGGCATTGCGTATGCGCACATGCCGGCGCTGGGCTGCCCTAAGCCGGTGCGCGACCGACTCAAGGCTGACGGCGACTGGCCGCGTTATGTCCGCGATTTCGGTGCCTATCTTGCCACCCAAGGCGCGTCCATCGGCGAACTTGCCAAGCTCGCCCGAGCCACGCCTTGCGGTTTGCTGTGTTTCGAAGCCGACTTCAACCGCTGTCATCGCAGCCTGGTCGCCCGCGCCGCTGCAGACGCGGGCGGGCCGCGGGTCGTGCACATCACATCGGAAACAACAATTCCTGACGTGGCGCGTCGCTCGGCAGCTTAGGTGGATAGAGCAGGCTGACAATCAGCCACTGGTCCGGGAAGCGGTGAATGGTCCCCATGAGGAACAGCAGATCCTTCGAAGGGATATCTTCTTCAATCTTGGCGCGGAACGGCGTCTCCCAGCTCCGACCATGCTTGCCGCTCACGTTCCAGTAAAGGGCGCCCACCTCCCAGTCGACAATCTTGTGCCGGAATATCTTCGGCCCATTCGGCGTCATGCACTCATAGCGATAGTGGAAGTCGAAAGGCAGCTTGCGCAGCAGGCGAATGTCGCGCTCGGTTTCCTCGAACAGGTTTCCCTGCTGCTGGAGCCTGAGTAGCTTGGCTTTCTCCTCGGCGGTCCAGTCCGGGTTGCCGGCGCTACTGACGTCCAATCCGAGCAGTCGGCTCGGCCGAAGCAAAGCGAGCGTGGGGCCTTTCTCCTGCAGCCGCGCCGCTTCCAACGCGTCGAAATCCTCGAACAGCGGCAACTTCTCCAGCCACGGACGGCGAAACGCCCAGTCCTTGTCGGTAGGCAGCATCTCGCCCAATTCGATGGTGTCTATGTAGATGCGATGACTTTCCCGCCGCCGATCATCCGGCGCTCGCCGGATGCGCGCCTCGATCCATTGCCACTTGCGAAACTGTTGCGCGTCACCGATCAGTCGGAACGGAACGGGATAGAGCCGCAGCAGCTCCCCTTTTTCGGTGACACCCGCTACGCATGAAGTTTCCGCGTGCTTGGCGCTGGGCGACGGGTAGGTCTTGCAAAGGATCAGTATGCGCTCGTTGCGTGCTGTCATCGCGAGCCCCCACCTTTAGCGACGATCATTGCCATGGAATCTCCTTTTCTGGTCATGGACGACAAAGCGCCAGTGGAACCAGGATACCCAAACTCTCGTCAGCAACCTGCTGGGTGTCCAGTTTTCGTCCAGTTTTAGAGTGCGCGCTCGGCCACGGGGCGCTGCACCGCTTCGTCGAGCGCGAGCCCCTGTATCGCGTGCGCGAATGCGTGTTCTGGGTGCTGGGCCTGGAAAGCGAGGCGGAGGAACCAAGGCGCCGAATCACTCTGCGGCGATGTCCATCAGTGCGTAGTCGCGCACGGCTGAACGGTCTCCTCGCAAATCACTCTGACCTCGTGCTGTGGGAGAATTGTTCGTCCTCAGGCCGATACCACCGGGCGCTCATATGAGGTCATGACGGAAACTGAAGCGAGGAGACATGGCCGTTATGCCCACATCAGAAGAGTTAGTCGCCCTCGTAGAGAATGGCATGCTGGCCGGGGAATTAGCGCGCCAATTCAGGCTGGACGACCAAGCAGAGGTCCAAGCTGTCATGGCGCGCTGCGCAGCACTGCACAATGCTGGAACTCTCGATCTGCTCCGGATTATCGAGAGCGGTGCCATGCAGACGCTTAACAAATCCGAGTTCTTCATGGCAACGCAATTCTTTTGCCAGATCCTACCGGAACTGGACGCGTTACCCGCTCGGATGATGGATTGCGTTGAAGCCTTGGTGACCCTCGGGGGTGGGGACCTCGCCGCCAACCAGCCCAACGCCGCCTTTCGCACTTGGTGCGCGAAAGATCCTCGTCGCGCCAGCGAGATCATCGCTGCGGCACGCGATGGCGACGATCTTGCAAGTCGGCACCTCACCTTCGCCTTGGAGGCGATAAACGATATTACCGAGGCCCGCCAGATCGCGCTCACGTGCGACGATGCGCGCAGGTTCGCTGCGATCACCGCTCTTGGCCGAATCGTCGACAATGATCCGGACTCGCGCGTGTCGACGCTCGCTGTATTTGGCGAACTGCTGGACCATGACAGAGACGACAACCTTCGTGCCAACCTGCTACAAGCCACGGTGGCCATCTTGGCACGAGACCGAGAAACGTCGTCGGCTTTGTCGGACACCTTGGTAAGGCGAATTGTCAAGGACGCTGGCGACCTCACAGTGCACCAAGCCGCACAAGCACTATGGGCGTCACGCGAGGGCTTGCAACCAGGTGTTGTCGCTTGCCTGTTGGAGGCGCTTGCGCATCTCAAACCGGCCAACAAGGGGACGGTGGAACGACTCGATCATGGCCTGCAATTGCTTCTGGAAACAGGGCATGACGCTGCAGCAATCACCTACGTTACGCAGTTGCTTTCAGGGCCAGACGATAGTCTTGGGCTCAGCGATCTCGACGGCTTCACCAGGACGTTGCTCTCCGGTCCCGCAGAACGCCTCAGCCGTGTGGTGGTTCAGTGGCTCCAGATCGGCGCCCCACGACTCTGTGATGGTCTTGCCGATGCTTTGCAGAGCGGTAGCCTGAGCGGACCGTTGCTGAGCCTTCGAGCAGAGGACCTTGCTATCTCACCAGCCGCTCAAGTGTTCATCTGCCGCAAGGCGAGTGGATGGTGCTTCTTGAAGCCGACGACGGCTGCGTCGGTCCTCGTTTCCGTGCTGAGGGTCTGCGATGAAAATACGGCGCTGGAGGTGCAATGCCTGTTAGTCGAGCCGCTGCTCTTGAACTACGGCGGCATTCGCGAGTATCTCGTGAGACTCGCTCCGGATGACGTAGCAAAGGGCCGAGTCGACCAAGCCTTGGCGCGGAACGAAGCCTACCTCGCGGCACTGAAAGATGTTCCGGATATCAAGGAGATGCACCCTTCCGAACGCCATCGCCACATCGAGTGGCGGCAAAAGTCCGACCAGATGCGCAATGCTCACAAGCAAGCCCAGACGCAGTCTGTGTTTCTTAGCTTGATTAGGCATTGCGTGGTTCTGTACGGCAATCGCACGCTCACTTTTGTCAAGGACGGCCAGGACTCGCTCCGGCCTGTAGAAACAGACCTGCGGTCCTTCAAGGTTTCCTACGAGATGCCTCGCATGGAGCTCGTCGACCCTGTCAGTCTCGATTTCACTCTTCGGACATTTCGGGCCGAGAAGATGGCTTCATGAAGCTTCTCATACGTGACTACTTGGCCTCACTCAGGGAGCGAGAGGAACTTGACGCCATCCTCCCCGACTTGCTCAGCGAGTTGGGCTTTACTGTTTATTCGCGGCCGCGAAGGGGCACTCTTCAGCGAGGCGTGGACGTTGCTGCTGTCGGTCAAGACGATGGCGAGCGGAAGGTCTTTCTGTTCTCCGTGAAGCAGGGCGACCTCACACGTCAGGACTGGGACGGCACGCCGCAAGCTCTGCGATCCTCGCTTAACGAGATTCGTGACGTATACATCCGTAATCGGATCCCGGCGAGGTACAAAGACATGAAGATCGTCATCTGCCTAGTCTTCGGCGGTGACGTACGCGAGCAGGTGCGCGAATCGCTTGCTGGCTACACGGTCGAGAACACCACCGAGCGCATCTCCTTCGACGAGTGGAACGGGGACAAAATCGCCGGTCTGATCCTGAAAGGCATTCTGCGAGAAGATATCCTGCCAAAATCGATGCGGAGTAGGTTCCAAAAGGC
This sequence comes from Lysobacterales bacterium, assembly GCA_050173995.1. Classification (GTDB taxonomy): domain Bacteria; phylum Pseudomonadota; class Gammaproteobacteria; order Xanthomonadales; family Ahniellaceae; genus 0-14-3-00-62-12. The sequence goes on along the minus strand of JBFXKH010000118.1, from coordinate 3,850 downwards.
CGTCGCCATGGTCGATGAGCCAGACGTGTCTTATGTGCACTTCGCGAGACTTGCCGGTGACCTTCGCAGGGCTGGTGCAGCGTCGGCCAAGGCTCGCGTGCGCGCCGGCCGGCAACTGAACATCTGCCTTTGGATTCTGTTCGTCTGGGCGCGCGATGTCGGCAATCTCGAGGCGCCCTACCGTGCGAGTGAGCTCGCCCTGTTGAGCGTTTGGGAGCTTCTGCGCTCCACCCTGGGCCGCAATAGCCGGGAGGCAAAGGCTCTCAGCAACGTCGTTCGCCAGTTGATCGACCTACACCTCACCGTTGCATCGGAGTTTGTAGAGCGGAAGGTGATGCCCTACGCCCAGGTGCGCCATGGGGTATCAGTGTCTATTGGCTCGCAAAGTTCGCTGGACGTGAACCTCGCGCTCTTTGAGGTGCTGGGGCGTATCGGCCTTGCTGGTCTTTGGATGCATTGGATTGGCGAACAGAGCGGAAAGGCGTGCGACAAGACAGTGCGCAATGCTGTAGCGCAATTTGCCCACGCGGGCTTGGAGCTAGTCCACAACAACCCGGCACTCCTGTTGCCTGTTACCGACCGCCAGGGCACTGATATCGCACTGTTCTTACTGCTCTGGCTAGCCAGCGGGCTGGACCAAGCCGGAGTGATCCCATGGCTGAATGAGATGGCCCATCGCCTGGACTTTACGGTGCGCACTCGTGGACGCTATCCCTCATGCTCATCTGACTACCGCGAGCTTGCCGAGCATCCCCGCGATCGATCGGACAACTACTTCAAAGAGGCCACCGCCGGCAGCACAGTCATACCGCTGATTGCAGCCTGGCTGCAGGCATTTGGGCAAGTCGAAGAGGTCGAAATGTTGAGCGGGCTGATGCGGGAAAAGCTGGAGCACTGCACGTTGCAGCTCTGGATGCCCGACGTCACGTCAGAGACGAAGTTGTACGTGGGCGACACCGATCACGGCAAGGCGCTTTGTGACCTTCCCTTGGACAAGGGTGGCCGTCAACTCCTCGCAACCATTGCGGAAGCCTGTCGCACCGACACGGCTTTCGAGAACCTTTCAGCGATCAAAACGGGGTTCTGGCCTCTGGCCCTCGTTGCCTGTCGCCATCATCAGCTACCGATTCCCCCAGGGGTTTGGATCGAATCATTGACTCGATCAACCACCTGATCCGGAGACCTGGTTAGGTCGCAACCACCGGAATAAAGGTGGCCGATGTCCGCTTAGATGCGCAAGGTGATGTTTTCACGAAGCGGCAGCTTGCAAGGTAAGCGGCTCACGAGCCGCGGCGACATAGTCGGGCTGAAGGGGTTCATGGACTTGCGCTACCCCGTGGATGCCAAGGAGATCGCTTGCTACACCCAGTTCTCCAGCATCAGTGGCGCTTCGATCCGCGCGTAATGGCGGACGTTGTTGGTGACCAGAACGGCGCCCGCCGACAGGGCGTGGGCGGCTATCATCATGTCCATTTCGCCGATCGGCTGCCCGCTGCGGACCAGTTGGTGGCGAATCTCGGCGTACCAGTCCGCCGCGTCGGCATCCCAGGGCAGGACGCGGACGATCTTGAGGAACCGGCCGACCGCCAGATGCAGTCGGTGATCGGCGGGTAGACGCTTCAGTCCGTACAGCAATTCCGCCCGGGTCATCACCGAGATGCAGACCATCGAGGGCACCAGCGCCGCCAGCCTGGTCTCAATCGCGGCCGACTTGCCTTTGATGAGATAGCTGGCGGTATCGGTATCCAACAGGTACATCATCGTCAGCGCGCTGCTTTGCGTTGCGGCGCGTCTTCGTCGAACACGCCACGCTCGGGCGGCACCGCGTTCAGCGGTCGCTCGGCCATGAAGTCGGCGGGCACTTCCACGGCACGCAACAGCTCGAAGAGTTCACCCCAGGCCTTGGCGCCGGGGCGGGTCGAGAGGACGACATCACCGGTCGCATCATCGCGGCTGATGTAGACCTGATCGCCTTCGAAGCGGAATTCCATCGGAAGGCGAACCGCCTGACTGGCGCCGTTCTTGAACAGTTTGGCAGTACGGGTCTCGATCACAGGCTGCTCCGGGCAGGGGAGTATATGCGCGAATATATACGCTCCGGGTGGGGTTGTCCAATTCCGCCCGGGTCCTAACCGAGATCCAGACCGCCAAGGGCACCAGCGCTGCCAAACAACGGGACACCTGCAATGCCGACTAAACAATCCTATTCGCAGTGCAGATCCAAAGGGTCGCGTCATGTACCGTCAGGCGACCTGCGACAAGCGCTTTTCGACTGGTGCACTGAGCTCTACGGATTCGAAAAACTCGGCGGGGTACAGATAGTCCTCTCCCGACTCATCGACGATGCGGACCTGACCAAGTTTCTGTGCCTGGCGGTCCGGCAACGACTCGTACAGCTTGCGCGGTTCAAGAGAGGCCGTGTATCCCTGATTCGATATGCAGACGACAAATTTGTGTCTTGCCATGACGGTCATTCCAACAAACGTTTGATTTTGAACTCGAACTTTCCAAGACCGGTAGCTTCGTACCAGTGTACCTCAGCCAGCAGGGATTGGCCGTTTGCAAGCTTTACGGTGGCGACCCCTTTGCGCTTGCGCCAGTTCCCGGTGCCATGCGACTTGCGCAGACGTGACAGCTCGCGAATGCCAGACCCGCGCGCGATTGTCTCGACATCTCGGACCGTGCCAATGATTTCGAAGTGCATGCCAGGATCGTAGCGTGCCCGGTGGTGGCTCGCCAACGCTGATCCTGTGGCCAGCGCGCAGTCACGGCTGAGCGACCCTTCGACGCGATGATCCCGTGGCGTCGAATTGGATTTCGGCCGCGGCACGCAATAGACCGCCGATGACCTACGACACATGCCCGGTGCAAGCGGCCGTGACAGTCTGCGCGCTGCGGCGACGGTCGCCGAGGGAGGGCGTGATGCGCCGAATCGTGTTGCTGATGGCGATGGCGGCGGGTGCCGCCGCTACCCACGCCGCCTGCCCGCCCGAGGGCTACGACCGCGAACAACTGACCGGTCTGCGCGACCGGGCCTTTGCGCTGGAGGATTCCCAGGCCCGCAATGCACTCGCGCTGCGCCTGCTCGATTGCCTTGGCGATCCCGATCCGCTGCTGCGCGATGGCGTGGCCTTCGAGGCATTGAGCGCCTGGCTGCGCGCGGATCGGCTTTCGCTGGCGACCCGCCGCGCGCTGTTGAAGCGGCTGTTGCGGCTGCTGGATTCATCGACCGCGGACGCGGCAGGTTTCCGCAGACCGTTCGCCGCGCTGGTAATGAGCGAATTGGTACGCACCGATCGTATTGCGCCCTGGCTCGACGCAGCGCAACGCGAGGCATTGGTCGCCGCCGCTGCGCGCTATCTGATTTCGGTCGATGACTATCGCGGCTTCGATGATGCCGAGGGTTGGCGCCATGGCGTGGCGCATGGCGCCGATCTGCTGCTGCAACTGGTGCTGAATCCTTCGGTCGATGCCGCACAGATCGAACGCCTGCTGGCCGCGGTGGCAGGGCAGGTGGCCCCGGCTGGCACGCACTTCTACGTGTATGGCGAAGCCGAACGACTGGTGCGTCCGGTCCTGTCTGCCGCATTGCGCGAGACCCGCACGGACGCACAGTGGCAGGACTGGTTTGCGGCGGTGGCGGCACCGGCGCCATTGCCGGATTGGCGCGCAGCATTTCAAAGTCGCGCCGGGCTGGCGCGCCGGCACAATGTTCGGGCCTTTCTGAGTGCGATCTACATCGGCGCCAGCGATGGCGACCCGAAGCTGGCAGTATTGGCGCCGATGGCACGGGCACGCCTGTTGGAGATTCCCTGAGACGGACGCATCGTTCGGTTGGAGGTGTACACCG
>JBFXKH010000117.1:0-11784 GCA_050173995.1 Lysobacterales bacterium | reverse complement strand
CAGCGAAGCGAAGCGCAACAGTGCGGAGTCGGGAACGGGGACAGATGAGAGCAAAGCCGTCGCCCCGGTGCAGGCCGGGGCCCAGTGCCTAGCGTTGCGGCAGTTTTGAGAACTGGGCCCCGGCGTTCGCCGGGGCGACGCTTTCCCCGTTCCCCATTCCCCGTTCCCTGCAATAGGTTGTGCTGAGCGCAGCGCAGCGAAGCGAAGCGCAACGGCGCGGAGTCGGGGAACAGATGAGAGCAAAGCCGTCGCCCCGGCGCAGGCCGGGGCCCCGTGCCACGCGTTGCGGCAGTTTTGAGAACTGGGCCCCGGCGTTCGCCGGGGCGACGCTTCCCCGCTCCCGCTTCCCCACTCCCTGTTCCCCACTCCCTGTTCCCCATTCCCTGTTCCCCATTCCCCGTTCCCCCATCATCTACCCTCTGTCCCCACGGCGCGCCGCAAGAACGCCGCGGTGTTGCGCCGCCAGTCGTCGAACACCGCATAGATCACCGGCAGCACTGCCAGGGTGACCAAGGTGGAAAAAACCAGACCGCCCACAATCGCGCGAGCCATCGGAAAATACGGCGGCCCGTTGCCACCCATCTGGGTGTTGCCCAGGCATAAAGGCAGCATGCCGAAAATTGTGGTGGCCATGGTCATCAGCACCGGGCGCAACCGATCGCGGCTGCCCTGGACCAGGGCCAGGTCGCGTGGCATACCGGCGTCGCGCAACTGGTTGATGTGCTCGACCAGCACGATGCCGTTGTTGACCACCACCCCCATCAGGATCAATACCCCGATCCAGGCCATGATCGAAAAGGTCGTACCGGTCAACCAGAACAACCAATAGATGCCGAACACCGAGAACACGATGGCGGTGATGATCGCCAGCGGATACAGCAGCGACTCGAATACCGCCGCCATCAGGATAAAAATCATCACCAGCGCCAGCAGGGTATTGAAGCCCATTTGCTGGCCGGCCTCGTCGGAATCGTTGAAGCCGCCGCCAAAACTCCAACGGTAGCCCGGTGGCCAGGCGATCGCATCCATAGCTTTCTTGATGCGATCGCGCACTTCATCGGCACTGGCATCCTTGACCAGATTGAGTTGCAACTGCAGGCTGGTCTGGCGGTCGGTTCGGCTGATCGTGGTGGCGCTGGCGGCGGTACGCACTTCGATCAGGGACATCAGTGGCACCCGTTCGCCACCGGGCGAACGAATCTGCAGGTCGGACAGGTCGCCAATCCCCTGCGACTCGGCGCCCTTGAAGCGCAACCACACCGGAATCTCCCGGCCATTGTGGCGGTATTCGCGTTGCGGTACGCCGCGCATGGCAATGGCGATGAATTGCGCCACCTGGTTGCTGTCGAAACCATAGCGCAGGGCACGCTCGCGATCGACCCGCACCTGCACCTCGCGGTCCGAGCCGCCGATCGGATTCTTCACGTCGCGCACACCGTCGATCCGTTCCAGCACCTGGCGCGCACTGGGTGCGAGTTCGTTCAGCACCTGATTGGATTCGCCGATCAGCGACAGAGTCAGGCCGTCCTGCGACTGGCCACGCTGGCCCTGGCCGAATGCGACCTTGCCGACCGCGAGCGGCGGCAGCCCCTTACGCACTTCTTCCATGATCTCGGCACTGGAGCGCACGGCCTGATCGGCATCGGTCAGCACCAGCCACGTGATGGCGTCGCCACTCTCATTGAAATAGCTGTACAGCGACTTGATCTCAAACTCGGCCCGGTGGGAATTGATGTAGTCCTCCACTTGGCTGACTGCACGCTCAAGCTCTTCCAGCCGGTAGATGCCGTTCAACTCGTAATTGAGGATCAGATCGCGGGTCTCGCCCTCCGGAAACATATCTTTCTTGGTCAGCGAGGCCGGCACCATGCTGACCAGCAACAGCAGCAGAGTGACCAGCAGGGTCAGCGGCCGATGGCGAAGTGTCCAGGCAACAAAATCCGCGTAGCGCAGGCGAAACTTGGCGATCCAGCCCTGGTGCAGACCACGGTCTGGTACTTCGACATGCGCCGAGATCATCGGAATCAGGGTAACCGCGACCAGCCACGATGCCAGCAAGGCAATGGTGATCGCGATTGCGATGTGCATCAGGTACAGGCTGATGAAGTTGCGCTCGCCAAAAATATTCGGCAGAAACACCACGATGCTGGACAGGGTGCCGGCGCTGATCGCCAGCGTCACCGCCTCGGTGCCTGCGACGGCGCAGCGCACCGGATCGTGTGGCCATTGCTCGCGCTTCTGGTAAATGCTCTCGACCGAGACCACTGCGTTGTCGAGCACCATGCCGACCCCGAGCAGCAGGCCCATCATCGACAGGATGTTGAGCGAGATGCCGAAGAAATACATGGCGCCAAGGGTGATGCAGAAACTGACCGGAATGGCCAGCGAAACCATCAGCGTAGACGCCCAGTGGCGCAAAAAGGCGTACAGCACCAGCATCGACAGGACCAGACCGATCAGGCCAGCCTCGGCTAGCTCGGCCAGCGACGAAGTGACCCCGCGCGCCTGATCCTGGATAAAGAAAATCTGGATACCCTGCATCTCCGGGTCGTTATCCAGCGCCTGCACCGCGGCCAGCGCGGCGCGGCCGACCTCGACCAGATTGGCGCCGCGCTCCTTGTAAATTTCCACCGCAATCGCCGGACGCTGGTCCAGATGGCGGCCATAATCCATGCGCGCCGGCTTGAGCGTGATGTTGGCGACATCGCCCAGGCGCAGTCCGGAAGGGTCGATGACCAGGGCGCGGAACGCATCCAGTCCGCGCAGTTCGCCGATCGGCTGCACCCGAAAGCGCAGTTCGCCGTCGTTGACCAGACCGGCCGAGGCTGAGAATGTCGCTGTGCCCAGGCGCTGGTTGAGTTCGGCAATATCGATGCTGTGTGCGGTAATCCGATCCGGCAGCAGTTCGATCTGCACCTCCGGCTGCTCCACCCCTTGCAGGTCAACCCGGGCGATGCCTGGCATGCGCTCGAGCGGACGTTTGAGCTTGCGTTCGAGCAGATCGTAGGAACCGGTCAGATCGCGATCCGATGCGATGCGCAGACTGAGCACGGCCTGGTCGCCGGTGGAAAACTTGAGCACGAAAAAGCGCTGCAGGTCGTCCGGCAATTCTGCCCGGATCGCGTCGATGCGCCCGCGCGCCTCGACCGCGGCCACACCGACCTGCTGGCTCCAGTCGAACTCGATGAAAATCTCGGCAGCGTCGGCGCGCGAATTGGAGTTGATCCGCTTGATCCCGGACAGTGTGGCCAACGCTTCTTCGACCGGGCGGGTGATGGTGCGCTCGACCTCTTCGGGCGTGGAACCGGGATAGGGAATCTGCACAAACACGAACGGCGCGTCGAAATCCGGCATGTATTCGAGCGGCAGGCGCACGGCGGCAAGCAGGCCGACCACCACCAAAGAAATAAACACCATGGTGGTGGTGACCGGGCGGCTGAGGCTAAGACGAACCAGGCTCATCGGCGTGGCTCAACCGGTCACGACGGCGGCACGCGCGGCGCGCTCGACGTAATAACGATCGGGGCGGCGGTCGAGCAGCGCGTACATGACCGGAATCACCAGCAGCGTCAGCAGCGTGCTCATCGCCAGACCGAAGATCACCGTGATCGCCATCGGCTGGCGGATCTCGGCGCCGTCGCCGAGACCCAGGGCGAGTGGCACAAAGCCGACCAGGGTGGTCAGGGTGGTCATCAGGATCGGACGCAGGCGCACGCGCCCGGCCTCGACCACAGCAGCAATCTTGGCGACGCCTTCGGCCCGCAATTGGTTGGTGTAGTCGATCAGTACGATGGCGTTGTTGACCACGATGCCGGCCAGCATGATCATGCCGATCGCCGCGATAACGCTGACTGGCATACCGAACAACTTGAGGCCGACGATCGATCCGACCAGGGCAAGCGGGATCGAGAACAAGATGACGAATGGGTGCAGCAGCGACTCGAACTGCGAAGCCATGACCAGATAAACCAGAAACACCGCCAGTACCAGTGCGAACACCAGCGAATCGACCGAGGCGTCCAGCTCCTCGCTCTGGCCAGCGACCCGAGCGCTCACCCCAACCGGCAGACCGAGACCCGCGGTCAGCCGGCGCACCTCGGCGGCGGCGGTACCGAGATCGCCGTATTTCAGATTGGCCGAGATCAGCGCCACCCGCTCCTGATCGGCGCGCCGTATCTCGCCCGGTCCCTCGGTTACTTTGATCTCGGCCAGCGCCGACAAAGTCACCGGCTTGTCGCTCTGCGGGTTGACGATGATGTTGCGGATATCCTCGATCGAGGCGCGGTCCTCGGCGCGTGCGCGCACCAGTACGTCGATCTTGCGATCGCGGAAGCTGTAGCGGGTAGCGACCTCGCCGCGCAGCTTGCGCACCACTTGATCGGCGATCTGACGGGTGCTCAGGCCGAGCGCGGCGGCGCGTTCCTGATCGAAGTAGATCTGCACTTCCGGCTGGCCATCCTCGACCGTCGATTTCACATCGGCGAAGCGGTCGGAAGCGCGCAGCGCCCGGCTCACCTGATTGCCGGCCAGACGCAGCCGTTCCAGATCGTAGCCGGCCAGTTCGACTTCGAGCGGGGTGTCAAAGCTGAGCAGCGCCGGCCGGGCAAAGGTGGCGTCGTGGATGCCGAGCGCGTTCACCGTGCTGCGCATCGCCGCCATCACCCGCGCCTCGTCGGCGCCATCGGTTCCGGGCTTCAGATCGACCAGCAGTCGGCCGACGTTTTCCCCGGATTCGGTCGGATTGGCGTCGAGCCGAGCGCCGACCCCGGCCACCGCAAAAATGCTTTCGACCGCGGCGTCGTTGCTGTGCCGTTCGGCGACCTGCCGGGTCAGGGCATCGGTGCGTGCCAGCGGCGTGCCCGGCGGCAGTTTGAGCACCGCCTCGAACTGCCCCTGGGCCAATTGCGGCACCAGGTCCAGGCCCATGCCGGGTAGCAGCAGCAGGCTGAGCACCAGGGCCAGCAAGGCCGCCCCCAGAACCCGCACGGGAGCGGCGATCACGCCTGGCAGAATGCCCGCGTAATACGACTCCAGCCGGTCTTGGCCGCGGCGCAGGCCGGTCGCCAGGGGTGCCAGCAGACCCGCCAGCCCTCGTCCGCACAACATCACCACCCGGGCCAGGAAGCGCACCAGGTAAAACAGCAGCCAGCGCAGCAAGCGCAACGGACTGCCGAGCAAGCGCCGCCAACGCGCCACCACCGGCGGTGCCGCATCCGAGGTCGGCGCGGCAAGCGGCGCAGTCTCGATCGACGCCAGCATCGGGATCAGGGTCAAAGACACCACCAGCGAGACCAGCAGCGCGATGGTCACGGTCAAGGCCTGATCGCGGAACAACTGTCCGGCCACGCCCTCGACGAATACCAGCGGCAGGAACACCGCCACCGAGGTCAGCACCGAGGCGGTGACCGCCATCGCCACGCTGCTCGCACCCTTGATGGTGGCGTCCAGCACCCCTTCGCCCAGATCGCGGCGCTTGGCGATCGCCTCCAGCACCACGATCGCGGCATCGACCACCATGCCGGTGGCCAGCGCCAACCCGCCCAGCGACATGATGTTCAGACTGAGTCCAAACTGGTCCATGAAAAAGAACGTGGTCACGATCGACACCGGCAGCGACAGGCCGATCACGAAGGTGGCGCGGGCATCCTGCAGGAACAAATAGATCACCAGGATCGCCAACATTCCGCCACGCAGGGCGGCACTGCGCACCTCGTTCAACGCGCCACGAATGAAGCGACTCTGGTCGTCGATCGTGGCCAGCTTGGCGCCGGCCGGCAGCGACTTGCTCTCGACCAGCCCATCCAGCACCTTCTTGGCGGCCTCGGCGACCTTGACGGTATTGGCATCGCCCTCCTTGTAGACCGCGATCTCGACCGCCTCGCGCCCGTCGACCCGAATCACCGCCTCTCGCTCACGATAGCTCTGGCGCACCATCGCCACATCGCTGAGCTTGAGGCTGACATCGCCGTGCGGGCTGAGCAGCATATTGCCGATCTCTTCAACGTTGGCGAATTGATTGATGGTACGCACCAGAAAGCGCTGGCTGCCTTCGTTCAGGCGTCCGCTTGAGACATTGACGTTTTCTGCCTTGAGCCGGTCGATCACGTCGCCGACACCCAGCCCAAGTTGCTTGAGTCTCTGCTGGTCGATCTCGACCTGCACCTCGTCTTCCAGACCGCCGCCGACCTTGACCGCGGCCACCCCAGCGACCGGCTCCACGCGCCGCTTCAGATCCTCATCGGCGAAGCGTCGCAGCGACTTCAGCTCGGCCTCGTTGAACACCGTCGCGTCGCTGCCACCACTCAATGCCAGCCGCAGAATCGGCTGGGTCGAAGGATCGAAGCGCAGCAACTGCGGACGCCGCGCTTCGAGCGGAAGATTCAGCACTTCGAGTTTCTCGCGCACTTCGAGCGCGGCCATGTCCATGCGCGTGCCCCAGACGAATTCCAGGGTCACATCGGATTGCCCGGCACGCGACACCGATTCGATTCGCCGCACGTTCTTGACCACGCCGAGCGCCTCTTCGACCGGCTCGCTGATCAGGTTCTCGATCTCGGCCGGCGCCGCGCCCAGATATTCGGTACGTACGGTCAGGGTCGGGTAGGACAGGTCCGGCAGCAGGTTGACCTTGAGGTTGCCCAGTCCAATCAGGCCGAACAGCACCAGGGTAAACATGGCCATGCCAATGCTGACCGGGCGCCGGGTGGCGAGTTCGATCATGCTCATGGCCGGTCCTCACCTACCACCTGCAGGCGCACGCCGTCTCTCAGCGCATTCTTGCCGACCGTGACCACGCGGTCGCCATCCTTCAGTCCTTCGAGAATTTCGGCATCGCCGCCACTCAGATAACCGAGCTTCACTTCAACCCGCCGCGCGTACCAGGCCGGTGCCGGCTTTTCCACTTTCTTGGGTTGATCGGATGGAGATTTGCCAAACCAGCGCGCGAACCAGCCATCGGCACGCTTGTCCTTGTCATCTGCGGTCTTCGATTCCGGGGCAGGCGGATTGCGATCGAGCACATAGACCGCCGCCGTGCCGTCAGCTTCGAGCAAGGCCTCGCGCGGCACCACCAGGGCATCCTTACGCTGGTCGTAGATCACGCTGACCCGGCCGAACATGCCCGATTTGAGCCGCCCGGCGGGATCACGGAATTCGGCGGTGGCGCGAAAGGTGCCGGTACCGGCTTCGACCACCGGGCTGACCCGGGCCACGGTTCCGCTGAACGCTTGGCCTGGCAAGGCATCGACCTGCATGCGCACCGGTTGACCGGGATGGATGGTGGCCAGCTCGCGTTCGGGCACATTCAATACCGCGAGCAAGGGATCGAAATCGTCGATACGGAACAGCACCTGCTGCAACTGGATCAAATTGCCGACCTTGACCATGCGCTCGCTGATCACGCCATCGATCGGTGCGACCACCCTGGTGTATTCGAGATCGAGCCGGGCCAGATCGGCCACTGCTTTTTGCGTTTCCAGATCGAAGCGGGCGCGGTCATGCGCCTCGCCACTGACCAACTTGCGGGCGAACAGGTCATCGGAGCGCCTGCGCTCGTTCTCCAGGCGCTTGAGGTCGGCCTCGGCGCGGGCCAGCTCCAGGCGCTGACGCTCGTCGTCGAGTCGTGCCAGCAGTTGTCCGGCGCGTACCCGATCGCCCTCCTCGACCAGCAACTGCAGCAGCACCCCACTCGCCTTGGCCACCACCTGCGCCTGGTTCTCCGGCTCCAGGCCGGCAGTCCCGGTGAAGCTCGCAGTCACCGACTGGCGGGTCGCGGTGGCCACCTCCACCGGAATCGAGGGGTCGGCTTCGGCGGCCTTGTCGGGCTTACCGTCCTTACCTGCACCCGCCCCGCAGCCGCTGAGCAACAGGGCCAAAAGTAAGAAAATAGGTGAATGAAGCTTCTTACGCCTATGATTTTTCATGTTTTTCTTTTCTTGATCCGAAGCTGGTTGTTGCTGTGTGTGTTACTTTAATAGAACACCATTGCGCAGCCATGGGCCGGAAGTCGTGGTCGGCTGCGAAATTTCGTATCGGCGGAGGGGGGAACGGAGAACGGGGAACGGAAAATAGGTTGTGCTGAGCGCAGCGAAGCGCAACGGTGCGGAGTCAGGGACGGAGAACAGGGAACAGATGAGAGCAGAGCCGTCGCCCGGGCGCTGGCCGGGGCCCAGTACTGAGGATGGCGGCAGTTTTTGGAACTGGACCCCGGCGTTCGCCGGGGCGACGCTTCCCCGTTCCCCGTTCCCCATTCCCCGCTATTCGCTATACTTCGCGACTGTTTTTGCCCCGGACCCGCGCGGGTCCGGCTCTTTGAGGAAATCCATCGCATGCGTCCTGCCCTGCTGCCCCTACTCGCCCTTGCCCTACTTGCGGCCTCCGCCAACGGCCATGCCGCCGGCGATCCCGACCAAGGCAAGAAGCTGGCCTACACCTGCACCGGCTGTCATGGTGTGGCCGGCTACAAGAACGCCTACCCGAACTACTCGGTGCCGAAGATCGGTGGCCAGAGCGAGACCTATCTGGTCAACGCCCTCAGCGCCTACAAGAACGGCGACCGACGCCACCAGACTATGTCCGCGCAAGCCGAAAGCCTGAGCGAGCAGGACATCGCCGATATTGCCGCCTACCTTTCCAGCGTCAAATAAGCGAGGACCCGACATGCACCGCATCCAAATCATCCTCGCCACCGCCATCCTGCTTGCCGCCGGCCACGGCCAGGCAGCCAGTGCAGCCAGTCCGCAGGCCGCGGCGGTCTGCGCCGCCTGCCACGGTCCGGACGGCAGCCGCCCGATCGACGCCAATACCCCGACAATCGGTGGCCAGTACGCCGATTACCTGGCCAAAGTCCTGCAGGACTACCGCTCCGGCGCCCGCGTCAACGTGGTCATGAACGGCCAGGCCGCTAACCTAAGCGACCAGGACATAGCCCAGCTCGCCGCCTGGTTCGCCAGCCAGCCAAGCCCGCTCAAAGATCTGCGCGATTCGGAAAATTGAAGCCCAGCGGGAAAGGGCAAAAACGTAGGGTGGATAAGCGCAGCGCATCCACCGTTCGGCCCAACCCTGCCGACCGGGTGATAGCCATCCGTGCGGCCAAGTGCTCGCTCAATGGTGCCGTCAACTGACGCAGCTCTAGTCCGCCGTCTATGCGCAGCTCGGTGCAATGGCAGTGTTCGACACACCCGGCGCTCGCTGCGTTCCATCCCCCAACCGAGCACCGTCGCCCCAACGCAGGCGGAGGTCCGGTTGGGGATGGTGGATGCGCTGCGCTTATCCACCCTACTTTCGTGTGTCGCCCCGGCGTAGACCGGGACGACGCCGATTTTGCTTCCCCGTTCCCCGTTCCCCGTTCCCCGTTCCCTGTTCCCCGTTCCCTACCCTTACAGCATCGCGATCGCTCCCCGCAGCAGTTCGGCGAGCAGTTGCTGCAGGGGCTGGGCGCGATCGGGCAGGAATGTGAAGCGGTTTTCGTCCAGGTAGTTGCACTGGGCGATTTCCATCTGGATGGCGTGTACGCCCTGTTCGGGGCGGCCGTAGTGGCGGGTGATGTAGCCGCCCTTGAAGCGGCCATTGACGGCCAGGCTGTAGCGGGTCTGCGCTTGCAGGGCCGATACCACCCCGGCCTGCAATCTTGCGCCGCAACTGGCACCGCTGGCGGTGCCCAGGTTAAGGTCGGGCAGGCGGCCGTCGAACAGCAGCGGCAGTTCCGAGCGGATCGAGTGCCCCTCCCACAGCAGCACCTGGCCGTGTTGCCGGCGCAGGCGTTCGAGTTCGCCGGCCAGCGCCTGGTGGTAGGGCCACCAGTAGCGATCGCGGCGCGCGGCGATTTCGTCGGCATCCGGGGCGCAGCCGTTGCGATAGATCTGTTGGCCAGCGAAGCTCTGCATCGGCACCAAGCCGGTTTCGGTCTGGCCCGGATAAAGCGGCGCGCCATCGGGCGGGCGATTAAGATCGATCAGATAACGCGAATAGCGCGGCATCAGCAGCGAGGCCGCGAGCGTCCCGGCAAAATCGTAGAGCCGGTCCATGTGCCAGTCGGTGTCGGCAATTCGGCATCCGACCGCGGTCAGCCGCGGCCGCAGCGCCGCCGGCAACTCGGTGCCGTTGTGCGGCAGGCTGATCAGCAGCGGTGCGCTGCCGCGGTGCAGGGTGAAGCTGGCCATGGCGGCAGTGTAGCGTTGACAGAGGACAGAGGACGGAGGACGGAGGACGGAGGACGGAGGACGGAGGACGGAGGACGGAGGGCGGAGGACGGAGGACGGAGGACGGAAGACCGAGGGCTGAGGACAGGGGACAGAGCACAGATACGCCGTCGTCCCGGCGCAGGCCGGGACCCAGAGCTGGGCGATTTCGGCAAGGTCGAGACTGGGCCCCGGCGTTCGCCGGGGCGACGGCTCTGCTGGTCTCGGTCTTCTGTCTTCTGTCTTCTGTCCTCTGTTCCATGGCACCATGCGGGCCCCGCCCTGCTCGCGAGAACACCGATGCCACGCCACCTGTTCGTCGTCCTGATCCTGCTGCTCGCGAGCCTGCCCGGGCAGGCCGGCGAGGTCACCATCCTGAGCGCGGCGCGTATCCACAGTTTCGATCAACGCAGCAGCGAAGCGACCGCGATCGCCTGGGACGACAGCGGCCGTATTCTGGCGCTGGGCGATCGCTACGGACTGAAGCAGCAGTTTCCGCACGCCCGCCAGATCAAGGCCAAGGGCGCCACGGTGATCCCCGGGCTGATCGATGCGCACGGGCACCTGATGGGACTCGGCATGGCGCTGCTGCGTGCCGATCTGGTCGGCACCGCCGGCAAGGCCGAGATTCTGGATCGGCTCAAGACCTTCGAGCGGACGCTTCCAGCCGGGGCCTGGCTGCTCGGTCGTGGCTGGGACCAGAACGATTGGCCGGAAAAAGTTTACCCGAGCGCGGCCGACCTGGACGCCGCCTTTCCCGATCGCCCGGTCTGGCTGGAACGCATCGACGGCCACGCCGGCTGGGCGAACTCGGCCGCGATGCGTGCCGCCGGCAAGGATTTCAGCGGCGACTGGCAGCCGGCCGGCGGCCGTATCGAGCGCAGCGATGGCCAGGCCAGCGGCGTGTTCGTGGACAATGCCGCAGCCCTGATCGAAGCCGCGCTACCCGCGCCCGACGCCGCCTTGCGTCGCAGCGCGATCCAACGCGCGCTGGCCCAGGCGGTGGCCCAGGGCCTGACCGGCGTACACGATATGGGCGTGTCGCGCGCCGATCTGGCGCTGTACCGGGAACTCGCCGATGCCAAACAGTTGCCGCTGCGCATCACCGCTTACGCCGACGGCGATGCGGAGGCATTCGGCGACCTGTGCCGCGACGGCCGCTACTGGCATGCCGGCGGCCGGCTCGGCATGCCCGGGGTCAAGCTGTACATCGATGGCGCACTGGGCAGCCGCGGCGCCGCGCTCCAGGCCGATTACAGCGATGCCCCCGGCCAGCGCGGCCTGCTGGTGACTGCCCCGGATGTTTTCGAAAAACTGGTCGCGCGCGCCCACGCCTGCGGCTTGCAGGTCGCCAGCCACGCGATCGGCGACCGCGGCAACCAGGTCGTGCTTGATACCTACGCCAGCGTGCTCGGCAAGCGCAGCCAGGCCGACCACCGCTACCGCATCGAGCACGCGCAAGTCGTCACGCCGAACGAAATCCCGCGCTTCGCCCGGCTCGGCCTGATCGCCTCGATGCAGCCAACCCATGCGACCTCGGACATGCCCTGGGCGGAAGCCCGGCTCGGCGCCGAACGTCTGGCCGGCGCCTACGCCTGGCAGCAGT
>JBFXKH010000116.1:0-11883 GCA_050173995.1 Lysobacterales bacterium | reverse complement strand
GGCGAAGGCAATGCCGTACAAGACAGCCGCCCAGACAGCAGCATCAACCGCCAGTTCGATCCACTGAACCGCATCAAGACCGCAAGCTACAGCGCCCTGGCCGGCAACGCCGCCAGCATCCACACCACCTACGACCCGAACGGCAACCCGACCACCGTGCTGCTCGATCAGGACAGCCGCAACCTGGCCATCCATCGCAGCTACGACGATCAGAACCGCTTGGAGCGCGAAGAAGCGGATGTGGGTGCATCGACGAACGTACCGAACTACACCCACACCCAACGCTACGCCCTCGACGGCAACGGCAACCGCGTCGCGGTGACCGACGCCGCCAACACCACCACGCAACATACCTTCGACGCCCAGAACCGCCTGCTCAGCAGCACCACGGCGGGCGAGGGCAGCACGACCACCCGCTGGAACAAGAACGGCACCTTGCAATCGATCGATCATGGCAACGGCAGCAGCACCCGCTACCAATACGACCGCGCCCAACGCATCCAGGAAATCACCCACACCCAGAATGGCGCCACCACGCTCGCCTTCGCCTACCAATACGATGCGAACGGCAACCGCAGCCAGGAAACCCGCACGCAATCCGCGATCAATGGCCAGGCAGGCAGCGTCCAGACCACCACCTACGCCTACGACCGCGATGACCGATTGATCCAAACCACAGTCACCCATCAACCCAGCGACGCCAGCACCCCAGACGAACGCACCGACTGGACCCTGGACGCGGTCGGCAATCGCCTGACCGAAACCGTCACCCGCCTACCGGACAACACCACGACCTCGAACAAGAGTTACGTCTACAGCGACCGCGACCAACTCACCCTGATGACCGACAGCATCAACCAGTTGAGCGTCGAATACGCCTACGACCAAAACGGCAACCGCACCCAGCGCACCGTCACCTGCCAAGGCCAGCCCCCGGAAACCACCACCTACACCTTCGACGCAAGAGACCGCCTGACCGGCGTACAACCGAACGCCCCCAACACCGCCAACGCCCCGAGCATCGCCTACCAATACGACGCCGACGGCCGCCGCATCGAACGCATCGCGTTCCCCGCCACCGGCCAAAACCCGGCAGCGACCCTGTATCTCTACAACGGCAGCAGCCTGCTGCACGAAGCCATCCCGGACGGGGCCGCCAGCAGCGCGAACGCAAGCGGCCTGCGCCTCACCGACACCTACCGCACCAGCGCCAAACTCGACCGCCACCTGGCCTTCGATCTGGCCGGAAACGCGAGCGTACGCTTCTACCAGTTGGACGCCCTCGACACCCCGGTCGCCATGACCGACCCGAACGGCAACACCGTCACAAGAACCACCTTCGACGCCTGGGGCAACATCGAACAACAAATCGCCAACGGCGCAGTCCAAACCTCCTGGCAACTCCCCAACTACAACCCCGACCAGACCGGCCAAGCCGCCCTACTAACCAACGACGGCCAACTCATCGGCTTCACCGGCTACCAAAAAGACAGCGACACCGGCCTCTACTACGCCGGTGCCAGGTGGTACGACGCGCTCACCGGCAGCTTCAATGGCATGGATCCGGCGCAGGGCAATCCGCAGTGGCCGATTAGCTTTCATCGTTATGTGTTCGGCAATGGCAATCCGACCATTTACATCGACCCGAGCGGCCGTATCGCAGTTCTGGCCAACGGCGCCAACATGCTGGCCGGTTGGAACGAATGGCTGGGCAACCGGGTCAACCAAGTCGATCAGGGCAAGGTCGGTGCCGGGGTTGCCGTCGGCGTCGGCATTGGTCGCGGCTTCCTGGCCCTGACCGAAGGCGCATTGCGTGGGGTCAATGCGGTGGCCAACCTTGGTGTGGTCGCCAGCGCCAGCGTGGTCGAAAGCGCCACCGGCAATCTGCCGCAGTTCGCGGAAGGCGCGGCCGCCGAGTTGGTCGGCACCCAAGAGGCCACCGTGGCGGCGGTGGACTTCGTGCGCGATGACGGCGTGTTCAAGACCTACGATGCCGCGGTCGCCCGAACCACCGAAGCCTTCGAGGGCAACAACGGCGCGATCAGCGATGTCGCCCTGACCCTGACCACGCTGACCGCGCCGGTGGTCGGCCGCGGCAATCCCAGTAGCGCGCTCACCCAGAACCTGCAACAACGGGCACGGCAGCTGACGGAGAGCGCGAGGAATCTGGCCGCGAACCAAGTGCAGGGGTTGAAAAATGCGGCGCGGGGCGCGCTTGGCGTGGTCGAAGACGCGAGCGGGTTGGGCAAGCGGTTCGAAATCAGTGTCGATGCTGGCGTGATCGACGATCTCGGTGAAGCGTTTGGGGTGGCGCGCCCGCGAGGTATCGATGTCGAACACGCGCCCGATATCGAAGTCCCGTTCGGGGCGGGAATTGGCAAACAGGGGTTTGCGTTTGAAGACCAGTTGGCGGCGCGGTTGCCGCCAGAGAGCCGGCTTGCACCGGGAACGAAGACATTCGACTTTCTTGACAGAGAAACGGGTGTCGCCACCAGCGCCAAGACGCTGAATACCACCACGCCGTCACGCTTGGCCAAGCCGGCGAGTGTTGGATCGACGCTGCGCGGCAACGTCAACGCGGCGGCCAACTTCGAGCGGGCGCGAGGTGTTCGGGCGGCGTTGAGCTCGGACTTGATCGATTTCCGCGTGGTGCAGGTCGCGGTCCCCCTGGAAACCACGGCGGAACAATGGGAACAGATTTTCCGTGCGCTCCAGTTTGCCAAGGAACAGAGCGTTAAACTCAAGCCCATCGTCGTCACCAATTCAGCCAAGTGAGTCGCCATGAATCCGCCCAAACCCGTCAAACGTCGCCGTTGGGCCGATGCTACGGCCAACGAAAAAATACTGTCCGTCAGCACCTTGTCCGGGTACCGAGGAACAGTCGGCGATCCGAAGGGCGCGCAGTACGATTTTCTATTGGATGTTCCGGACGAAGCGCTGGGGCAGGCGGTGCTGGATTGTCTGGCGCGCAGTCGCTTTCTGGATACGCCGGAGTTGCGTGCAGAACTTTATCCTGTCGAAGCGGTGCTGAGCGACGCGCGCGCGTGGACAGAGCGGTTGATGGCGTTTGGGGCCTACAAAACCAAATCGGCGCTGTTCAGGCGCATGATGAAGGTTTCCATTGAGGAGGAGGACGGCAAGCTGACGTTTTCTCCTTGGCACCATGTGCGGTCGGATAGTTGGGATGAAGGGCAACTGACCGCCGCGGACAATGTGCTGGCGTCGATGGAAGACCCGCCCGCGGCCCTCGGTGCGGCCTTGCGCGTGGCGCTCGGACGCTGCACCTAACGCGTGCCGTTTGCCCGCCCCGAACGCCTCGACGCGATCATCGCCCGCATCAATCCGGTGCTGCGATGGCCGGCGTGAACGCGCCCGGGTCCGTAGGATGGGAAAAGCGCAGCGTGCCCATCACGCTTGGCCGCAGCGCATGGCATGCTGTCTCGACAGCGACCGTTCTCGACCGCCACCGAGTTGACGCGATGCCGATGAGCGTTACCGCAAAGCAGATCCGTTGTGTTTTCGATCGGCGCTGGCCTGCGGCTTGGCTGGCTTTGCTGCTGACCGTTGTGCTGTTGTGTTCGGCGGTGGCGGCAATGGCCAAGCCCGCGCCATCGATGGACAAACAGCAAAGCGAAGCCTCCTTCGATCACCACCGCGTGGCGCAACCGTCCCTGGTGGCGTACGCCCGGCCGGGCCATCCATGGCCGGTCGTTCGGTCGTGCAGCCGATGCCTGGGGGCATCGGCAGAGCGCACGCCCTCACCCCAACGCATCCAGGCAATCACCCACACCCAGAATGGCGCCACCACGCTTGCGTTCGCCTACCAATACGACACGAACGGCAACCGCCGCCAGGAAACCCGCACGCAATCCGCGATCAATGGCCAAGCCGGCAGCGTCCAGACCACCAGCTACGCCTACGACCGCGACGACCGATTGATCCAGACCACGGTCAGCCATCAACCCAGCGACACCAGCACCCCGGACGAACGCACCGACTGGACCCTGGACGCGGTAGGCAATCGCCTGACCGAAACCGTCACGCGGCTACCGGACAACACCACGACCTCGAACAAGAGTTACGTCTACAGCGACCGCGATCAGTTGCTGATGATGACCGACACGGTCAACCAACTCACGGTCGAATACGCCTACGACGCAAACGGCAACCGCACCCAACGCACCGTCACCCGGCAAGGCCAGCCCCCGGAAACCACCACCTACACCTTCGACGCCCGCGACCGCCTGACCGGCGTACAACCGAACGCCCCCAATACCGCCAACGCCCCGACCATCGCCTACCAATACGACGCCGATGGCCGCCGCATCGAACGCATCGCGTTCCCCGCCACCGGCCAAAACCCGGCAGCGACCCTGTACATCTACAACGGCAGCAGCCTGCTGCACGAAGCAACACCCGACGCCAGCGCCAGCAGCCCAAACACAACCGGCCTGCGCCTGACCGACACCTACCGCAGCAGCGCCAAGCTCGACCGCCACCTCGCCTTCGACGCCAGCGGCAGCGCCACGATCCGCTTCTACCAACTCGATGCCCTCGACACACCGGTCGCGATGACCGACGCGAACGGCAACACCGTCACCCGAACCAGCTTCGACGCCTGGGGCAACATCGAACAACAAATCGCGGGCGGCGTAGTCCAAACCCCCTGGCAACTCCCCAACTACAACCCCGACCAGACCGGCCAAGCCGCCCTACTAACCAACGACGGCCAACTCATCGGCTTCACCGGCTACCAAAAAGACAGCGACACCGGCCTCTACTACGCGCAGGCACGTTGGTACGACCCCGTGGTGGGCGGCTTCAACGCAATGGATCCGGCGTTCGGCAGGGTCGAATCGCCGATCACCTTCAACACCTATCTTTACGCCAATGCCAATCCGCTGTTTTTTATCGACCTGACCGGTCAAGCGTCGATGCCGCCGGAGGAAGTCGTGATGCGACTGCAGGCGGTAGCAAAGGCACAGGCTGCCTTCGAAGCCTTGCCCCCTGCAATGCGTTTTGAGCTTACGTCCGGTTTGCTGGATCGAGACACCGGCAGACCATCGGCGAGGAGGATTCAACCGGATTCTCCGCCAGGCTCATTCGAGAAGGCGTTTGCACAGGCGATATTCCGGCCGGTTGCCGAAAGCTTCCGGGTGGTGCCAACCATCAATCTGGCGGTCGGTGCTACCGACCTGGCGGTGGCGGTGCAACGAGGCGACAAACGCGGTGCGGCAGTCGCCACCCTGGAAACCGCGCTGCCCTTCGTTGCCGGCAAGGCACTCGGGCCAACCGTCGAGGCCAGCGGCCTAGCGCAGGGTGCGCGAAGTGAGGCGGCGGCGTTGGAGAGCTCGTTTTCGTCGACTTCGCGAACGAGCCAAACAGCAGGCAGAACCGCCCCTGGAACTTCGTCAAATGTACCGCGGATTGAAGATCGAATTGCGCAACTCTCAGCGCAGGACCAAGCTACCATCAAAGCGGTAAGTTCGTTTCAAACAAATGGCGTAACCGCGTTTGAGGCGGAGGTATTCTTATCAACAACGCCGGAAGGTAAGGCATTTCTTCGATTGGCTGAAACTTCTGCGATGCGTAATTTAAAAGCCGGGCAATCTATTAACGCTTCGGATATTCGTAAAAGGGTGATTGGGCAAATTCAGTCTGGCAGCGACATTCCAACGCTAAGAAACATCAGGTCGCCATTATTAAAGGTGGTGCCCACAGGCGGAGAGGTTAGTTCGTTTACGCCGTTTTTCACCACGGCAGCAGAATTGCGTAAAGCAATTGCCAGTGGTCGACGCCTTGGAGATTATTTCGGACTACCAAGTGCGCAGAACGCGGATCGCTTTGGAATATTTGTGATTGAACCAAAGGGCGTCGCAACAGTGTTTGAATCCAGGGTTGCGCCGACCAGCGAACTGCGTGGGCAATTCACAACGCAAGGCGGTGGCGCGCAAATAATCGTTCCTGATCGCGGTCAGTTCAACCATGCGGTGTTCCAGGAAGTTATTGAAGACAATCTCTGAGGTGTCGAAATGATGGATAAAGAAAGAATCCGGCGCGCCGCGCTTGGACTGGAGGCGGCTTTTCTGGACCATGCGCATGTTCCTTTGATTAAGGCACTTGATACTGAATATTTGCAGGAACTTATACGTCTTGCAAAGAATGGCGGGATAGATTGTGAATATACTGGACCACTTCCGTGGAGTTACGGTTTCCTGGAAGGATGGTTTGAGCCGTACCCCGCAGTCGTGGCAGCTTTTTTAGAATTTGATGACGCAGTTACTCACACAAAGGAAGGCCTGATTCGCATTAGCGAAATTGATGAGATGATTAGAGGGTTTAGACGAGAGTAACTGTCGGGTTAAGTACGATTGCCAATAGGAAGCCCCACCCCAAGGAAGGACAGCCGCCATGCCCGACACCGACGATTTCATCCATCTTCATGCCACCGACCAGACCATCGCCTTGGATTTTGCCTGGACGCTCAGCCGGCGTTGTGTGGACGGTGACGCGACCGTACTCGACTATCAGGACGCCGGCTGCCGTTGCCGCATCCGGATCGACCGGCAGGCGTTGGCGCAAGCAATCGAGCTGGCGCAACAAGGGGAACTGGCGCAAGCGAGCACGCCGCGGTTCCGGGTACGGCGCGATTGGTTGCAGGTGCTGTCCGGTGCCCCGAGCCCCGAACGCCTCGACGCGATCATCGCCCGCATCAATCGCGTGCTGCGGTGGCCGGCGTGAACGCGGTTGGACGAATGCGGCGACATCGGTTCATCGGCGGCCCATCGGCGCTCGGTCCGGCTGGGTCTATGGCCCGTTGCACTGCCCGACTGGCCCGGACTTGCGGCAAGGTGGTTTGTCATGAGCGCTGTGCCAGGCAATGCCGCTGATCAGCACGCCTAACGAAAAGAATCCACACACCCACGCTCCGGATGTGGGGATCTGTCTGCGGCGCCGAACGCTCAGGCTCGAACAACCACCTTTGCTTGGCTCGCGGCTAGCGCAGTATGCCAATGCGGAGGTGCGGCATGTGTTGGAGGGGCCCTATCGCTTGATCTCAGACCCGGCGTGCCAGGTAATCCAAGACCAGGTGCAGCGCCCCGCGTCCAAACCGGCGGCGACGCACGCCGTCGAGGGTGCGTCGCACGGCGTTCGCCGTCGAGGCATCGAGCAGGTCAGCGCTGGCATCGAATACCCAGGCGGCCAGATCGGCCTTGCCGTAGACCAACAGCAGCACCACCGCGCGCAGCGCGGCGTGGCGATCGCCGCCAGCCGTTGCGGCACGCAGTCGCGCCAGCAATTGTCGATCGTTGCGCAGGAATAGCGCGTCGGCGAAGGCTATCCGCCCGGGCCGGTCGCCGCCGCCCATCCCCGACTTTCTGATCCCAGCCTGGTTCTGGTAGCGGTAGCGCTTGATCCGACTGAGCTCGATCAGCTCCAGACCCTGATCCTGCATCATCGCGACCACTTCGTGAAAAGGCCGCAGACCGAGGTAGCGCTCGAACATCGACACCTCGACTTCGGCGATCACTACGCTGCTTTGCAGGCAGTGGCGCGCGCCCTGCAGGATGTCGAACTCGCCACCCTGGGTATCGATCTTGACGGCGTCGACGCGCAGCGCCTCGCGCGCCACGATGTTGTCCAGCGCGTCGGTGGCGACATTGATGGTTTTGACGATTTCGGTGTGCCCGGGTTTGTCCTGGATCGACGCCAGCACGGCGGCATTGGGCAGCAGCGTGGAGCTCATGCTGATGCGGCGAGTCAGGTGCAGGGTGGCCTGGCCGGGGCCGGCGGCCAGGGCGACCGGAAACCAGCGGTCGCCTGGCGCCGGGAGATTGGCATCGAGCGGATCGAACAACAGTGCAGTAATCTGTTGGCGAAATGGCCGCCAGCGTCGGTGCAGGCCGCCGGCCGAGCCGACATCGACCAGTTCGATGCGAAAATCCGCTGGCAGATGGCGCGACAGTTGGTACAGATTCATGCTGGGGTTCCGGTAGCAGGCGCGGCGGCGGGCGTGGCGCGCAGTCTATCCCTGCGCAGTCTGCGACTGGAAGCCATCCCATAATTTTGGAAAAGGCCGGCCGGTCGAAGGCCAACGAGAGCACGATTTACCATGCCCAAACCCGAAACTGCGATTCCCAAGCCCCCGTCCGCCCTGCTGATGGCGCTGGAAGGCCGCGCCCTGGTGGAATGGGCCGCGGCCATGCTGGCCTGGCCCTTGCTCCGCTCCAGTCCCAAGGGCGATGGCCATCCGGTTCTGGTGCTGCCGGGCCTGTTGGCCGGCGACGCCAGCACCGCGCTGTTGCGCCGCTATCTGAAACGTGCCGGGTTCGAGAGCCATCCGTGGGGGCTGGGCCGCAATCTCGGCCCGGCCGATGACACCATCGAGCGCCTGGCCGAGCGCGTACACCGCTTGGCGGCGCGCAGCGGTCGCAAGGTCAGCCTGGTCGGCTGGTCGATGGGCGGGGCGCTGGCGCATGGTCTGGCACAGGCGATTCCGGAGCGTGTGCGCAGCGTGATCACGCTGGGCTCGCCGCTGGCTGGTCATCCGCACCAAACCAATGCCTGGCGCCTGTTCGAACGGGTCAGTGGGCTCACCGCCGACGCGCCGGAATTGCTCGAGCGCATGGGCCAGCCGGCGCGGGTGCCGACCACCGCGATCCTGAGCAAGAGCGACGGCATCGTTCACTGGCACTGCAGCATGGTGCCGGTTGGCGAGAACGCCGAGAGCATCGAGGTCGACGCCAGCCATTTTGGACTGGGCGTGCACCCGGCGGTGCTGTGGATCATCGCCGAGCGTTTGGCCCAGCCGGAAGGCGAATGGCGTCCGTTTCGCCGCGATGGCGCCTGGAAGCGCCTGCTGTACCGCGACCCGCGCCGGCTGCGCATCGATGGCCTGGCCAGCCGTGGGGTGAAGGACCATCCAGTGGACTGAGGCCAGATGTCGGGGACGGAGGACAGAAGACAGAAGACAGATAAAGCAGCCCGCGCTCGCTTTGGCTCTTCTGTCTTCTGTCTTCTGTCTTCTGTCCTCCGTCCTCTGTCCTCCGTCCTCCGTCCTCTGTCCTCTGGAAGCGACCTGCCGTCGCTCCCACAACTACCGCTGACTCCCGCTCAGGGCGCCGAAGCAAGTGGCATCAGGCGGAAGCTCACGACATCGGCGCTGACCGTTTGCGGGTCGTGCATGCCGCCGATCAGGTGGAAGCTGCCGGCGGTTTCGATCAGGGCGCGATGGTCCATGGTTGCGACGGTGGTTGGCGCATGCTGTTGCCACTGGTCGCGGGCGAAGTCATAGCTGAACACCGCGCTGCTGGCCGCAGCAGGCTGGTCGTCGTAACCGATGCCGTTGTAGTTGTAGGGGTTTTCGCTGCCGCCGGCAAACACCA
The DNA here is from genome assembly GCA_050173995.1 of Lysobacterales bacterium. Lineage (GTDB taxonomy): Bacteria > Pseudomonadota > Gammaproteobacteria > Xanthomonadales > Ahniellaceae > 0-14-3-00-62-12. The sequence goes on along the minus strand of JBFXKH010000116.1, from coordinate 2,497 downwards.
CACGGTCGCCGTCCAGCGTGCTGCCAGTCGCGGCCATGCGATAGCGCGGCCGACCGGGGTGCGCCGTCACTGGCTGCCATTCGATCTGGCCGATGACCGCGGGATCGAGACGGCCCCGATAGCAGGCATCGGTCATTGCAAACACGCCTTTTCCCGCGGCATCGCGGCTGGCGGTGACGCCATCGCAGATCAGCAGTTCATCGCCGACCAGGCCGCCGGCGTGGCCGAACACCGGTTCGCCGGGAAAATCGCTTGCCGCCTGCCAGCGATCGGTCTCGGTGTCGAAGATCTGCACCGCGGCGACATTGCCCTGCTGGTGCCAGCCGCTGACCAGCACGATGTAGCGATCCCGCCAGGGCAGGGCGACGGCGTCGTCGACCGGAATCGGCATATCCGCCCGCCGCGAGACCGCCGAGCTCAGCGGGTCGATCGAAAATACCTCGGGTGTGGAGGTTTCGCTGCCATCGGCGGCCACGCTGTAGCCGCCCAACAGATAGGCGCGTCCGGCGATGGCCACCGCCGCGCTGGCCAGCCGCCCTTCGGCCACCGGCAGGTCGGGCAGGCTGCGCCAATGATCGGCGCCCGGATCGAGCACCCACAGATTGCGCTTGATGTCGGCCGCAGTCTTGCCTGTGCCCAGCCCGTTGGCCGCGACCAGATACATGCCATCGTCCCGTGCCACCGCAGCCAGGGCCAGATTGCTGCGCGGTTCGGGCAGGGCGGGCAGGGACGCGGCACGTGCGGCCGGCACCACCGTTGCCTCGCTTGCGCTCGGCGTGGCTTGCTCTCGGCTGCAGGCCAGCACGGCCAGGGCAGCGGCGAACACCAGGCTACGTCCGACCCGGCCAACGATGACAGCGGTCATGGTTTTCCCCTTCGATGGATGCGCCATTGTGCAGCTTTGCGGGCGGAGGGAGGGCGACCCAGCGGGTCGCCCCTACTATTCGGCAGCAGGCCTCGCCACAGCCGCGGTGGCGACCGCGGCGGCCAGTTCCTCGGCCAGGGCCTGCACCGTTTCGGCGTGTTCGGCCTCGACCGTCACCCGGATCAGCGGTTCGGTGCCGGAGGCGCGCAGCACCAGGCGACCGTGGCCGGCGAGTTCGCCTTCGATTCTGGCACGCAGGCTTTGCACTTGCGGATTCAGCAGCGGGCGGCTGCCGGCGGGCACCCGCACGTTCAGCGTCTGCTGCGGGTAGCGCGGCAGCTCGCGGCGCCATTCGGCCGCGCTGCGACCACTTTCGGCCAGCGCTGCGAGCACCTGCAGGGCCGAGACCATGGCGTCGCCGGTGCCGGTCTGGTCCAGGCAGAGCAGGTGTCCGGAGGCCTCGCCGCCGAGTACGCCGCAACGCTCCAGCAGCCGCTGGTGTACGAAGCGGTCGCCGACATTGGCGCGCTCGAAGTCGATACCGTGCTCGGCCAGCGCGTGCTCCAGGGCGAAGTTGGTCATCAACGTGCCGACCACTGGGCCGCGCAGGCGGCCGCTTTGCTGCCAGCAGCGCGCCAGGATGTGCAGCAGGTCATCGCCATCCAGCAGTTGCCCGCTGGCATCGACCAGCAGCACGCGGTCGCCGTCGCCATCGAAGGCGATGCCGAGATCGGCGCCTGCGGCCAGCACCGCGGCGATCAGCGCCTGTGGTTCGGTGGAGCCACAGGCCTGATTGATATTGATGCCATCCGGACTGACGCCGATCGCCTCGACCCGGGCGCCGAGCGCGGCGAACAACTGCGGTGCCAGCCGATAAGTGGCGCCGTGCGCGCAGTCCAGTACCAGATGTAAACCAGACAGCGAGAACGCCGCCGGCACCGTGCTGCGGCAGAAGTCCAGATAACGCTCGCCGGCATCGTTCATGCGGAAGGCTTTGCCCAGGCGCTCGGCTGGCACGGTTTCGAAGCCGGCATCGAGTGCCGATTCGATCGCCAGCTCGACCGCATCGGCGAGCTTCTCGCCCTGCGCGGAGAACAGCTTGACGCCGTTGTCGTGGTGCGGATTGTGCGATGCGCTGATCACGATCCCGGCCGCCGCGCCGCTTGCCCGCACCAGTTGCGCCACGCCCGGGGTCGGAATCGGGCCGAGCAGGTGTACCTCGGCACCGGCCGCGATCAGGCCGGATTCCAGCGCACCTTCGAGCATGTAACCGGACAGTCGGGTGTCCTTGCCGATCAATACCCGGCGCCGCTCGCCGCTGGCCAGCACCCGGCCGGCGGCATTGCCGAGCCGCAGCGCGAACTCGGCGGTGATCGGATGCACCCCGACCTGGCCGCGGATGCCGTCGGTGCCGAAGTAGTGGCGTTCGTTCATTTCCTGCTGGGCGGGAGACGGGAGTTGGGAGGCGGGAGATGGGAGACGAGAGACGAGATTTGGGAGGCGGGAGGGGGGGGGCGAGAGTTGGGGGCTGGCGTGGGGCGTAGGGCGGATAAGCGCAGCGCATCCGCCATGCCGGGCCCGGCCGCACCCTAGGCCAATGGCCGCGCAGTATGACGCAGTTCAGAGGACAGA
>JBFXKH010000115.1:0-12363 GCA_050173995.1 Lysobacterales bacterium | reverse complement strand
TCCCCCCTTCCCCACCGACATCACGCCATCGGCCGGCATTCGGGCTAGAATCAACGCAACTTTGCGTGGACTGCCATGGCCATTGTTTTGTTCGCGGTATTGATTGCCCTGCTGGTCGGACACTCGCTGCCGGATCTGGCGCGCCTGCGCGCCTATCACTGGTTTGAGCACTGGCTGGCCTGGTGCCATCGTCAGGGCGCTCTGTTGGCGGGCGGGCGGGCGGCGCTGGTGCTGGCACTGATCCTGCCGCTGCTGCCACTGGCGGCCTTGCAATGGCTGCTGCGCGGTGAGTGGTTCGGACTGCCGAGTTTTGCCCTCGCCACCTTGTTCCTGTTGTACAGCCTCGGCCCACGCGACCTGGATCAGGACGTCGATGCCGTGGCCCTGGCGGTTGCTGGCGAGAATCGCAGCGAGAGTTTGCAGCAGTTGCCCGAAGAACCACCCAACCCGCCGCTGCCGGTAAACGCCGAGGTGATGGTCGACCAGGTCATGCTGGCCGCACTGGCGCGTTGGTTCGGTGTGGTGTTTTGGTTTGTGGTCCTTGGCGCCACCGGGGCGCTGGCGTTTCGACTGCTTTGCCTGGCCTGTGGCAGCGCCCGTTTCCGGCAGTACCTGTCTGCCGACCAAATCGACACGGCGCGGACGCTGCGCGGCCTGGCGGAGTGGCCGGCAGCGCAATTGATGACGCTGGCACTGGCGCTGGCGGCCGATTTCGATGCGGTCGCTTCCGCCTGGCGCGACTTTCACGGCAACCACGCACTAGGCTGGTTTTCCATGCAGCCAGGCTATTTGACTGCCGCGGCTCGGGCCAGCGTCGATCTGGACGCCGATGGCGAGTCTGGCAGCGACGCCGAACACGCCGCGGTCAACGCCATGCAGCAAGCGATGAGCCTGGTTTGGCGGATGTTGGTCGTGTGGCTGGCGGCGCTGTCCTTGCTGGTCCTGGCTGGCAAGATCGGTTGAGGCGCAGGCTCGTGCCGGCCTCGATTTCCCCGGTGCTGCCCGAGTCCGAACGTTTGCGGCTGCTCGGCCTGCTGGGTTTTTCACGCTGGCAGCGGCGCGGATCGATCGCCGCAGCAGCCCGCAGCCCCGCGCAGCGAGTGCCTGCGCCGGTGCCTGGTACGCCAACAACGGCGCGTACCCCGCCAGTACACCTTCCGGCCCCGACGTTGCGCTCTGAACCCGCACCGGCACGCGTCGCGCCACCCCCGTTGCGCGCCACCGATCTTTGCCTGTTGGTGCTCGCCGAACGTCGCCATGCCGATGCGCCCCTGGTCAAGGCGCTGGCCCGATTGCTGCCCGGCGTAACGATCTGCACCGCCGAGAGCGCCACAGCGCTCAAGGCGCGATTCGCGGTCACCCTCGGCAGCGCACCGCTGACGCTACCGGGAGTGCTCGCGATTAGCGCGCCGCCACTGGACGAACTTCGCAGCGGCTCGGTCGCCAAGCGCCGCCTGTGGTGGGCGCTGAAACCGTTGCTGCGGGAACTGGGGCGCTGAGCCGATGGCGGCCGAGCCGTCCAGCCTGGCGATGCTGCGGCCGATGCGGGAGGCCGATCTCGATGCGATCGGGATCATCGAGCAGCGCGCCTATGAATTTCCTTGGACGCAGAGCATCTTCCGCGACTGCCTGCGCGCCGGCTACCACGGCTGCGTGCTTTATTTCGCCGCAGAAATCGTCGGCTATTTTGTGCTTTCGGTGGCCGCTGGCGAAGCGCACCTGCTCAACCTCTGCGTCGATCCCAGCGAACAGGGCCGTGGACACGGTCGCCGGTTGTTGCGGCGATCGCTGGACCTGGCGCGCTGGCATCGCGTCGAACGCATGTTCCTGGAAGTGCGCCCGAGCAATCCGGGCGCGGTCGCTCTGTACGCCAGCAGCGGGTTCCGTCAGATCGGCCGACGGCCGCGCTATTACCCGGCCGCGCACGGCCGCGAAGACGCGCTGGTGATGGCGCTGGACCTGCTCTTCGACCCAGCACCCAGAGTTTTGTAGGCTGGCGGCGAGCGCAGCGAACCCCAGCGTTCGCCGCGATCAGCGCGATCCCTGGAATGCACTGGCGCAAGCGGCAAACGGCCATCTTCGCAAGGGTAGTTCGCAGCGTAATGGCGATCCTGGGGTCGCTGGGGTTCGCTGCGCTCACCGCCAGCCTACGCCGCGCAGCCCGATCGGTTCGGCCGTCTCGCTCAGCGCCGATACTCGGCCTGGCGGGTGCTGGCGGCGAGCTGATCGAGCACGCCGTTCACGTAGGAGTGGCCGAAGTCGGCACCGAATCGCTTGCAGATCTCGACTGCTTCGTTGATCACCACCCGGTACGGCACGTCCAGGCGGTGCAGCAGTTCGTAGGCGGCGATGCGCAGGATCGCCCGCTCGATCGGATCGACCCGGTCGATTTCGCGGTCGAGCAAAGGCAACAACGCGGCATCCAGTTGCGCGCAGCGTGAAGCAATGCCACGCAACAGGTCTTCGAAATAGTCGAGATCGGCGATCTGCATCTCCTGCTCGTGCTTGAACTGGTCGATGATCGCCGGCATCGGCGTGCCCGCCAGTTGCCAGGCGTAGACTGCCTGCAAGGCCCGGCGCCGGGCGCGGCTACGCGCGGCCAGGTCGATTCCCTCGGGAGCACGATGGTCCGATTTCATCGGAACGGCATGTCGTCGTCGCGCAACAGATCCTCGATTTCCTCGTCGAAGCGGGAATCTATATCGCCGTAGCGATCGACGATCTCCTGGGCACAGGCGAGCGTGGCCAGCGCGGCCAGTGCCGCCTCTTCGCCCTTGTTGCCGAACTCGCCGCCGGCGCGGGCCTCGGCCTGGGCCAGGGTGTCGCAGGCCAGCACGCCATTGCTGATCGGCAGGCATTGGTTGATCGACACCTGCATCAGGCCGCGCGCCGATTCGGCGACCAGCACATCGTAGTGCGCGGTCTCGCCACGCAGGATGCAGCCCAGCGCGATGATCGCCGAGCACGCCTCGCTCTCACCCAGCCGCGCCGCGATCATCGGCAGCTCCCAGGCACCCGGCACCGGCACCACCAGGATGCGCGAGGAATCGATCCCGCGCTGATTCAGCGCTTTGATCGCGCCCTCGACCAGGCGATCGACGATGGCGCCGTTGAAGCGGCTGGCGAGGATCGCGATCCAACCCTCGACCTCGCGATCGCAGTCCAGGGTCCGCACCTGGCTGCTGACCACCCGCAGCGCGGGCCGCTGCTTGGATTTCTTTTTCTTGGAAGATTGACTCATCGCTGCGGCTCCATGGGACGGAAAATCTGCGGCCCGGGCCGCATGGCAGCGCGCAGTTTAGCAGTTCGCCGCGACCGCTCCGCCGACTTCGCTGGCGGCCAGCGCGCGCCGGTACGCGATCAACGCGGCGATCGTGCCGATCTTCAGGCGATGACGGGCGGCATACACTTCGAGTTCGGGACGCCGCGCCATATGCCCGTCGTCGCGCATGATTTCGACCAGCACCGCGGCCGGTTCAAGCCCGGCCAGCCGCGCCAGATCGACCCCGGCCTCGGTGTGGCCGGCACGCTCCAGCACCCCGCCAGCGGCTGCGATCAGCGGAAAGATGTGGCCAGGACGGTGCAGGTCGGCGGGAACGGCCGCGGCGGCGACCGCAGTCTTTATGGTGTGCGCGCGATCGAAAGCGGAAATGCCGGTGCTGACGCCTTCGGCCGCTTCGATCGACACCGTGAACGCGGTACGAAACGGCGAGCGGTTGTCGTCGACCATCAACGGCAGTTGCAGGTGCCGGCACCGCTCCGCGGTCAGCGCTAGGCAGATCAATCCGCGCCCGTGCATCGCCATGAAATTGATCGCCTCGGGCGTGACCCGGCTCGCGGCCATGACCAGATCGCCCTCGTTTTCGCGCTGCTCGTCGTCGAGCAATACCACCATGCGACCGGCACGGATGTCTTCAATCAGTTCGGGGATGGTGGCGAAGGGCATGGGGGTCAGATGACAGAGGACAGAGGACAGAGGACAGAGGACTGGGAACAGGGAACAGAGCAAAGAGCACAGATTCGCCCGCAGCGGTTCAGCCAGGCGGTTCCTGCGCGCCGGCCGGGGCATCGGCCCTATCCGGAAACTGGCGCAGACGCTCGACATAACGTGCGATCTGGTCGACCTCCAGATTGACCGGGTCGGCGATTTTGCCCAGGGCAAATACCGTATGCGTCAGCGTGTGCGGGATCAGGTTGACTTCGAACCAGGTATCGGTCGCCGCATTGACGGTCAGGCTGACGCCATCGACCGCGATCGAACCCTTGACCGCGACGTAACGCGCCAGCGCCTCCGGCAGCGCAAAGCGCCAGCGCTGGCCATCGCCGACCGCGTCGATCGCCAGCACTTGACCGACGCCGTCGACATGGCCACTGAGCAGATGCCCGCCGAGGCGATCGCCGAGGCAGAGCGCCCGCTCCAGGTTGACCGCGCAGCCGACCTGCCAGCCGCCAAGCGTGGTGCAGGCCAGGGTAGTGTCCGAGACCTCGACCGCGAATCGCTGGCGATCGCGTGCGACCACGGTCAGGCAGACGCCGGAGACCGCGATACTTTCGCCCAACACCAGCTCCGCGGTGGCGAGCCCGCTCGTGCCGATATCGAGGCGCAGCCCGCCAGCGCTGCCCTGCACAGCGCGCACGCGGCCGGTCGTTTCGATCAATCCAGTGAACATGTCTACCCGGCCGGCCGCAGAATCAGCCGCCAATTATCGCCGATTGCGTCGATCGTCACCACGCGCCAGTCCTGGGCGCGGTCCAGGGTCACCGGCGAGGGCAGCGCAAACAGTGGCCGCGCCGCTTCGCCGAGCAAGCGGCCGCTTTGGTAGATCAGCAGTTCATCAACCAGTCCGGCGCCAAGCAGGGCGCCGCTGAGCCGCGCCCCGGCCTCGACATGCAGCTCGTTCACTTCGCGCCGGGCCAGATCGGCGAGCACGGCGGCCAGTTCCGCCTGGTCGTGGCCGACCGGCGTGGCCGCGGCATCGCTATCCGCGGGCAGGATCTCCGCCAGGCCGACCACCTCGACCCCGGCCGCGAGCAATGCCGCCCGGCGTTCGCCATCGGCCTCGCGCCCGGCGTAGACCAGCGGCGGCTCACCCGCCTGCAATAACTTTGCCGTCAGCGGCAGTCGCAATTGCCGATCGAGCAGCACTCGACGCGGCGCGACATGCTCCGCTTCGATGCGCACGGTCAGGCGCGGATCATCGGCCAGCACCGTGCCGATGCCGGTCAGCATCGCGCCAGCGCGGGCGCGATAGTGCTGGCCATCGGCGCGCGCCGCCGGCCCGGTGATCCATTGCGAGCGGCCGTCGGCGAGCGCACTCCTGCCATCCAGGCTGGCCGCCATCTTCAATCGCACGAACGGCCGGCCACGTTCGATACGGCTGAAGAAACCGCAGTTGAGTTCGCGCGCCGCCTCGGCAAGCAGACCGACGTCGACCCGGATACCGGCCGCGCGCAGCCGTGCCAGCCCGCGCCCGCCGACCTGCGCGAACGGATCACCCACCGCCACCACCACCCGGGCGACGCCGGCCCGGATCAGCGCATCGGCGCAGGGCGGCGTGCGCCCGAAATGCGCGCAGGGCTCCAGCGTCACGTAAACGGTCGCGCCATGCGCCGCCGCCCCGGCTGCGGCCAGTGCGTGAACCTCGGCGTGGGCCTGACCGGCGCGGGCATGGAAGCCTTCGCCCAGCACCCGCCCGCCATCGGCGATCACGCAACCGACGCGAGGATTGGGCTGGCTGGTGTACAAGCCCTGCGCCGCCAGGGCCAGCGCCCGCGCCATCTGGCGGCGATCCAGATCAGAAAACTCGTGCATGCGCCCCACCACCCTCGCTCTCGATGGCCATGATATGGGCGGTAGCCTTGGCCAATGCGACGGTCTCGATCAGGCGCCAGCCGAGCCGCGCATAAAAGTTCTGCTGCCCAGCGGTGAACAGATACAGCCTCGGCACGCCAATCCGCGCTGCCTCCTGCACCGCGCGCTGCACCAGGGCCGCGCCATAACCGCGGCCCCGCCAGGCCGGCAGCACATACAGGCTGGCCAGCCACGGCGAATACCCAGGCAGGCGCGGATCATCCTCGGCTAGCAGACTGACCGAGCCGACCGGGTCCGCGCCAGCGGCTTTATCCAGCGCCAGCAAGGTGGTCGGAATCGCCGAACGCTGCCGATGCGATTGCAGTTCCGAGAGCGCCTGCGCCGCACTCCATCCCGGCATCAGTTCGCCCCACTCGGCGTGGTGCAGGGCGGCCAGTTGCGGCGCCAGTTGCGGATAGTCGGATAGATAGGCAAAGACCATCGATGCGGATCCTGACATCGCCACTCCGACGCACGGATGCGGCCCAATCACTTCTTCCCGGTCGGGGTGGGCACCGGATCGACCAGCAGTGGCAGTTGCTTGCCTTCCAGCGCCGGCAGGTCGCGTTCCAGTTGTTCGACTTCCTCGCGAAACGCCTGTACGTCCTCGAAGCGGCGGTAGACCGAGGCGAAACGCACATAGCCGACCTGGTCGATCCGGCGCAACTCGGCCATCACCCAGTCGCCGAGCTTGCGCGACACCACTTCGCGTTCGCCCGAGCCGCGCAAGCGCCGCTTGATCGCGTCGATCGCCGCGTCGATCCGATCGGCACCGGCGGCGCGCTTGTGCAGGGCGAGTTCCAGACTGGCGCGCAACTTGTGTTCTTCAAACGGCTCGCGCCGGCCATCGCGCTTGACGATCGCCGGCAACTTGAACTCGACCGTTTCAAACGTGGTGAAACGCTCCTCGCACTGCTCGCAGGCGCGACGACGACGCACCTGCGCGCCGTCCTCAGTCAGACGCGAATCGACCACGCGGGTGTCGGGGTGGTGGCAGAACGGGCAGTGCATGGCTAGGGGGTCAGGGGCTAGGGGCTAGGGGCTAGGGGCTGGAGGCTGGAGGCTGGAGGCTGGAGGCTGGAGGCTGGAGGCTGGGAAGTGCCGCCTTTAGCCCCTAGTCTCTAGCCCCTAGTCCCTGCCCTAGTGGCGCTTCGCTGCAATCAGCACAAGGTAATATAATGGCTCCACTCAAACATAAACCGGAAACCGCCGGCACAGCTGTTCGACCTTGCCGCGCACGCCGGCGATCAGCGCCTGGTCGCCGGGCGCATCAAGCACATCGGCGATCCACTCGGCCAGGGCCACGCAGTCGGATTCACGATAACCGCGGGTGGTGACCGCCGGGGTGCCGAGACGCAGGCCGGAGGTAATGAACGGCGAGCGCGGATCGTTCGGTACCGCGTTCTTGTTGACGGTGATATGCGCCAGTCCGAGCGCCGCCTCGGCGTCCTTGCCGGTGACATCGCGGCCGATCAGATCGACCAGGAACAGATGGTTTTTGGTGCCGCCGGAAACGATCCGGTAGCCGCGCGCGGCGAGCGCACCGGCCATCGCCTGCGCATTCAACACGACCTGATGCTGGTAGGCCTTGAAGTCCGGCTGCAGGGCTTCGAGAAACGCCACCGCCTTGGCCGCAATCACGTGCATCAAGGGGCCGCCCTGGGTGCCGGGAAAGACCATCGATTGCAGTTTCTTTTCGATCTCGGCGTTGGCCCGTGCCAGGATCAGCCCGCCGCGCGGCCCGCGCAGGGTCTTGTGGGTGGTCGAGGTCACCACGTCGGCGTGCGGCAGTGGGCTGGGGTATTCCCCGGTCGCGACCAGCCCGGCGACGTGCGCCATATCCACGAACAGATACGCGCCGACCTGCTTGGCGATGGCGGCGAAGCGCGCCCAGTCGATCACCTGCGAATAGGCCGAGAACCCGGCCACGACCATCTTCGGGCGATTTTCCACGGCCAGGCGTTCGACCTCGTCGTAGTCGATCAGACCGCTGTTCGGGTCGATGCCGTATTGCACGGCGTGGAAAACCTTTCCCGAGAAATTGACCTTGGCGCCGTGGGTAAGGTGGCCGCCGTGGGCGAGGCTCATGCCGAGGATGGTGTCGCCCGGGTTGAGCAGGGCCAGGTAGACCGCGGCATTGGCCTGCGATCCGGAATGCGGCTGGACGTTGGCATAGTCGGCGCCGAACAGTTGCTTGACCCGCTCGATCGCCAGACGCTCGGCGATATCGACGAATTCGCAGCCGCCGTAATAGCGTTTGCCGGCGTAGCCCTCGGCGTACTTGTTGGTCAGCACCGAACCCTGCGCTTCCAGCACCCGCGGGCTGACGTAGTTTTCCGAGGCGATCAGTTCGACGTGGTCCTCTTGCCGTTGCGCCTCAGCGTCGATCGCGGCGGCGAGTTCGGGGTCGAATTCCCTGAGCGGACTGAATGACTTGAACATGGCTTGGCTTCCCGATCGTGGCTGAAGCCGGCATGGTAGCGGGCGTTGGCCGCGGCAGCGCGGCCAGCGGCCACCGCGGAGAGTTTCGTTGCGGTTTTGGGCCGTGCTCTAATAGTCCTTTCGAGGCTACCCGAGAACCCGACCATGACCGATGCCGTCTATCCCGCCGCGCCCGGCTTCGTCGTCCAAGCCGCGATCAAGGCCGAGGACTACCAGCGCCTGTACGCCGAATCGATCGCCGACCCGGATGCCTTCTGGGGACAGGTGGCCAAGCGCCTGGAGTGGATGAAGCCACCGACGCGGATTCGCAATGTCTCGTTCAAGCACGACGATTTCCATATCCGCTGGTTCGAGGATGGCGAGCTCAACGTGGCGGTCAATTGCCTGGACCGGCACCTGACCACCCGCGGCGACAAGACCGCGCTGATCTGGCAGGGCGACGATCCCGCCAGCTCGCGCCGCATCAGCTACCGCGAACTGCACGCCGAAGTCGGCAAGCTGGCCAATGCCCTGCGCAATCTCGGCGTGGCCAAGGGCGACCGGGTCACCCTGTACCTGCCGATGATTCCGCAGGCGGCGGTGGCGATGTTGGCCTGTGCCCGCATTGGCGCGATCCACAGCGTGGTATTCGGCGGATTTTCTCCGGAAGCGCTGGCCGGGCGCATCGCCGACTGCCAGAGCAAACTGGTGATCACCGCCGACGGCGGCCGCCGTGGCGGCAAGACCGTGCCGCTCAAGACTCAGGTCGATGAAGCCCTGAGCAAGCCCGGCACATCCTGCGTCGAAACCGTCCTGGTGGTGCGAAATACCGGCTTCCCGATCGACATGCAGTGCCCGCGCGACCGCTGGTACGAGGCGCTGTTGGAAGGCCAGTCGCCGGACGCGGCGCCGGAGCGCATGAACGCCGAGGACCCCTTGTTCATCCTGTACACCTCGGGTTCGACCGGCCAGCCCAAGGGCGTGCTGCACACCACCGGCGGCTACCTGCTGCACGCGAGCTACAGCCACGAATGCGTGTTCGATCTCAAGGAAGACGATGTCTACTGGTGTACCGCCGACGTCGGCTGGGTGACCGGGCACAGCTATATCGTCTATGGCCCGCTATGCAATGGCGCGACCTCGCTGATGTTCGAGGGCGTGCCCAATTACCCGGATTTTTCGCGTTTCTGGCAGGTCATCGACCAGCACCAGGTCAGCATCTTCTACACCGCGCCGACCGCGATCCGCGCGCTGATGCGCGAGGGCGACGCCCCGGTCAAGGCCACTTCGCGCCGCTCGCTGCGCCTGCTCGGCACGGTCGGCGAACCGATCAACCCGGAAGCCTGGCGCTGGTACCACGAGGTGGTCGGCGATTCGCGCTGCCCGATCGTCGATACCTGGTGGCAGACCGAAACCGGCGGCATCCTGATCGCTCCGCTGCCGGCGGCGATTCCGCAAAAGCCGGGCTCGGCCACCCTGCCCTTCTTCGGCGTGCGCCCAGCGGTGGTCGATACCCATGGCGCTCTGCTCGAAGGCGCCTGTGAGGGCAATCTGGTCCTGCTCGATTCCTGGCCCGGCCAGATGCGCGGCGTCTACGGCGATCCGCAGCGATTCTTCGATACCTATTTCAGCGCCTACCCGGGCAGGTATTTCACCGGCGACGGTTGTCGCCGCGACCAGGACGGCTATTACTGGATCACCGGGCGGGTCGATGATGTGATCAACGTCTCCGGCCACCGCATCGGCACCGCCGAGGTCGAGAGCGCCCTGGTCGCGCACAGCAAGGTGGCCGAGGCGGCCGTGGTCGGCTGCCCGCACGACATCAAGGGCCAGGGCATCTACGCCTATGTCACCCTGAACGCCGACCAGCAGCCGAGCGAGGAACTGCGCCTGGAACTGGTCGCCTGGGTGCGCCGCGAAATCGGCCCGATCGCCTCGCCGGATTTCCTGCAATGGGCGCCCAGCCTGCCGAAAACCCGCTCCGGCAAGATCATGCGCCGGATCCTGCGCAAGATCGCCGAAAACGCTCCGGACCAGCTCGGCGACACCTCGACCCTGGCCGACCCCGGCGTGGTCCAGCAACTGGTCAGCGAACGCCTACAACGCTAGCCGCAAATAGCCCGCATGCCATGGTGGTAGGGGCGACTGTCCTGGTTGTAGGGACGACCCGCCGGGTCGCCCAAGCAAGTAACCCGCACGCAGCGCAGCGGCTCTCAACAGCGGAGCTGGTCAATGCGAGGAACGAAGCCGTAAGTAGCCCGCATGAAGCGCAGCGGAATGCGGGGAACGAAACCGTAAAGTAGCCCGCATGAAGCGCAGCGGATTGCGGGGAACGAAACCGTAAGTAGCCCGCATGAAGCGTAGCGGCTCCCAACGGCGCAGCCGGTCAATGCGGGGAACGAAGCCGCCGCGTCGATCCACCCCGTACCCACTCAAACCGGAATCCACTCGGCAACATCGGCGTGCAGCGCGGCCAGACCGCGGTCGAGAGTGGCCAGCCGCCCATGATGGTGCCGCGCCAATGCCGCCAAGTAGGCATCGGTCACCTGACGATGGCCCAGCACGCCGTGCCAGGACACCTCGGCATAACCCAGGTCGTCGGGCCAGAAGCGATGCCGGGCATGCGCCATCAGGCCGTTTAACACCGCCAGCGCGGCCGGTGCCGAAGCCACCGCCTGATGCCGGAGCAGCATGCGCAGCAGGGTGCCCTGGGTAATCGGACAGGTAGCGAAGGCAAGTTCGTGCGCGGCGAACCAGGCGCTGGCCTGGACATGGTGGACGTGGGCCTGATCGGTCAATGCCACCAGCACATTGCCATCGAGCAAGGTGGCGGAACTCATGGTTCGTCGGCTGCCGCAACATCGTCGGCGCTGATCGGCCGATTCGAGCGCACCACCGGCAGACCGGTGCCCGGGTGCAGCCGATATTCGGCGACCGGCTCTGCCGCCCCGGCTCGCAGCCCACGCTGCGCCAACTCGCTGATGACCGCGCTCAGACTGCGGCCACTGTGACGCGCCAGGGACTGGGCTAGGCGGTGCAGGGGTTCGGGGAGGTCAATCGTCGTTCGCATCCTTGCATCATGATGCGATGATGCCCCCCCGGTCAAGACGATATCGCCCGCCACGTCCACCTCGTCTCCCGCATGCCATGGTTGTAGGGGCGACCCGCCGGGTCGCCCACGCAAGTAACCCGCATGCAGCGCAGCGGCTCTCAACAGCGGCGCTGGTCAATGCGGGGGGCGTTGTTTGCAGGGGCGGAAAGGCAGAACAGCGGGGCCGTTGGACTTGTCCACGCCGAGCCGCGACAATGGCCGGCTAAGCCAAGAGCGAGTAGCCACACCATGCAGTACATCTACACCATGATCGGGGTGAGCAAGATCGTCCCGCCCAAGCGCCAGATCATCAAGGACATTTCGCTGTCGTTCTTTCCTGGCGCCAAGATCGGCCTGCTCGGCGTCAATGGCTCGGGCAAGTCCACGGTATTGCGCATCATGGCCGGGATCGACCACGACTATCAAGGCGAGGCCCGCGCCGAGCCCGGCATCAAGATCGGTTATCTGGAACAGGAACCGCAGTTGCACCCGGAAAACACCGTGCGCCAGGAAGTGGAGCTCGGCATGTCCGAAGTACTGGACGCCAAGACCGCGCTGGATGCGGTCTATGCCGCCTACGCCGAACCCGACGCCGACTTCGACGCGCTGGCCGCCGAGCAGGCGCGGCTGGAAGCGATCGTCGCCGCCGCCGACGCGCACAATACCGACCACACCTTCGAAATCGCCGCCGATGCGCTGCGGCTGCCGCCCTGGGACGCCAAAATCGCCACCCTGTCCGGTGGTGAACGGCGCCGGGTGGCGCTGTGCAAACTGCTGTTGTCCAAGCCCGACATGCTGCTGCTCGACGAACCGACCAACCACCTCGACGCCGAATCGGTGGCCTGGCTGGAACAGTTCCTGGCACGTTTCACCGGCACCGTGGTCGCGGTCACCCACGACCGCTATTTTCTGGACAACGCCGCCGAGTGGATTCTCGAACTCGACCGCGGTCGCGGCATCCCCTGGAAAGGCAACTACAGCTCCTGGCTGGAACAGAAGG
>JBFXKH010000114.1:0-12416 GCA_050173995.1 Lysobacterales bacterium | reverse complement strand
CTTCAGCCAGCGATGGAACGGCAGGATGTGCTGGCGCAGCTTGATCGGGTACCAGATCGCGAACACCCCGTTCGGCCACTTGCTGGTGCTTGCCTTGAGCGCGGATTCGATCAGCCGGAACTCGGCGTCCTGCGCTTCGAACGGTGGGTCGATCAGCACCAGGCCGCGCTTCTCGCGCGGCGGCAGCAACGCGTTCAGTGCCTGGTAGCCGTCGCGCTGGTGTACGGCGGCGCGTGGGTCGGCACGAAACAACGAGCGCAGCTCGGCGACCTCTTGGTCCTGCAATTCGCACAGTTGCAGGCGATCCTGGTCGCGCATCAGCGCGGCAGCGATCGCCGGAGAGCCCGGATTGTGGCCGCCGCCGCCGTGGCCGGGATGCTATTGCGTGCGGACCAGTTTCAGGTAAGTGTGGTCCTGGGCCGGCAGGCGCTCAGCGTCGAACAGGCGCTCGACGCCGTCGCGGAACTCGCCGGTCTTCTGTGCTTCACTGGCATTGAGGTCGTAGCGACCGGCGCCGGCATGCGATTCGATATAGGCAAACGGCGTCTGTTTGGCTTTCAGTGCCTCGATGCTGGCGACCAGCACCACATGTTTGAGCACATCGGCAAAATTTCCCGCGTGGTAAGCATGTCGATAGTTCAAGGCCAGCCCCTTCCGTGTCGGCGCAGTATGCAGGCGTTCGCCCGCCGCCCGCAACCAGGCGCGCGTAGGGCGTAGGATGGGTAGAGCGTAGGATGGGTAGAGCGCGGCGGCATTTAACGGCGGAGCCGGTCAACCCATCGAATTTCGCCAAACCGCCCAACCCTCACCCCCAAACGCCGGCCAACGCACCACCCCGTGCCGACCCCCTCGGCTCAAGCCAGCCGCTGGCTTCAGACCGGCGCGAGCGCGGGCAGGGCGAGCAGCACGCCCAGCACCGTGGCGGCCAACACGTCGCTCGGGTAATGCACACCCAGGATTACCCGCGAGGCCGCGACCAGCAGCGTGAAAGGCAGCAACACCACGGACAGTCCCGGGAACCAACTGATCGCCACCAGGCTGAAACTGACAGCGTGCAGGGTATGGCCGGACGGGAAGCTGAACTCGTCCATGGCGGCGATGTGCGCGGCGATGCCCTGGTGCCGGGCATAGGGGCGCGGCCGTCGGGTGAGGCGCTTGAGCGTGCGGTACAACAGGACCGAAACCAGTCCGACCAGGGCCATGCGCAGGGTGGTCTGCAATCCGCGCTCGCCGCCGAACAGCAGCAGCGCCAGCATCAAGGCATACCAGACATAGCCGTCGCCAACCTTGCTGACCAGACGAAACAGGCTGCGCACACCGCGGTACTGGCAGCAGGCATTGAGTCGCTGGCAAACCCGTAACTCTGGCCCGGCAATCCAGTGCTGAAACCAATCCTGGGTAAAATTCATGCGACCTCCCGTTGTGCGTCTGGACAAAGGATGTGCAGCAGTTGCCGGCCCTCGTCGTGCCCGGCGCTGTGTTCTATATCCGCTCGGGCGCGGGCGCCCAGGCGGCGACGGAGCGCCGCATCGGCGGCCAGTTCCTGGGTCGCCGCGATAAAGGCATCGGCATCGCCGAAGGCCACGGCGCGGCCATTGCCGCCGTCTTCGACGTGCGCACCGGCCGCGGCGTAGTCGAACGCCACCACCGGCAGTCCGCTGGCCATGGCTTCCAGGGTCACATTGCCGAAGGTATCGGTCAGACTCGGGAACAGAAACAGGTCGGCGCTGGCGTAGTGCCGGGCCAGGTCGGTGCCGAGGCGCATGCCGGCGAAATGGTGGTCCGGGTGGCTGGCAAGCAGCCCGGCCAGGGCCGGGCCGTCGCCGACCCAGACCATGCGTGCCGCCGGGTTGGCGCGGCGCACTTCGGCAAAGGCGGCCACCGCCAGCGTCAGATTCTTTTCCGCCGCGATCCGGCCGACCTGGATCAGCACCGGGGTGTTGTCGTCAGCGCCCCACTGCGCGCGCAGCGCCGGATCACGGTGGCGCGGATCGAAGCGCTGGCAATCGACGCTGCGTCCCAGCGCGAGCGGTTGCCGGAAGCCGCGCAGCGCAAGTTGTTCGGCCAGGGCCTTGGTCGGCACCAGGGTGGCGTCGGCGCGGTTGTGGAAGCGCCGCAGCCAGGCGAATACCAACGGGGTGAGAAAGCCCGCGCCGTAGTGTGCGACGAAATCGTCGAAGCGGGTATGAAAGCCGGTGGCGACGCGGATGCCGAGGCTGCGCGCGATACCGACCGCCGACCAACCGAGCGGGCCTTCGGTCGCCACATAGACCGCATCCGGCCGCAGCCGCTGCCAGCGGCGGCGCAGGCGAGCCGCGCTCGGCAGGCCGAAGCGCAGCGCGGGATAGCGTGGAATCGGCGCGCCCGCCACCCGGTATTCCTCCAGGCCGGGCACGGTTACGCCGTGGCCGTCGCCGCGGCGCGGGCAGGTCAATTCGACCTGGTGGCCGAGCGCCAGCAGTTGTTCGACGTAGCGCTGCACGGTCAGCGCGACGCCGTTGATCTCGGGCGCCCAGGTCTCGCTGACGATGGCAATGCGCATGTCGGGCTCCGCTGGTCTGGCGTCATGTTGGCGGCGCGGAGCGGCAGCGGTATGACAAACGGGTGAGCGCTGGATGACACGCCGCCGGGCTGGGTTGGCGCTGGCCGGAGGCCCGCTGCGTCAGCCGATCGGCGGCCAGCAACGGCGCTGCGCTCGGCCCGGATCGGCGAGCGTCGCGGCGCCGGTCAACCGAGCCGGAAACCCACCCGGGTACGCACCCGGGCCGGAACCGGCTTGCCATCGCGTTCGGCCGGCTTGAACTTCCAGCGTTGCACGGCGCGTTCGGCCGAGCGCTCGAACACGCCGCTGGGTTCGGCGTCGATCACTTCGATCGTCTCGACCGCGCCGTCGGCGTTGACCACGAACTGCAGGTCCACCCAGCCCTCGGTGCGACGCTTGCGGGCGGCGTCCGGATACTGCGGCGCGGCCTTGCTGATCGCCACCGGTTCCTGGGTTACGGCGGTCGCCGCTGCGGCCGGCGGCAGCGAATCGCGGACTGCGGCCGGGACCATGGCGGTGGCTGCGCTGGGCTGGGCCGGTCGGGGCGTCGCCGCGACGCCGGCTACGGCGGTCTCTGGTTCGGCGGCGCTGGTTTGCGTCGGCTCTACCGCGGGGGTGGTTTGGACATCGGACGATGCCGGCGGCGGCCTGGGTGTCGGCAAGTCGGGCAGCGGGTCGGCCGCGGGCTGCGCGGCATTGTTCGCGGTCAGGCGGGCTGTGCCGCGCTGCACGGCGCTGGCCAGCTTCTGCTGCAGCGACTGTACGATCAGCGAATCCGGGCTGGCGCGGGCCAGCAGCGCCAGCGAAGGCTGCGCCTGCTCAAGATCGCCGACGGCGATCTGGGCCTCGATCGCCGCCGCGACGATCGGGGTCAAATCGACCAGCAACTCGAAGGCGCCGCGATTGTCGGGATCGCGTTCGATCACCGCGAGCAGGTAGGCAAGCGCGTTGTCGTCCGCGGGCGCGGTGAGGCGCCCGGCCTTGAACGCGGTATTGGCGGCGTCCAGCCACTGACGAGTCCGCAGCGCTTCGCTGCCGGCCGTGTTGTCGGTGCGGGCGGCTGCCGGGTTCTCGCGCGCCCGGTCGGCGACCGCGGCTGGCGGCGCCTGGTGGCCGCAGCCGGCGAGGGCGAGCAGCAGGAGCAGCAGCACCGCTGGCATCGCTGCGATCATTTTGCTTGGGACGTTTCCAGGGCAGGGCATGGTCTGGTTCCTTGCGTGATTTGGAGGTCGGTGCTTGCGCAAGCACAGGCTAGCCGGCGCGCATTACCGTGGCGCGACTGCGGCCTGCGCCGCGGTGGGCGACAGCTTCCGGCGATCGAGCGAGGCGGCCGCGCTGGCCTCGCCATCGTGCAGGAACCACAGCCGCAGCTCGCCATCGAAGGATTCGGTGAGCGCCGAGCGGTTCTCGACCCAGTCGCCATCGTTGCCGTACAGGATGCCGTCGATCACGGATCGAACACGTCGCCGATCAGATACAACTCGGCGCAACGCAGGCGGTTCAGATAGGCGGCCAATGGCGCCGCCTGGCAATTCGGCGAGCCGAGGTGCAGGTCGGATAGAAACACCGTGCGAAAGCTGATCGATTCGCCGTGACCAAGGCCGCCGTTCATGCCGCCACCGCCCGCGATGCCGCATTCGACCCGGCGCCCGCGCTCAGGTAGCGTTGCCGTTTCTTCGGGCTGACCCGATCCAGATCGACCCAGATCAAACCGTCCAGCGAATCGGCAAAATCTGGGTCCACGCCGAACGCCAGGAAGCGCGCGCCGCCCGGCTCGCACAATTCGGTGTATTGCTTGTACAGGGTCGGCACGCGCGCACCGAAGGCGGCCAGATTGTCCTTGAGCAGGCGCATGCCGGCGTCCGGATCGAGATCGTCGAAGGCCGGCGGTGCCGCGCTGAAGCTAAAAGGTCGACGCGCGCTGGTGCCCGGCCCAGAGCCGTAATAGCGGGCGTAGTAGGCGACCAGCCACTCGCGCGCCGGCAGCGGCAGCGCCGCGCTGATCGAGACCGCACCGAACAGATGGCGGACATGCGGATGTGCGCGCAACCACGCGCCGATGCCGATCCACAGGTAGTCGAGACTGCGCGATCCCCAGTACTTGGGCTGCACGAAGCTGCGGCCGAGCTCCATCGCCGTATCCAGATGGGCGCGTTCCGCGGCGCCCAGATCGAACAGGCCGAGCGTGTACAGACCGGACGGCCCGTGCTCGGCGAGCACCGCGCGGCAGTCGGCGATGCGGTAGGCGCCGACCACTTCCAGCAGCTCCGGGTCCCACAGCAGCAATTGCTGATAGTGCCGATCGAAGCGATCCAGATCGGCGGCGCGGCCGCTGCCTTCGCCGACCGCGCGAAAGGTGAACTCGCGCAGTCGGGCGATTTCCTGCAGCAGCAGGCTGTCACCGTTCAGGCGACCACAGCGGATCTGTTTGCCGTCCGGGGTATTGCCGAGCAGGCGCAACTGCTGCACCTCGGCCAGCATCGGCCGCAGCGCTGGCGCATGCCGGATCGCCGGCAAGCGCCCCGGCAGCTGGTCGCGGCCGGCGGCCAGCGCGTACACGGCGCTATGCATGCATTGTGCGGCGGCGGCGGCCGATCGGCCGGGCTTGCGCAGCGCACTGGCCATGATCGGATCGCCGACGCGCAACTGCAGGCGCCGACCGGGCGCCATCAGCTCGCGCCCGAGCAGCGCCAGGCCGAGCGGTTTGGCGAGCAGCGACAGCGCATAGAACGCAGACGAATTGCGCCCGGAGACATGCATCGGCAGCAGTGGCGCGGTACTGCGTTCGGCCAGTCGCACGAAACCGCGCTGCCAGCCGCGGTCGCGGATGCCGGCCCAGCCGAGCCGGGATATTTCCCCGGCTGGCAGCACGATCACCGCCTGCTCCGCGGCCAGTGCGCGTTCGATCGCGGCCATGCCGGCCAGGCCACTGGCGGCTGTGGCGTCGCCCTCGAACACCCGTACCGGCAGCAACAGCGAATCGAGGTTGTCGATCATCTGCAGCGCCTGGTTGGCGACGATGACGAGGTCGCGACGGACGCCGCCGACCGCGTGCAGCAGCACCAGCGCATCGAGCAGGCCGAGCGGATGGTTGGCGACGATCAGGCAGCGTCCCTGCTCGGGTATGCGCTCGCGCTCGATCTGGTCGATCAGATATCGACAATCGAGCGCACGCAACAGCGCATCGACAAAGGCGAGTCCGGTCAGATGACGGCAGCCTTGCCACAGCTGTTCGATCGCATCGAGCCGATTGAGTCGTGCCAGCCGTCGCCACAGCGGTCGTGCCAGCCCGCGCCTGCGACCGCTGAACAGGGTGGCGAAGCGCTGTTCCAGAGCCTGCGTCAAGTTGCCCATGCTGCGATCTCCCGGTGCTGGTTCCCGGGATCAACAACCTAGCGCCGACCTCTTGCACTGATGTGGCGGGCGCGGGGCAGTCTCAAGTCACCCGACCTACGGGTCTTCGGCGCTGGTCGCCAGCCAGGGCATCCAAAGCGGCGCGGAGCGCCGCACGCCAAAGCTCAGGCCGGCAGGCTGCTGACGGTCAGCGTGATGCCGAACGCGGCCAGCATCTCGCGTTCCTGCTGCAGGTCGGTGCCGGTCAGCGGGTGGGCTTCCAGCCAGTGCCGGGGCAGGGCCAAGTCGAGGTTGTATTCGTGGGCGCTCAGCGCCACAGCCGGAGGCGCGCTGGCAATCCGTGAGCGGTGCAGCAGGGCGGCCAGTCGCAGCAACAGGGTGACGCGCGTGGCCGGCGCCGACAACCGTGGCGGCAGGGCGCGCAATGACTTGACCGGCAGATGGCGGCGGTGGCCGCGCACGATCACCGCCAGCGCTTCCTGGTCCATGCGAGTGAAGCCGGCCAGGTCGGAGTTCTGCAACAGGTACTCGGCGTGGTGGTGGTGTTGGCTGTGCGCGATGGCCAGGCCGATTTCATGCACGCGGGCGGCGAATTGCAGCCAGATGCGGTGTTCGTCGTCGAGTTTCCACGCCGTGGCGACCTGATCGAACAGCGCCAGCGCGGTCTGCTCGACGCGCTCGGCCTGCTCGGGATCGACCCCGTAGCGCTGGCCCAGGGCAGCGATGCTGGCGGCGCGCGGGTCGGTGGCGGCGGCGCGGCCGAGCATGTCGTAAAGCAGGCCCTCGCGCATGGCGGTTTCGGCCACCAGCAGGTGCTCGATGCCGAGTGTGTCGACCACCGCATCCAGCACCGCGAAACCACCGACGAAGATGCTGCGACGGTCCTCGGGTAGCCCGGGAATGTCCAGGCGCTGGTTGTTGCCGGCCTTAAGGATGCGTGCACGGATATCTTCGATCAGCTCCGGGGTGATGCTGCCCTCCCGGTGGCCGTGCGCACGCGCAATCGACCCAGTGGCGCGAATCGTGCCGGACGAACCATAAGCCCGCAGCCAGCCGCGGGCACGAAATTCGGCGGCGAATTGCTGCAATTCCAGGGCCAAGGCCAAACGCGCCGACTCATAGCGCTTGCGGCTAAAAGTGCCGTCGGCAAACCAATGCTGGGTGGTGGCGACGCAGCCCATCTGCACGCTTTCGCGATCGATCGATTCGAAGCCCTCGCCGATAATCAATTCGGTGCTGGCGCCGCCGATGTCTAGCACCAGCCGACGCTTGCCATCGTCTTTGATGCCGTGCGCGACGCCCAGGTAAATCAGGCGGGCTTCCTCGCGCCCGGAGACCACTTCGACCGGATGGCCGAGCGCGGTCTCGGCCGCGACCAGGAAGGCACGCGGCGACTTCAATTTGCGAATTGCCTGGGTGCAGACCACCCACACCCGTTCGTGTGGAAAGTCGCGCAGTCGCTGGCCGAATTGGGACAGACAGGTTAGCGCCTCGCGGCGCTTGTCGGCGGCGAGCAGGCCGTGTTCATCGACCCCGGCGGCCAGCCGCACCGCCACCCGTAGCCGGTCGATCACCCGCGGCTGGCCGTGTTCGTAGCGCGCCACCACCAGATGAAAACTGTTCGAGCCCAGATCGACGGCGGCAAGTTCATCGCCTTCACGGATGGCAAGCGGCATGAGCGGTTCTCACTAGCAGAGGCGGGCGAGCAGCGATTGCTGGGCGGCGTGGGCCGGGGCGTCACCGGCGTCGATCCGCGAATAATGGCCGTCGGCGTGCAACTGCCAGGCTTGCTGGTTGTCGGCCAGGCAGCTTTCGATGGTTTCATCGAGCACGCGCCGGGCCAGGTCCGCATCGAGGATCGGAAAGCACAGCTCGATCCGGCGCAGCAGATTGCGGTCCAGCCAATCGGCGCTGGAGCACCACAGCTCGCTGTTGCCGTCGTTTTCAAACCAGTACACGCGGCTGTGCTCCAGGAAACGGCCGACCAGCGAACGCACGCTGATCCGTTCGGATACGCCACGAATGCCGGGGCGAAGGCAGCAGGTGCCGCGCACCACCAGTTCGATGCGCACTCCGGCCTGCGATGCGCCATACAGCGCTTCGATTACCTGGGGTTCGTTCAAGTGATTGATCTTGGCGCGGATCGCGGCCGGCCGGCCGGCCGTGGCGTGGTCGGCTTCTCGCTGGATCATGCCCAGCAGCCGCTGGTGCAGGGTGAATGGCGATTGCAGCAAGCGGGTCAGCCGCAGCACCGGCCCCAAGCCGGCGATTTGAAGAAATACCTTGTGCACATCCTCGCTGATTTCGGGATGGCAGGTAAGCAGGCCGATGTCGGTGTAGCTGCGCGCGGTGCCGGCGTGGTAGTTGCCGGTGGCGAGGTGCACGTAGCGGCGCAGCCCGGACAGCTCACGGCGCACGATCAGCAGCATCTTGGCGTGGGTCTTGTAGCCGACCACGCCGTACACCACTTGCACGCCGGCTTCCTGCAGGCGGTTGGCGACGCCGAGGTTGGCCTCCTCGTCGAAGCGCGCGCGCAGTTCGATCACCACGGTCACGTCTTTGCCGGCGCGGGCGGCGTCGATCAGGTGGCCGATCAGCGGCGAATCCTTGCCGGTGCGGTACAGGGTCTGCTTGATCGCCAGTACCCCGGGATCGACGCTGGCCTGGCGCAGCAGATCGAGCACCGGCATGAACGAATCGTAGGGATGGTGCAGCAGCACGTCGCCCTCGCTGATCGCCTCGAACAGGTTGGCGGTGTTGACCAGGCGCGGCTGCAAGCGCGGCGTGAATGCTGGGTATTTCAAGTCGGGGCGGTCGATCATGTCGTAGATCGCGCCGACCCGGCTCAGATTGACTGGGCCGTGGCACAGGTAGATGTCGTCTTCGTGCAGTTCGAAATTGGCGGTCAGAAATTTGAGGGTGGGCTTCGGGCAATTGTCGGCCACTTCCAGGCGCACTGCCTGGGCATAACCGCGACCGCGCAGTTCGTCCTTGATCGCGTCGGCCAGGTCCTCGGCATCGTCGTCGTCGACGATCAGTTCGCTGTTGCGGGTCACCCGGAACTGGTAGCTGCCTCGCACTTCCATGCCTGGGAACAAGTCGGCGACGAACTCCAGCAGCACGCTCGACAACAGCACGAAATCCTGCGCGCCCTCGCCGAGTTCACCGGGCAAGCGGATGACCCGCGGCAGCGAACGTGGTGCGCGCACCACTGCCATGTGGCCCTCGCGGCCGAAAGCGTCGCGGCCCTTGAGCAGAACCACGATGTTCAGGCTCTTGTTGAGAATGCGCGGGAATGGGTGTGCGGGATCGAGCCCGAGCGGCGACAAAACCGGTTGAATCTCGTCTTCAAAATAGCGTTGCAGCCAACTGCGCTGGCGGGCATTCAATTCGTTGCGCATCAATACCCGGATACCCCGGCGCCGGAGCGCTGGCCGCAGCTTGCGATTCCATAACTGGTACTGGGCGGCGACCAGTTCCAGGGTGCGGCTGCGCACGCGGTTGAAGGCCTCCAGCGGACTCAATCCATCCGGCGCCGGAATGCCGCCGCCGAAAGCGATCTGCTGCTTGAGCGCGGCCACCCGGATCTCAAAAAATTCATCGATATTGGTCGAGCAGATGCACAGAAAGCGCAGCCGGTCGAGCAGCGGCACGCTCTCATCCTGAGCCTGCGCCAGCACCCGAGCATTGAATTCGAGTTGGGATAGCTCGCGGTTGATGTACAGGGTCGGATCGCGCAGGTCGCGGCCGCTTCGGTGCTTGTTCATGATGCGCCGGTTCCTTGGTCGGTGTTGCGCGGGAACTGGGGTGCGGAATCCGCGAGCGCACCCGGCTTGAGCAGTCGTTGCTGCGGAAACACGGCGCAAAATCGGCTGCCGACACCGGGCTCGCTTTCGATCGACAACTGCGCCTGGTGGCGCAATAACACATGTTTGACGATCGACAGGCCGAGGCCGGTGCCGCCCTTGTCGCGCGAGCGGCTGGTCGAGACCCGGTAGAAGCGTTCGGTGATGCGCGGCAGGTGCTCGGCCGGAATGCCGTAGCCGGTGTCGCTCACGCAAAAGCACATGCCGCCGTCCTGCTGCTGCCAGGCGATACGGATTTCGCCGCCGGGCGGCGTGTAGCGCACCGCGTTGGTGACCAGGTTGGAGAACGCGCTGTGCAGTTCCTTGCTCGATCCAAGCAGGTCGACTTCGTTCTGGCACTCGACGCCGATCCGATGCTGGCCCTTGGACACGCCCTCGGCCTCAGCGCGCAACTGCTTGAGCATGGCCGGCATCGGTACCCGTTGCTCGCTGACGCCGCCGTCGGCGTCGAGTCGGGACAGGGTGAGCAGATCCTCGACAATCTGGGTCATGCGCATCGATTGGCGGCGCATTTCTTCGACCATCGGTGCCAATTCCGGGTCGTGTTCGGTCTCGATCATTTCCAGGTAGCCGTGGATCACCGTCAACGGCGTGCGCAGTTCGTGCGAGACGTTGGCGACAAAATCCTTGCGCACCTGCTCCAGGCGCAGCAGGGTGCTGATATCGCGCACCACCAGCAACCACTGTTCCTGCGAATACGGGATCAATTTCAGGCTCAGTCGGACCTCCGGGCAGCCCGGCGCGGGCACGTCCAGCAAGGGCTGCTCGACTTGGTCGCCGTGCAGCCAGGTGGCGATCGCTGGTGCTTCCAGCAAGCGGTCGAGCGGCTGGCCACGATGGCGGCTGCGGTGAATGCCGAGCAGCCGGCGCGCCGCCCGGTTCGACCAGATCAGTTGTCGGGTATTGCTCAGCACCAGCACGCCGTCGGGCAGGGATTCGGCGGCCTCGCGATAGCGTTGCAATTGCTGCACCAGCCGCCGTTGGCGCTGGCGGTCGGTTTGGTGGCGCTGTTGCATGAAGCCGGCGATCTCGCTCAACACACCAGAATCCGGGAGTGGGGAAGCACGGCCACGGTCGAGCAGCCAGCATTGCAGACGACGTAAATTGTGCAACGACCAGAGCGTATGCGCGGACAGGGCGATCAGCACCGCGAGCGCTGGGTGTCCGCTGGCCAGGCCGGTTGCCAGGGCAGCGACCAGCAGCAGCAACAAGCGCCCCAGGGAAACCTGCCAAGCGTGGGATCGCAGTAGCGGTGAGATCGTCATCATCGCGCCAGTCTACCGGCGGTCCACAGGTCCGGCGCACCCGGCTGGCAGATCCGGCACTCAGACCAGGGTTGAAAACCGGTAACCGGAACCGCGCACGGTCTGCACCAGATTGTCCTTGGCATAGGGCTCCAGGGTTTTGCGCAGGCGGCGGATGTGGACATCCACGGTGCGTTCCTCGACGTACACCGAGCCGCCCCAGACATGGTCCAGCAATTGATCGCGGGCATAGACGCGGTCCGGGTGAGTCATGAAGAAATGCAGCAGCCGATATTCGGTCGGACCGACCGCGACTGCTTGGCCGTCGGCGAACACCCGATGCGCGGCACCGTCGATGCGCAGGCCGCCCAATTCGACGTTGCCGGTTTCGGCGTCGGCACTGCTGCGCCTGAGCACGGCCTTGACCCTGGCCATCAGTTCGCGCACCGAAAACGGCTTGACCACGTAATCGTCGACACCGGCGTCGAGCCCACTGACGCGGTCGTCCTCTTCGCCGCGCGCGGTCAGCATGATGATCGGGATCTCCCGGGTGAGCTCCTCGCGACGCAGGCGGCGGGCGTATTCGATGCCGCTGATCCCGGGCAGCATCCAGTCGAGGATGATCAGGTCCGGGACGTGGTTGGCGATCGCTTCGGAGGCGCTGCGCACGTCGGGTGCGAAGTCGGCGAGCATGCCGCCGCGGTTGATGGCAACGCCGATCATGTCGCGAATTGCGTTCTCGTCTTCAACAATCAGGATGCGTTTTTGCATGCTTTGCTCTGCGCGTCGGGGTGGCCCTGATTAAACGACAGAATTATTGCACCGACATGACGCCGTGCACGGTGGTGGTCGCCTTCACAGCATGGAAAACCGAGGTCAGGAGATTGCGGTCGGTGGCCAAAGGGAGAGTGACGGGCTAATGCGTCGTCTGGGCGACAGAAGCGGCCCGGAGCCGGCAGAGACCGATAAGGCCCGGACTGGGCCACGGCGTGCTGCTGCTGCGCGAAGATTCAGGGTGCATCGAAAGGGAAAACGGATCAGCGACTGCTTGCGAGCATCATCGATCCAGAGCCAGCACCCATGCGATCAGCGTCGACACCACTTTCATCCAAGCGCACCGGAATGCCCTTGCGCTCCAGCAGCGACCGCAGATCCTCAAGGTCTTCCCTGTCATGGGCACGGGTCAAGAGTCGCATGTGTGCCTGGCCGGCAGCTGGTTGCAGATGGCAAGCGTAGCAAATTGTCGGGCCAGTCTGATTTGGCGGGGAACGGGGAAGCAGGGAAGTGGGGAAGAGCGACGTCGTCCCGGCGAATGCCGGGACCCAGTGCTGGGAGAGGCCGGTAGGGTCCAGGCTGGGCCCCGGCGTTCGCCGGGGCGACGGCGCTTCTGTCTTCTGCCTCCCCATTCCC
>JBFXKH010000113.1:0-12720 GCA_050173995.1 Lysobacterales bacterium | reverse complement strand
CATTCCCCATTCCCCATTCCCCATTCCCCGTTCCCCTACAATGAAGCCATGTACCTCGCTTACTACGGGCTCAACCAGGCCCCGTTCTCGCTCACCCCGAACCCGCGTTTTGTGTTCCTGTCGGAGCGCCATCGCGATGCCTTGGCGCACCTGTTGTACGGGGTCGGCCAAGGCGGAAGCGGCGGATTCGTGCAGATCACCGGCGAGGTCGGTACCGGCAAGACCACGATCAGCCGTCTACTGTTGGAGCAGGTGCCGGAAAACACCCGGGTAGCGATGGTGCTGCACCCCAAACAGTCCCCGTTGCAGCTGCTGGAAACGATTGCAGAAGAACTGCACATCGAACTGAAAAGCCGTCGACTGAGTAACAAACTGCTGGTCGATGCCCTGCATCGCTACCTGCTCGACGCCTACGCCCAGGGTCTGCGCGTGGTGCTGATGATCGACGAGGCGCAGAACCTGTCGGTGGACGCGCTGGAGCAGATCCGTCTGCTCACCAACCTGGAGACCGATACCCAGAAGTTGTTGCAGATCATCCTGCTCGGGCAGCCCGAATTGCGTGAACTGCTGGCCCGGCCGCAATTGCGCCAGCTGGCCCAGCGGGTGACCGCGCGCTACCACCTGACTCCGCTGGCACGCAGCGAAACCGTGGCCTATGTGCGCCATCGACTGGCGGTGGCCGGCGCGCAACGTCCGCTGTTTACCGCGCCTGCTCTGTGCTGGTTGCATTGGCGATCCGGCGGTGTGCCCAGGCTGGTCAATGTGATTGCCGATCGCGCCTTGATGGCGGGCTACGTCCGCGAACACCCGCAGGTTGGCTGGCGTCTGCTGGCCGGCGCGGCGAACGAAGTACTTCACGGCAATGCACGCTGGTGGCACCGGCAGCGGGCCGCTTTGTGGTTGTTGCTGATGGCGTCTCTCGCTGCCTTGATCGGCGTGGCCGGCGGCTTCTGGCCATGAACTATTCCGGTCTAGGCCGTTCCTGGTTCCGGTCACATCATGCTTTGGTGATAATGCGATCATGTCCCTGATACTCGACGCCCTCAAGAAATCCGAAGCCCAACGCCGACTGGGCCAGGCGCCGGGTCTGTCTTCGGCTTTTTCGCCAGCGCCGCGACGCGAACGCGGGCCGCTGCTGTGGTCGTTTCTGCTGCTGCTCGTGGTGAGCACGGCCGCGCTCTGGCACAACCGTGCCCTGCTCGGCGGCGCCGACCCGGCCAGCGATGCGCTGGCCGACGCCGATACCCGCACGAATCACGCACAAGCGTTGAACGGCAAGCCTCAGGCCGCGGCGCAGGCCGACTCAGATCGACCCGCTCCGGCCGCAACTACAGCACCGGCCGGCAGCCGAGCTTCATCGGTCCCGACCCACACCGCCTCTTTGCCGATGCCCCGACCGCAATCGCTGCCGACACCGGCAGCCGATGACGATCCGCTCGCCGGGGTTTCGGCACAGCACCGCGAACAAATCGAAAATGGCACGTTGGTCGTACCGCATCCACAGATACTGGCCCAACGCGGTGCCACCCGAGACCCGCAGATCGTTACCGCCGAGGCCGCCCTGCCACCCACTATCGAAGCACCGGCCGCGGTGGAGACCGAAGACGGACGGTTGGTCTACCCGTCCGAAAGTGCTACCAATCCGACACCCGGCCCAGCAGCGACCGCGGCCCCGGCCCCGCCTGCCAGCGCAACGCCAGCCATCGTGCCGAGCGCGACCTCGCCAGCGCCGGACACTGTCGATGGATCGCCGACTGCGGCAGTGGCGGCCAGCCTGCCCTCAGCGTCCACGCGTGGTGTCCCGCTCATCTACGATCTCACCCTGGGCCAACGCCAGGGCCTGCCCGAACTGAAAATGAGCATGCACGTCTATCACCGTGATGTCGCCCGGCGTTTTGCCATCATCGACGGTCGGCGCCTCAACGAGGGCGATCCGATCGGACAATTACTGTGGGCGCGCGAGATCGTGCCCGAGGGCGTGATCATCGAATACCGGGATCTGCGCTTCCTGCTGCCGCGGCCGGGCGGCTGAACGATGTTTGTCCGGGTCGATACCCGCCATCGTCCGATCCGGCCCTTGGCCACCTTCACCCTGGTCGGCGGCTGCGCTCTGCTGTTCATCCTGCTGCACCGATTGGATGCAGCCGGCGCAGCGGCGGCACTCCAGCATTTTGGCACCGTGCCGAGCCGCCTGGTCGCCGCCATGCGAGTTCCGGGCATCCATGGCGTCGAGCAGATCGCCTGCCTGTTCAGCGCCCTGTTTCTGCACGCCGACTGGCCGCACCTGCTTGGCAACATGGTGTTCCTGCTGATCTTCGGCAGCGCCGCCGAACGTGCGCTCGGTTCGCTGCCCTTGCTGTTGTTGTTTCTGCTGTGCGGCGCCCTGGCCAATTTTGCCGGTGCCGGTTTCTATTCCAGTCTGACGGTGCCGATCGTCGGCTCCAGCGGCGCGGTCTCGGCGATCGTCGGCGCCTACATCACCCTGTTTCCGCGCGCGCGGCTCGGGATCGTCATCCCACTCGGCGTATTCGTCGAGTTTGTGCGCATGCCGGCCAGCATCCTGATCGGCATCTGGATATTGATCCAGGTGCTGTTCGTGGTGGTCGGCCCGCTCAGTGGTGCGCTGGCCTGGCCGGTGCATGTGGTCGGCTTTTTGTCCGGGGCTGCCTTTGCCTTTCTGTCCAGACCGGCGATCGCCCGGCGGCTGCGCAACGGTTGATCGATCGGCCCGTGCATAGGTTGTGCTGGCGCTCAATCGGCCAGGGTCAGCAGACTGGCGTTGCCGCCGGACGCCGTGGTGTTGACGGTCAACGTGCGTTCGGTGACGAAACGCAGCAGATAGTGCGGCCCGCCGGCTTTGGGCCCGGTGCCGGACAGTCCTTCGCCACCGAACGGCTGCACGCCGACCACCGCCCCGATCATATTGCGATTGACGTAGCAATTACCGGCGTGCACGCCCTGGCTGATCCGCTCGATGGTGGCGTCGATACGGCTGTGGATGCCGAGCGTCAGGCCATAGCCGGTGGCGTTGATCGCGGCGATTACCGCGTCCAGATCACGGGCGGCAAAGCGCAGCACATGCAGCACCGGCCCGAACACTTCGCGACCGAGCACGCCGAGCGACGGGATTTCGTAGGCGCGCGGCGCAAAGAAGGTGCCGTTGCCGCACTGTGCCGGGTCGAGCGCGACCTGCTTGATTAGCCGCGCCTCGCGGCTCATCCGCACCGCGTGCTGTTCGAGCAGGCCGCGCGCGCGTTCATCGATCACCGGACCGACATCGGTGGCCAGAAACCCCGGGTCGCCAACCGCGATTTCATCCATCGCGCCAGCCAGCATGGCGATCACCTTGTCGGCGATGTCCTGTTGCACGAACAATACCCGCGCCGCCGAGCAGCGCTGACCAGCCGATCCGAACGCCGAGGCGACCGCATCCTTGACCACCTGCTCCGGCAGCGCCGAAGAATCCGCGATCAGTGCATTCTGCCCGCCGGTCTCGGCGATCAGCACCGGCAACGCGGCATCGCGCGCGGCCAGGCTACGGTTGATCGCGCGCGCGGTTTCGGTCGAGCCGGTGAAGACTACGCCAGCCACCCGCGGGTCGCTGGTCAACAGGCCACCGACACTGGCGCCGGTTCCGGGCAGCAATTGCAGTACCGCTTCCGGAATACCGGCGGCATGCATCAGCTTGACCGCGGCGTGGGCGATCAGATTGGTCTGCTCTGCCGGTTTGGCGATCACACAGTTGCCGGTAACCAGGGCCGCACTGACCTGACCGATGAAAATGGCCAGCGGGAAGTTCCATGGGCTGATGCAGACGAATACCCCGCGGCCGTGCAGGGACAACAAATTGGATTCACCGGTTGGACCGGGCAATGGCTGCGCCGCGCCCATCAGGCGCCGCGCCTCGGCCGCGTAGTAACGGCAGAAGTCCACCGCCTCGCGCACCTCGGCGATGCCGTCATTGATGGTCTTGCCGGCTTCGCGCGTGCACAACGCCAGAAACTCGGGCAGCGCCGCTTCGATGCGGTCGGCGACTTCCTCGATCAGCCTGGCGCGTGCCGCCACCGGGCGGGCGTCCCAGGCGGCGTGCGCGGCAACGGCGTTGTCGATCGCCTGGCCGACGCCGGCCGGTTCGGTCGGTGTCCATTCGCCGACCCTGCGGCGGCGGTCGCTTGGATCGGTCACCGCGATCGTCGCAGCAGCGGATTGGTAACCCGGAATCAGCGGCGCGGCGGTCCACGGCCGCAGTGCGGCGTTGACCCGTTCAGCTAACGCACTGAGTTCATTTTCGTTGGCGAGATTGATGCCCATGGAATTGATCCGTTCGGGTCCAAACAAGTGCACCGGCAGCGCAATGCGCGGGTGCGATTTGACATCGAAAGCAGCGACCACGGCGGCCGGATCGCGCACGATCTCGGCGATGTCCTGGGATTCGTCGACGATGCGGTTGACGAAACTGGTATTGGCGCCGTTCTCCAGCAGGCGCCGGACCAGGTACGGCAGCAGGTCCTCGTGCGATCCTACCGGGGCGTAGACCCGGCATGGCACATTCAGATGGGCAGGCCCGATCACCTCGGCGTACAGATCGGCGCCCATGCCGTGCAAGCGCTGGAACTCGTAAGGCCGACCGTCCGCCATCTGTGCCACCGCGGCGATGGTGTGGGCGTTATGGCTGGCGAACTGCGGGTACAGGCAATCGCTGTAGTCGAACATCTGCCGCGCGCAGCCCAGGTAACTGACATCGGTATTGGGCTTGCGGGTGAACACCGGGAATCCCGAGTGGCCATCGACCTGGGCGCGTTTGATTTCGGCGTCCCAATAGGCGCCCTTGACCAGGCGCACGCAGATCCGGCGCTGCTGTCGGCGCGCGGTCTCGGCCAGCCAGTCGATCACCATCGGCGCGCGCTTCAGATAGGACTGCACGGCCAGACCGAAGCCATCCCAACCTGCCAGGGTCGGCGCGGCCAGCACTTTCTCGAACAGCTCCAGCGACAGTTGCAGGCGGTCGGCTTCTTCGGCGTC
The DNA here is from genome assembly GCA_050173995.1 of Lysobacterales bacterium. GTDB lineage: Bacteria > Pseudomonadota > Gammaproteobacteria > Xanthomonadales > Ahniellaceae > 0-14-3-00-62-12. The sequence goes on along the minus strand of JBFXKH010000113.1, from coordinate 7,698 downwards.
CACGGTCAGCGCGATGCCCTGCGTGCGGGCCTGCTCGGCCAGTGCCCGCACCTTGGGCACCAACTCGGCCAGCACCCGGTCGCGTTTGGCGAATTCGTAGCGCGGGTGCAGGGCCGACAGCTTGACCGAGATCGACGGGGCATCGAACACGTTGGCGAACGGGCCACGCGCGCCGATGCGCCCGATCGCCGCCTGGTAGGAACGGAAATAGCGCTCGCCGTCGGCCGCGGTCAGCGCCGCCTCGCCGAGCATGTCGAACGAATGCCGGTAACCCTGGTTATCGCGGTCGGTGGCGGCGTCCAGCGCCTCGTCGATCGTGCGCCCCATCACGAACTGGTGGCCCATGATCCGCATCGCCGCGCGCACCGCCAACCGGATCACCGGCTCGCCGCTGCGCGCGACCATGCGTTTCAAGGCGCCGCGCACATTGCGCTGGGTTTCTTCGGCGAGCGTGACCAACCTACCGGTCAGCATCAATCCCCAGGTGCCGGCGTTGACGAACAGCGAGCGGCTCTTGCCCAGATGCGCTTCCCAGGCGGCGTCGCCGAGTTTGTCGCGGATCAGCAGGTCGATGGTTTCGTTGTCGGGGATGCGCAGCAGCGCCTCGGCCACGCACATCAGCAGCACGCCCTCCTCCGAAGACAGGTCGTACTCGCGCATGAAGCTCTCGATCACGCTTTGCTTCTGCGCCTTGGCGCGTACCTTGGCGACCAGCTCGGCAGCATGGGCGAGCACCGCCCGGTTTTGCTCCGGCGGAAAGCTCGCGGCGGCCAGCAGCGGTGCCAGCGCGACGCCTTCATCCAACGCATAAGCAGCAGTTATCCGCGCCCAACCCGCCGAAACCGGCGCCGGAGGCTCGGCGGTAATCAAACGCGGGCTCGCAATCATCGGTTTCACTGCTTTGGTCCAAAAGCCGGAGAGCGCCAAAAGCCGGCCAATGGCTCGGGCGATCCCGCCAGTGTAGACAGTTCCGCGGACCGAGGACAGACTTCGGACCGCGGTGTTCGGACCGCGGTGCCGGTCGATCCGTTGCCGGGCCAATTGGCACATTGACCACCGGGACGCTTGCGCTACCCTCGCCAGACCGAGTGCCGGCGCCGCGCCATTCCCGTTTCCCGTTTCCCCATCCAAGGCGTACCCGCGATGCCTGCAAGTTCTGTCCAGCGTCACGCCAACAACGGTCGACGCATCGGCTTGGCACTGGCACTGGCTTGGTTTTGTGCCGGGCCGGCATCGGCCAGCGAACCGGACCCGCGCGCCAGTGCCCTGATCGCCGAGCTCGGCCTTACCGCCAGCGCGCAGGCCGCGCGCGATCTGGCCGGCTGGCAGGTGCCGAAGCGCATCGTGGTGGCGCATGCCGATGCCCGCCGTCTTGCCGGGCTGCAGGCGTCGGCGCCGGGGGTCGAGCTGCTCGCCGCCGCCGAGGGCAAAAAGCTGAACGAACAATTGCGCGAGGCCCAGGCGGTAATCGGGCTGTGCGATGCAGCGACCCTGGCCGCGGCCGAATCGCTGCATTGGGTCCAGGTGTTGTGGGTGGGCGTGGAACGCTGCGTCGCGCTACCCGGCCTGGCCGAGCGCGGTATCGTGCTGACCAATATGCAGCGCACCAGCGCGGCGCCGATTGCCGAGCACGCGATTGCCCTGATGATGGCGCTGGCGCGCGGCCTTCCCCGGTTTTCTGTGGCCCAGCAACAGGGCCGCTGGCGCGGCGAGGAATCCAACCCGGTGCAACTGCGCGAACTTGGCGGCCGCACCCTGCTGGTGGTCGGCCTGGGCGGTATCGGCACCGAAGTGGCGCGCCGTGCGCATGGCCTAGGCATGCGCGTGATCGCTACCCGCAACAGCAGCCGCACCGGGCCCTCCTTCGTTGCTAGGGTCGGATTGTCCGATGAGCTGCTGGCCTTCGCCGCCGAGGCCGACGTGGTGGTCAATGCCACCCCGTTGACCGCCGACACCACCGGCCTGTTCGATCAGCGGTTTTTTGCCGCGCTCAAACCTGGCGCCTACTTCATCAATGTCGGTCGTGGCCGCAGTGTGGTCAGTGCGGACCTGCTCGCAGCCCTGCAAAACGGCCGTCTGGCCGGTGCCGGCCTGGATGTGACCGACCCCGAACCGCTGCCCTCGGACCACCCGCTGTGGCAACAGGCCAACGTGATCATCACGCCACATGTGGCCGCCAGTTCCGACCTGCAGGGCGAGCGCTACTGGATCGTGGTGGCCGAAAACTTACGTCGCTATGTGGCTGGCGAGCCGCTGTTGAATGTGGTCGATATTCGCCGCGGATACTGATCCGGCAGCGGCCCATGAGTTCGCCCCGATGACCGCCCCCACCCTCGCCGAGCGCCCGAACGCACTGCAATTGCTGGTCAGCGTGCGCCCGGACGAACGCAGGCAGCTCGCGCTGTCGGCGCTGTATTTCTTTCTGGTCATGGCCAGCTATTTCATCCTGCGGCCGATCCGCGACCAGATGGGCGTCGCCGGCGGTGTGCGCAATCTGCCCTGGCTGTTCAGCGCCACCCTGATCGCCATGCTGGTGGTCAGCCCGCTGTTTTCGGCCCTGGTGTCGAAAATGCCCAGGCGCCGTTTCGTCGCCTGGAGCTACCGCGCCCTGATGTTCTGTCTGCTCGGCTTCTACCTGGCGACGTTTGTGCTCGACCAGGCGAGCCAGGTCTGGGTCGGGCGCGCGTTCTTTGTCTGGGTGAGCGTGTTCAATCTGTTCGCGGTATCCGTGTTCTGGGCGGTGATGGCCGATGTCTTCCAGAGCGAAGCCTCGCGCCGGCTATATGGCGTGATCGCTGCCGGTGGCAGTCTCGGCGCCCTGGTTGGCGGAGTCGCCACCGCCAGTCTGGTCGAACAGATCGGCGCACCGGCCCTGCTGCTGTTGTCGCTGTTCCTGCTGGAGGCGGCGCTGCAATGCATGTTCGCCATCGGCGAACGCGCCACATCCAGCAACAGCTCGGCGCAGGCTGCCGAACCGGCGATCATCGGCGGCAGCGCCTACGACGGATTCCGCCTGGCGCTGAACTCGCCCTATCTGCTCGGGGTCGCCGCCTACATGCTGCTGTACACCGTGGGCTCGACCTTTCTGTATTTGCTGCAGGCCGGCATCGTCGATCAGCAGATCGACGGCGTCGCCGCCCAGACCCGTTACTTCGCCCATGTCGATATTTGGGTCAACGCGCTGACCCTGGCCCTGCAACTGCTGTTGACCGGCCGCCTGATGGCCCGCATCGGCATCGGCCTGACCCTGGCCGCCCTGCCGCTGATCAGCATGATTGGATTTCTTGGACTGGGCTTGGCGCCGGTGCTGGCCGCGGTGGTGGTATTCACCGTGGCCCGGCGCACGACCAACTTCGCGCTGTCGCGTCCGGCCCGGGAAGCCCTGTACGTGCCTCTTGCCCGCGACCAAAAGTACAAGGCCAAGAACCTGATCGACACCTTCGTCTATCGCGTCGGCGACCAGATCGGGGCCTGGACCAATGCGCTGCTGGCCTGGCTCGGTTTCGGCATCGCCGGCATTGCCTTCAGCGCGGTGCCGCTGGCGGCGCTGTGGTTTGCGTTGTCGCTGTGGTTGGGCCGACGTTATCGCGCCCTGCAAACCAACCACCCACCGACCGAACCATGACGTAGGGGCGACTCGCTGGGTCGCCCTGCCAGCGTGACCGTAGCGGCGACCCGCTGGGTCGCCGGCAATTGGATCCAGCCGCTTTCAGCCAGCTTCGATCAGCGCGGCCATTCTCTTGCGGGTCGCAGGGTCGGGCAGTTGGCCGCGCAGCGCACCCAGGTTGTCGTGCAGGTAGGTCCGTTTCGCGGTGCCAGGGATGGCGCAGGTCACCGCCGGGTGCGAGGCAACATATTTCAATGCGAATTGCGCCCAACTCTCGATGCCGAGCGCGGCCGCCCAATCCGGCAGCGGGCGCGCACCGAAGGCTTGCAGCACGCGGCCACGACCGAACGGCAGATTGCACAGCACAGCCATACCGCGTTCGGCGGCCAGCGGCAGGATGCGTTGTTCGGCGCTGCGATTGTCGATCGCGTAATCGACCTGGATGAAGTCCAGGGACTCGCGTTCCATCACCGCGGCAAAATCCTGGTACTGGTCCTTGAATGAGGTGCTGATGCCGATATAGCGCGTGCGCCCGCTCGCTTTCCAGTCGCGCAGCACCGGCAGCATGTCCTTGACCCCGGCCAGGTTATGCACCTGCAACAGATCGAAATGATCGACCCGGAGCCGCTGCAATGAACCTTGCATCTCTTTGATGCCGGCGTCGCGGCTGTCGCGGCCGGCGCCCACCTTGGTCGCAATGAACAGGTCATCGCGATTGCCGATCGCCGCGACCAGTGCGCCGATCACCGCTTCGGCGCGGCCGTAGGAGGGTGCGGTATCGACCAGACAGCCGCCGAGCCGCGGCAACTCGCTCAGCACCCCGCGCAATTCCGCCAAATCATCAGCGTGGTCTCCCACATCGAAGCGCCGGGCGGTGCCAATGCCGACCACCGGCAGACGTTCCCCCGACGCCGGAATCGGCTTGCTGAGCAGGCCGTCGCGTGACCCGACCGCGCCGGCCAAGGCTGAGGAAACCAAACCGGGCAGGCTGCCACCGGCCATACCCAGAACCACACCGCCGCCCAGTCGCAGACAATGGCGGCGCCCCCGATCGACGGTTTGCTGGCGCATGATCCAGGCCTCCCGGTTGTGATGCTGCGCCGAGATTACCATCCTATGGCCACCTGCCGGATCGCCCCTACCACCCTAACAATCCCGTTCCCTTTCCCCTAAACCCCGGCTAGTATGCGGCGCACAGCGCGGGCATTCGGCTGGTTCGCTTTGGCCACCGGTGTAGAAGACGCTCAGGGGAGCTCGACCGCATGCTGTTCAATTCGCTGACCTTCGTGGTGTTCTTCGCGCTGGTGCTGGCCTTGCACAACGCGCCGCTGTCCTGGCGCAGCAAGAAGATCAACCTGCTGCTGGCCAGCTATCTTTTCTACGCTGCCTGGAACCCGCTGTTCACCCTGCTGCTGTGGCTGTCGACCGCGGTCGACTGGTGGGTGGCCAAGCGCATCCATGCCGAACAGCGCCTGCGCCAACGCCGGCTCTTACTGGCGGTCAGCGTGCTGGTCAACCTGGGCCTGCTCGGCTATTTCAAGTACGGCGGCTTTCTGCTGGAGAACTTTCAGGCCCTGGTCGGCGCGCTCGGCATCGCTTACCAACCGGCCGAGTGGAGCATCGTGCTGCCGGTCGGCATTTCCTTCTACACCTTCCAGACCATGGCCTACACCCTGGATGTGTATCTGCGCCGCGCGGCACCGGCCAAATCCCTGCTCGACTTCGCCCTGTTCGTCACCTTCTTCCCGCAGTTGGTGGCCGGACCGATCGTACGGCCGACTGACCTGATTCCGCAGTTCGCCGCGCCGCGCGTAGCCAGCCGTCCGCAACTGGTGTGGGGACTGGCGCTGATCACGCTCGGCCTGTTCGGCAAGATCGTGCTTGCCGATGGCCTGCTGGCGCCGGCCGCGGATGCGGTGTTCAAGGCCACCGAGCTTTTGCATCCGCTCGACGCCTGGTTTGGCACCCTGGCTTTTTCCGGACAGATCTTCTTCGACTTCGCCGGCTATTCGACCACCGCGATCGGCACATCGCTGTGTCTGGGCTTTTCGTTGCCGGATAATTTCCGTTATCCCTACGCTGCGATCGGATTTTCGGATTTCTGGCGGCGCTGGCATATTTCGCTGTCGAGCTGGCTGCGCGATTACCTCTACGTGCCGCTCGGCGGCAACCGCAAGGGCCATTGGCGCACCATCGCCAATCTGATGACGACCATGCTGCTCGGCGGGCTGTGGCATGGCGCCAGTTGGACCTTCGTGGTCTGGGGCGGCCTGCACGGACTCTTTTTGGCGGTCGAACGCGTGCTCAATGCGCGCTTCGGCGGCGTGGCGTTCTGGCAGCGCTGGGCGCCGCGCCTGCTGCTCGGCTTGCTCACCTACTTCCTGGTCAACATCACCTGGGTATTTTTCCGCGCCCAGGATTTCGCCACCGCCTGGCGCCTGCTCGACACCATGCTCGGCCTGCATTTCGACGGCAAGCCGGTGCTGGCGACGATCGACCTGCTGCAGGTCGGCGTGGTCATCGGCGGCATGTTGATCGCGCACGCGGTGATGCGCGAACGGCAGTTGCATGCCGTGGTCGGCGCCGCGCCGCGCGCCGTGGTCGGCATCGTCTGGGCGACGATGCTGTGGCTGATCCTCATCACCCAGGGCCAGAGCGATGCCTTCATCTATTTCCAGTTCTGAACCTGCCTGCGGCGCGACAGAAGCCTTGTTCGAGCGGCCGCTGCCGGCGCTCGGCCACAGCCTCGGGCTCGCCGTTTTGGTCTGTTTGCTGCTGCTCGCCGGCTGGGAGACCTGGGTGCGCGGCCAACAGGTGCGACCATCGATCCGCAACTCCGACGGCCTGTGGGCCGAGCAACGGCGCCGCATCGACCAGGGTGAGGGCGATGGCTGGGTGCTGATCGGCTCTTCACGCGCCTTGTTCGACCTGCAGCTCGACGCCTGGGAACAGGCCGCCGGACGCCGGCCGATCCAGTTGGCGCTGGAGGGCACCAGTCCGGTCGCGGTCATGGAAGGCCTGGCCGAAGATCCAAACTTCACCGGCAGTTTGCTGGTCGGGGTGGCGCCCGGATTGTACTTCTCCGGCTACGAATACCGGCGTCCGGCGATCGAGCGCTTCGCCAAGGAAACCCCGGCGCAGTGGTTCGGCCAGCGCGTCTCGCTGCTGATCGAGCCGTGGCTGGCGTTCTACGATCCAGACTACGCGCTGCCGGCGATGCTGCGCCGCCAGCCGCTCGCCAACCGGCCCGGCGTCGAGTTCAGGATGGAGGTGCGCAAGCTGTCCAATATGCGCCGCGACCGCAACAACCGGATGTGGCGCCGGCTGGAGACCGACCGCGACTACCAGCAACTGGCGCAGCGCATCTGGGCGCAGAACTGGCGGCCGCTGGCCGAACTGCCGCCGCCGGTACGCGAGAAGATCCTGAAATCGCGCGCCAGCCAGATCGAGCGCAGCCTGGCCGCGGTGGCCAAACTCAAGGCCCGTGGCGTGACCGTGGTGTTCGTGCAACTGCCCTATGCTGGCCACTACGCGGTCAGCGAACCGGATATCGCGCCACGCGCGCTGACCTGGGATGCGTTGATCGAAGGCAGCGGCGCGCTCGGCCTGCATTTTCAGGATCACCCGGAGATGCAGGGCTATACGCTGCCCGAGTGGTCGCATATGAGCGCCAGCGAGGCCGATCGCTTCACCCCGGTGTTCTATCAGTTGTTGCAACGCGAATTAGCCGCGCACGCGGCGGGAGCCCAACCATGAACGTATTGGTGGCGGTCGATCTATCGCCGGCCGCGGACAAGGTGATCGCGGCGGCGGAACGGGTGGCGCTGGCGATCGGCGCCGAGGTATTCGTCCTGCACGTGGCCGAACCGGAGCCGGATTTCGTCGGTTACGACGCCGGCCCCAATGTGGTGCGGCAACAGGTGGCCGACGAATATCGCCGCGAACACCGCGCCGTGCAGGACCTGGCCGAGCGCCTGCGCGCGGCCGGGGTACGCGCCACCGCCCTGCTGATCCAGGGCCCGACCGCGGCCACCACCCTGCGCGAGGCGGTACGCCTGAACGCCGAGCTGATCGTGGTCGGCAGCCACGGC
>JBFXKH010000112.1:0-12734 GCA_050173995.1 Lysobacterales bacterium | reverse complement strand
CGCGATCGAATCGCCAAGCAGGGCCTCGGCCAGCGCCGTGGCATCGACTTGCTGCGGTACCCGGCCGCCGAGCGCGGTGGCCACCGCATCGATGATCGCCTGCGCCGGCAATTGCAGGTCGGGGTTGCGGGTGAAACTGCCAGGCATCGCCGCATAGGTATTGAGCACGCACTGGGTGCGGTCGGCGCGCAGCTTGGACAGCGACCAATAGTCGTTGACCACGACCATATCGCAACCCAGCACCAGGTCGGCCTCGCCGGCGGCAATGCGTACCGCGTGGATATCTTCGGGGCGCCTGGCGACCCGTACGTGGGTAGTGACCGCCCCGCCCTTCTGCGCCAGGCCGGTCTGGTCGAGCACGCTGACACCGCGGCCTTCGAGATGCGCGGCCATGCCAATCAGCGCGCCGATGGTGACCACGCCGGTGCCGCCGATGCCGGTGACCAGGATGTTCCATGGTTGTTCCAGTTCGGACGCAATGACCGGCTCGGGTAGCGCCTGCACATCCAGACTGGCGCCACTGCCTTTCTGCTTCTTCAGGCCGCCCCCCTTAATCGTCACGAAGCTCGGGCAGAAGCCCTTGACGCAGGAAAAATCCTTGTTGCAATTGCTCTGATCGATCTCGCGCTTGCGGCCGAGCTCGGTTTCAAGCGGGCCGATCGCCACGCAGTTCGACTGCACGCCGCAATCGCCGCAGCCCTCGCAAACCGCGGCATTGATGAAGGTGCGCAGCGCCGGATCGGGCAGCTTGCCGCGCTTGCGGCGGCGGCGTTTTTCGGCCGCGCAGGTCTGGTCGTAGATCAGCACCGAGACCCCGGCCACGCCGCGTAGGCGCTGCTGCACGGCGTCGATCTCGGCCCGATCGACGAATTCGACGCCCTCGGGAAAGTCGCGGACCGCCGACCATTTGCCGATATCGTCACTCATCACGATGATCGTGCGCACGCCCTCGCTCCTCACCTGGCGGGCGATATCGGGCACGCTCAGGCTGCCGTCGACCGGCTGGCCGCCGGTCATTGCCACCGCGTCGTTGTACAGAATCTTGTAGGTGATATTGACCTTGGCCGCGATCGCCTGGCGGATCGCCAGCGAACCGGAATGGAAATAGGTGCCGTCGCCGAGATTCTGAAATACATGGGTCTCATCGGTGAACGGTGCCTGCCCGCACCAGGTGGCGCCCTCGCCGCCCATCTGGGTGAAGGTGTCGGTGCGCCGATCCATCCAGGTGACCATGTAGTGACAGCCGATCCCGCCGAGCGCGCGCGAGCCCTCGGGTACCACGGTCGAAGTATTGTGCGGGCAGCCGGCGCAGTAGTGCGCCGGGCGCGGAAAGTTGGGCCGGGGCAATGCCAGCTCGCGCTCCTTGGCGGCGATCCATTGCAGCCGCGACTGGATCGCATCCGATGTGAAAAAGCGCGCCAGCCGGGTGGCGATCACCCGCGCGATCCTGGCCGGGGTGAGCTCGTTGGTCGAGGGCAGGATCCACTCGCCGGCCTCGTCGTACTTGCCGACCACGCTGGGGCGGATCGCGTGGTCCCAGTTGTACATCGCCTCCTTCAACTGCGACTCGATGAAGCTGCGCTTTTCCTCGACCACGATGATGTCTTCGAGCCCGCGCGCGAATTCGCGGATACCGATCGGTTCCAGCGGCCAGCTCATGCCGACCTTGTACACGCGGATGCCGATCTCGGCGGCGGCGCGGCGGTCGATGCCGAGATATTCCAGCGCCTGCAGCACGTCGAGATAACTCTTGCCGGTGGTGACGATGCCGAGCCGGGCGCGTTCGGAATCGATCATCACCTTGTCGATCCGGTTGACCCGGGCGAAGGCGATCGCCGCCTGGCTGGCGTACTGGTGCAGACGCATTTCCTGGTCCAGCGGCGGATCCGGCCAGCGGATGTTGAGTCCGCCCGGCGGCAGGGGGAAATCTTCCGGCAGCAAAATATCCAGTTGGTGCGGATCGACGTTCACGCTGGCCGAGCTCTCGACCGTCTCGGCGATGGTCTTGAAGCCGACCCAGCGGCCGGTGAAACGGCTCATCGCCCAGCCGAGCAAGCCCATGTCGAGAATGTCCTGCACCCCGGCCGGATTCAGCACCGGCATCAGCGCCGAGACGAATTCGTGTTCCGAACCGTGCGGCAGGGTCGAGGAACGGCAAGCATGATCGTCGGCGGCCAGCGCCAGCACCCCTCCCAGTTTCGACGTTCCGGCGGCATTGCCGTGCTTGAACACGTCGCCGCAGCGGTCGACGCCGGGTCCCTTGCCGTACCACATCGAAAACACCCCATCGACGCGGGCCCCCGGAAACAGATTGGTCTGCTGCGCGCCCCAGACCATGGTCGCGCCCAGGTCTTCGTTCAAACCGGGCTGGAACTTGATATTGGCCGCGGCCAGGTGTTGCTTGGCCTTCCACAGCTCCAGATCGAAGCCACCCAGCGGCGAACCCCGATAGCCGGAAATGAAACCGGCGGTGTTCAGCCCCTGGGCGCGATCCCGGCGCTGCTGCATCAGCGGCAGCCGCACCAGCGCCTGCACGCCGGACAGGAATATCCGGCCCTGCTCGCGGGTGTATTTGTGCTCCAGGCTGTAGTCGAGGTCGGGTGCTGCGGCGGAGACGGACATGCCAATCGAATCCTGAAGTCGGAGGGCGGCCAGTTTAGCGGCAGTCGGCCCAGCGGCCAGTACCAAAAGCCGGTTCCACAGCGATGGTGCGGCCACCTGTGGGTGTCCAGAGCATTCGTGCCGAGCACCGTCGAAACCAAACTGGCGCGCCTGCGCGTCAGCCAGACCGGCAAGCGCAAGACCGGCACCGGCAAAGGCCAGCCGCGCTCGCCCAACTACGGCACCGGTATCGGCACCCGTCAGAAAAAGTCCCTCGACCGCGTGCTCGAAAGCGAGCAGCTCCCCACCACCACGCCCGCACCCCCAGGCGAACAACGCTTCCTCGCCGAACGCCAACTCGACGCGTTCGCCCGGAGCCTGCAAACCGAAAGCCGAAAGCCGAAAGCCGAAAGCCGAAAGCCGAAAGCCGAAAGCTGAAAGCTGAAAGCCGAAAGCTGAAAGCTGAACCTGATTAGTGCCAATCCTCAGCTCAAAAAATTGCTTGCCTGACGCAGAAGTGGCTCGGCGCAAGGGCTGCAGGCGACCATGGCGCAGAGCAATCGCGGCAGCATGTCGTGCAACCTAAAACGTCGATTAAAACGGTACTGAGCTTCGCCCAAATAGCGGCGCGCGTACTTCTTCTGTTTGACCGCATGATAGTGGCCACTGATCGCGCGTTTGACGTTGGCCAGAAAGATGTTGACCCAACGGGCGCCGTTGGCTTCGGTCGCGGCACGGCGGCCTTCGGTTTCGATCACGGTGTGCGCATGGCCCAAGTCAGCGAAGCGGCCGAAAGCACCCAGGCCATCGGTGAACACTTCCGCGCCTGGCGCCAATCGACGCGTTGCCCAGTCGATAATGGCGGCATTGTCGAAAGTGCGGACCGGCTCGATGACCGCATATTTCGGATGCTCCAACTGGACGTCGGTCTCGACCGCGACCACGAACGGCTGCTTGTTTTCGGAACCACGACCCGGCTTGCCGCCGTTCAATTCACCGCCGAGATAGGCATCGTCCACCTGCACAAAGCCATTGAGTTGGCGGGTTTGCTCGCGTACTGTCATCGCCTGCATGACTTTGTGCTTGATCCGCCACGCCGTGCGGTAGCTCACGCCGAGGTGGCGCTTAAGCTCCAAGGCCGCCATGTTGGTCTTGGTCGAAGTCAACAGATAGAGCGTCAGAAACCAGGTCTTCAGCGGCAACTTGGTGGCCGCGAACAGGGTGCCGCTGAGCAGCGTGGTTTGATGCCGACAGGCCCGGCACTGGTAGTAGATCTGACGGTCGCGAAGAAACCGCGAATGCCCCCGGTGACGACAAACCGGACAGCGGTAGCCGTTCGGCCAACGCGACCGGAACAAGGCCGCGCGACACGCCGCCTCAGTCCCGTAGTCAGCCATGAACTTCACCAGCGACAAGCCCGCCTGGAACTGCACCTGATTGATCGCCATCGCACACCTCCGCATCGAATGTGCGGCTAACATGCGCGCTCGCGATCTCAAATCCTGCGACGTTGGGCTGAGGATGGGCACTAATCAGGAAGCTGAAAGCTGAAAGCTGAAAGCTGAAAGCTGAAAGCTGAAAGCTGAAAGCTGAAAGCTGAAAGCTGAAAGCTGAAAGCTGAAAGCTGAAAGCTGAAAGCTGAAAGCTGAAAGCTGAAAGCCACGGCGCCTCCAGGATCGGAAGCTCGATACTGCCGAGCTTCCGACCCTGGCCCAGTCTGGCTGATTCCGGCGCGTCAAGGGTCCGCTGCGCCGCACGGCCGCTCAAGGCCGCGGCCCCCTCATGCCCAACCGCCCGGCCGTGCGCCCTTGACTCGATCGCGTTCGAGGTGGATTTGAGGTTGACAGGGACATAGATACTCGAACACCGTCGCCCCAGATTCGGGTTCGATGCGTTTGCACAAACCGACGCTGCGCGCTGGCGTTGACACGGGCGAGTGCTACTGGTCAGCAGGCGACGCTTGTCGTGTTGTAGGCGTTGGTCCAGGTAATGCCAGCGATGGCCCTTCGTGCGTCGCGCGCGGCCGGCGTAGGCATTTTGATGGGTTGACCGGCTCCGTCGTTAAACACCGCTGCGCTCTACCCATCCTAGGTTACTATGTCAAGCGAGGCTTCCACACGAAATAGCGTAGACCCGAGATTCTGAAACGGAGTACGTGACGATCTTCATGGCCGAGAATTGCGGCTAACCAGGTGACATTTTGAAATGGAAAAACCTCGAAAAAAATTAAAGTCATTGCCCGACAAATCCCACTTTGACGCAGTCGCGGCGAATATTATATTCTGAATAGGTGATTTCGCTATCGAGTATAGAATCCCTTGGTGGCCAACCGGGGAAATCTCGCCCGTCGAAAGAGAAAGTACATGCAGCGAAAAACCTTCCGGCAACGGTGTCGGACGCAAAAACATTAGCGATTCGGCAGTCTGCCAGGTTGGAAAGGAATCCTGTGGGTCAAAAGTCAACTGGACAATTCGACTGCCCTTAATATCAGCGAGCCAGATACCTGACCTCTGCCGAAGTGTCGCGTCATCATTGTCGCTGGTGTCGACGCTGAACGCGATGGAGCTGCCATTGGGGGCCGCAGCTAGGTACATTGGGGGTGCTGTGAATGCGATGTCGAAACTGAGCAATTTCGTTGGCGTACCACCATCGGGGTCGACCTGATAGATAGCATCCGGCGTAGCGAAGACAATCTTGTTGCTCACGGTCCAAGTCGTGTAGTCACCGATGTTCGGGAAGGTTCTACCATCGACTAGACGGATCTTTTGACCTGTATGAACATTAATTTTATAGACGCTATCTGCAACGAGACGAGATTTCTTGTTAATACGATCGAGCGCCGTATAGCTAATCCACTTGTTATCCGGTGACCAGCTACTTTCGCCATGAAAGTCCTTGCCTCGCAAAATAGTCCGCGACTCGCTTTCGTCATCAAGACTTAAATATTTAAGCCCCCCTTCCGCCGAATTCGTTGCTGCGCTGGATAAATACGTGATATACCGACCATTCGGAGATGGAACCGGGGCGATATCGCCGTGCGCGTTGTGGGTGATCGGCTCACACGTCAGGAATAGCGTTTGCCGAGGTCGCGTGCTCAGGCTAGCGCAAGCGGAGATACAGACGCCAATACCGAATGCCACTGCGAGATATTGAGATAATTTCATCACTTCTGCGATCACTCATTTGGAATTGGAATATTGATTGTCTTTGAGATTACAAATGCCTTTGTACCTGTGACATCAATACCATTCGGCACGACCTGCACCGAAGTGACGCTGACTGTAGTATTAATTGGTTTGTTAATGTCCGCCTTGATACCGCTAATGCTACTTATTGAGGGCTTGCCATCCGTACTCCCGACTTTGAATCGCACGGTTTTGCCAATGGTTACCGGTGTCCCACCGGCATCAATTTTTGACTCATTTGAGTTTGAAATGTTAACTTTATCACCAGACTTCGATATTGATTCTATATTGCCAACCAAATCACTCGTCGTCTTATCAAGTTTTTGTCCCGCGCTTGCCAGGCCTTCTTTAATTGTACTGCCAGTCACTTCAGCATTCGAAGGCAGTGCCTTAAATACGCCAATCGCGGTGGCTACTTTTTCTGATGGCTTCGCTCCATTCACCTTGTTCACAGCTGCTGCAACCTCGCCCGACGTGAGCTTGCACTTGCCATTTTTCTGAGTCTCGCACAGCCCGCTCGGATCCGTCTTATTGAACGGATCATTGCCGACATAGGCATACAGGTTGAACTGGTCCTCATAGCCCACCGGATCGGTCTGCAGGAACCGTCCGAGGCTCGGATCGTACGCTCTTGCCTTGTAGTGGTACAGCCCCAGTTCCGGCAGGGCGATCTGGCCGGTGTAGGCGAAGCGGCCGGTGTTGCCTGCTCCTGGTACGCCATAGGCATCATAGGTGTTGAGGTCCAGTCGGGTGCCGTCGCTGCCGCTGGTGGCGACGATGCTGCCCTGGTGGTCGGCATGCAGGTAGCGGCGCGCTGCCGGGCTCACCGCCGCGCCCTCGTACCAGACCAGGGGTTCGTCGCGGCCAGGGCCATGCACATAGCGCCGCAGCAGATTGCCGGCGCTGTCGTACTCGGCCACCAGCGCATCGCCGTCGTACAGGAAGCGCGTGCTCTGGCCGTTGATCGTGGCCTGGTACGCCTGCCCAGCGGGTCGTAACTCAGCGTTGCGCTGGTGTTGCCGGCGGCGCCGATCAGTCGGTTTTCGACATCATAGGTGTAGCTGCGCGGGCCATCGGCGGTGAGATTGCCGTTGGCATCGTAATTCAGCGTCTTGCCGCCGATGCTGGTGTACTGGTTCAGTCCGTTGACCGCATAGCCGTCGCTGAGGCTGGGCGTCGGCCACCAAACGTAGGCCGCGTTCGACAGCATCCGGTTCACGATCTGGCTGGCCGGATTGTAGTCCAGCCCGATATCCAGATCCGCTGCGGTGCCGCTGAAGTCCTGGACCAGGCCGGCCAGGTGCGAGGCGGCGTCGTAGGCATAACCGGTGGCGCCGGCGGCACCGCGGCCCACGCTGGTCCGCCGGCCCTGGCGGTCGTATCCGATGGTCGCCAAACTCGCAGCATCCGGTGCCGCGATGGTCACCATCCGGTTGAGTCCGTCATAGCCGTAGTCGAAGCCGAGCCCATCCGGATGGGTGATCAGGGTGCGGTTGCTGTTGGCGTCGAATTGGTAGCTCAAGGTACGGGCGCTGCCACCCATGGTGGTGGTTGAACTGACCAATCGCCCAAAGCTGTCAAAGGCGTTGCTTACGCCCGGGCCGATGTTCGATCCGTAGCGAGCAAAAAGCTGCAAGCCGCGCAGGTCGTAGCCGTAGTACACGTCATCGGCCGTGCCCGGGACGTTCTTCAGCGCAAGTCGGTCGAGCGCGTCGTAGCTGAAGCCGATGACCCGGCCATCGCGCTTGCGCAGCGAAACACGATTACCGTTATCGTCGTAAGTATACTCCTCGAAGTCGGTGGTCGAGACCGCGCCGGGCGTGGTCTTGGAGGGGAAATTCCAAGTCAACTGTCGGCCGAAGTCATCATAGGTCATCGCCGCCTTGTTGCCATTGGCATCGGTGACGGTGGCCGGCGTGCGGGCGATGCCGGTGTAGCTGTAGCGCACGTAGTCCTGCTGCAAAGGCGTGCCAAGCGCTCTTTGTACTTGCAGCACCCGGTCCACGGCGTCGTAGACATTGCGGCTGATCCGGTCGGGGCCGAAACTGCCGGCGGTACCCAGGGTGCAGGCGCTGGTCGGGGGTGCGCCGAACGCGGCGGGGTTCATGCGCACCGCTGTGCAGTCGGCGCGGCCGAAGGCATCGTAGCTGCGCTGGGTCAGCGACTGGATCGCGCCGGCTGCGCGCAGCAAGCGCTTGATTTCACGCCCCATGCTGTCGTAGCTGACTTCGGTGGTCTCCAGCACGGTGAAACCGCTCCAGGCCGAAGGCGCGATGGAATCCGCCTGCCAGGCAATCAACTCGCCAGCTTCGATCTTGATGAGGTTGCCGAGCGCATCGTACGTGTTGCGGGTGGCGGCGTATTTGAGCGGCCCGGCGCCGTCCGGGTCCGGCGCGATCTGGCCCAGCGCGCGACCGCCCAGATCGTAGCGAAAACCGGTGGTGTAAGGCGCCGCGGATGCCTGGGCCTGCGCGAGCGCCGGGGACAGCAGCCCGGCGATCAGCAGTGTCGCCAAGGGTGCGTTGCGGTGCGTCGATCGCTTCATCCTCTGCTTCTCCCGGTTCATGGACAGACCGCCAGTTGTGCCGCCGGCTGGGTTTCGCTGATGCGGTTACCGTGCTTGTCGTTGCCGTAACAGGTGCGCAGCGTCTGGCCGTCGGCGGTTACCGCGGTGCCGCGCAGGAACAGGTTGTTGGGGCCACTGTCCGGGCCGTATTCGAAGGTCGTGCGCACCTCGTCGCCAGCGACGGCGCAGCCGGCACCGGACGCCGCGCCGGTTTTGCATGAACTCTGCGTCGCCAGCAGCCAGATCGGCTCCGTCGCACGCACGAAGCCGCGCGAATCCTTCTTGAACCAGGCATAGCGCTGGACATAGGTGGAACGGGTCTGTGGGCGCACACCGTTCACCGCCGGGCCGGTCACGCTCAGCGCACCGCCGTGGGTCGGGTCGTAGCTGTAGTCGGTCTGGTTGCCATTGGCGTCCCTGGTCCACAGCGGCTGGTTGCAGGTGACCGGATTGCCGCAGCTGGCCGGATAGCCTGCGCTGTACAGCAAGGGTGCCGTGGTGTCGCCGCTGGCGCCGTTGCGGATGGTCAGTACATTGCCGCGATCGTCGTATGTGTAGGCGAGCGTGGCGCCCGACAATTCCTGGGTCTGGATCAGCCGGTTGGGCTTGTCCTGAGCGAAGGTATAGCGTTTGCCGAGGCCGTCGGTGGCCGTAGTGAGGAGTCCTGAACTGCTGGCCCTCAAAAACTCCGTTCTGCGACCAATCGGGTGAGTGGATTGGTAGACAGCGAGGTTGCCGCTGCCGATGCTACCCACATACTCGTAGTTCCACGTTTGACCATCTTTGATCGACCAGCGAACTGTATCGAGCACGGAGAGCGATTCGCAGTCGGCAGGGACGATGCAAATGAAAGTCGCGCAGATTGACGAGCCGGCCAGGTGTGGGCAGTACTCATAGCTGATCTGGTCCAGGCTGGCGCTGGAGGGCGGCTTCACGCCGATAACCCGGCCGTATTGGTCGTGGCTGTAGCGCATCACACGCCCGGCTGAGTCGGTCACCGTCAGGACGCGGTTGTCGGCAGACCAGGCATAGGTAGCGGTGGGCCATGCTTGCAAAAAGGAACACGTATCGGCGGCAGGATTGCAATACTCGACAGCGTTGTTCACCGCCACCACTTGGCGCGCACGCTGCCAGCCGAGCGCGGTGGCATCGGTGGGCGTGGTGTTGACCGGGTAGACGTATTTGATCTGCAGGCCATTGCTGAGCGTCACCGACTGGATGCGCCGCCGCGTGAGGTTGGCATTGGCAGTCGCGGAAAAATAGCTGATCTTCTTGTGGTGGATCGTCAGCACCCGCCCATCCGGAAAGCGGCCTTCGGTCACCATGCCAAGCTGCCCCCAATCGGAAGCAGGATTGGTGTAGGTGCTGTCGATGGTGTAGCGAGCGCCATCGCGCTTGATGTAGGTGAAGGTGCCATTGGCGTTATCCAGCAAGGATGCGCCGTTTTTGAGGACCGACGCGAACTGCCCGTTCTCCAGGCAAAACCGCTCGTAGGAACCACCGATGCCGGCCATAAACGGGTGGGTGGTGTCGCAGGAGACATACAATCCGAACTCGAACACCCTGCCCACGCCACCGCTGAAGCTGTCCACCAAGGAATTGAGAGGATTGAACCCGTTGGTGTCGGAAAAAATCGAATGCCCGAGCTGCAAGTTGCCCGACCCAATGCCGGCCCCGGGCAGACTGAAAC
The DNA here is from genome assembly GCA_050173995.1 of Lysobacterales bacterium. Taxonomy (GTDB): domain Bacteria; phylum Pseudomonadota; class Gammaproteobacteria; order Xanthomonadales; family Ahniellaceae; genus 0-14-3-00-62-12. The sequence continues at coordinate 2,692 of JBFXKH010000112.1, read as the reverse complement.
GGGTGCGTCCGGAAACCATATCCACGCCGTTCTCGTCGGTCGCCGAATAATCGGGAGGGAAAGGTATCTGCGGCGTCTCCTTCGGGGTATCTTCGCTGGGCGGCGGCGGTTCGGTCGACAGCTGCGCGAACAGGCTGGTCTGGCATACCACCATCAGCATCAGGCAGCGGCCGAACCAGGTTCGCACTGAGGCCGCTGTGCCACTCTTGAACACACTACGCATCGGCTTTGCTCCTTCGTTGGGCGGGTGACGTTGCATCGCCACGTCACCTTAGGGTTTGCGACTGGATGGTCCGGTTTCCGGCGGCGTCATAGGCATAGACCACTTCGCTGTCATTGCCGTAAACAACATGCACGAGTCGGCCCAGCGCGTCGTATTGGTATTGGACTTCCACGGCCTGCGGCGCCGCCGCGCCCACCGTGATCGCCACCATCGGCGACATCGTGGTCGCCAGTCCATTGTCGGTGGCGCGCGCGCTGAGCGTGTAGTTGCCCGCCGGCACGTTCAACCAGACCCAGGTGTAGGGTGAGGTCGTTTGCTGGGCCGTACCCAACAGCGTGGCCCCCGCGTCCTTGAAGAACTCGACCTTGCTGATGGTGCCGTTGGCATCGCTGGCGTTGGCGCTCAGAGTAATGTTCGAACCGGGGACGAAGGTGGCGCCTGCGGTCGGCGCGGTCAAGGCGATGGTCGGCGGCGGGTTGGTGACGCTGATCGACACCGCGGGCGACGAGGTTTGGCTGGCACCGGATGAGGTAATGGCACGCGCGCTCAGACTGTGGCTGCCGACGCTCGCATTCGGCCAGCTCGCCGTGAAGGTCGAAGTGGCGCTGGTCGCGGTGGCCACCACGGTGGCGCCGGCATCCAGAAACTCGACCCGGACGATGCTGCCCGAAGTGGTCGTGGCGGTAGCGCTGAGCGGGATCGGTTGCGCCGCCGGGAAGCTCGCGCCGGCCGCCAGCTGGGTGAGCGCCACCGTGATGGTGGACCCGGTCACGACGGTGAAAGTCACCGGCGCCGATTGGGTTGCCGCGCCCAGGTTGTCGATCGCCCGGGCGGTCAGCGTGTGGCTGCCGGCCGTGGTGCTCCAGGCGTAGCTGTACGGTGGGGCGGTCAGCACGCTGCTGATCGGGTTGGCGCCTTCGAAGTACTGCACGCTGGCGATGCTACCGTCGCTATCGGCCGCGGTCGCGGTCAAGCCGACCGGCGCAGCCGGCGAGGACCCGGCCGTCGGTGTGGTGATGGCGACGGTCGGTGCCTGATTGGCCTGCACGTTGATCCCGATGTTCGGCGTGACGTCGCCGAACCAGGTCACGCCGTCGCGCACCATACGCCACTGGAAGTTATAGCTGCCGGGCGTGGCGGGCGCTTGCGCCGTGAAGTTGAACGTAGCGGTCTGTCCGTTCCCGACGCTGCCCGGCGTTGCCACCCGGCCCAAGCCCCAGGTCGTATTGTCGCCCGGATTCTGCGAGCCCAGCTTGTAGGCTTCGGCGGCGGTCCAGGTCGCCGAGCCGATGTTCTTCATCTGCACACTGACGGCATAGGACTGCCCGGCGATCATGCTTGCCGGCACCGACTGGGCGACGAACTGCGCCGCGTAAACCGGCGTGCTCGCGCCCACGCTGACCGATACTGGCGCCGAGTTACCTACCGCGCCCAGCGCGTCGGTGGCGCGTGCGCTGAGACTGTGGCTGCCCAGCGCCGTGCTCGACCAGTTCACGCTGTACGGGGCCAGCGTGTCGGGGCTGCCGATCAGCACGCCGTTATCGAAGAACTCGACCTTGGCCACGCCGTTGGCGTCGCTGGCGCTGGCACTGAGGGTGACACTGAACGGGGTGGTGAAGACCGCACCGTTGGCGGGTGCGGTCACCGCTACCGTGGGCCCCGGATTGCCCACTACGTCCACTGACGTCTCGAACACACCGAGCAGGAACAACTCAAACCGCAGCGTTTGCGCGGTGATCCCGTTTGCCACCAAGGAGTTCGCACCTGCACCGCTGCTCGCGAACAAGGTGTTGCTGCCGGTGACCAGGTTGCGTTTCCACACCTCAACCTGCGACGTGCCGGATGCCGTCCACGATATCGTCGCGCTGCATACCCCACTGACCGGATCGATATTGCAGACCGCGGGCGACGCCGCAATCGTGCCATTCGTTTCGGGCGGACACCCCAGCTCACCCAGCGGACAGATGACTGTAGGTTCGCCAGCGGTCTGCGCCTGCGCCTGTGGCGCATGCAGTACACCCAGACTCAGCACCAAGCCGGCGCCAAACAGCGCCAGGCCAAAGCCCCGAGCCACACCATGGCGCAGACAATCGATCGCAAGCCCCAGCACCGCACGCCATGACCCTGACTTCATCATCCGCTCCTTTGCAGATTCCAAACCCCAAACCAGGCCGCCCGGGAGGGCGGCGCCGACATCGTTCAGGGGGAACCAGCGCAGGAACCGTGGGGACGCCATGCATCCGCCATCAACCGGTCCAGGCCATGGATTCGTCCCTGAATCTCCAGCAACTTCCCGTCAACACCAGTAGCCATACGTTGCTACAGAGTGGACTTACCGGTACTCAAGTTAACGTAGGTTACGCCCCCCCCCCCCCCCACGCTGTCAAGCCCCGTGTGCTGCCCCGTGTGACAGCCCCGTATGTTGCCCGTTTTGTGGGCGGATGCCCGTTCGGGCTTTGGCCGCCGTGG
>JBFXKH010000111.1:0-12859 GCA_050173995.1 Lysobacterales bacterium | reverse complement strand
GTGCGTGCGGAGCGTACTGCTTTAACGGAATATTTACTATGGTCGGAAGGGTATGGGGGATGGGGGGAACGGGGAGCGGGCAAGAGCGGCGTCGTCCCGGCGAACGCCGGGACCCAGTGTTGGTCGGTGTCGCGGGCCCGGCACTAGGCCCCGGCGTTCGCTGGGGCGACGGCTTCTTCTGTCCTCTGTGCTCCGTCCTCGGTGCTCTGAAACCGGCGAACGCCGGGACCCAGTGTTGGTCGGTGTCGCGGGCCCGACACTGGGCCCCGGCGTTCGCCGGGGCGACGGCTTCTTCTGTCCTCTGTGCTCCGTCCTCGGTGCTCTGAAACCGGCGAACGCCAGGACCCATTGCTCGATCTTGTCGCCAGGTTCGATACTGGGCCCCGGCGTTCGCCGGGGCGACGGCGCCCCGTTCCCCGTTCCCCGTTCCTTATCCTCGGTCCTCCGTCCTCTGAACCGGGGCGTAGCTTTGGCGGTGTTCCGGGCAGGGTCCGAGGCGGTCTAGGGCGGCCAGATGTTCGCGGGTTGGGTAGCCCTTGTGCTTGGCAAAGCCGTAGCCGGGGAAAGTCTGTTCGAGGACTTGCATGTGCCGGTCGCGGGCGACCTTGGCGAGGATGCTGGCGGCGCTGATTGCGGGTTCCAGGGCGTCGCCGCCGACGATGGCGCGGGCCGGGCAACCGAGATCGCGCGGCAGCCGGTTGCCGTCGATCAGGGCCAGGCCGGGGCGCAGGTCGAGCGCGGCCAGCGCCCGGGCCATACCGGCCAGGGTGGCTTCGAGGATATTGATGCGGTCGATCTCAGCGGCCGTCACCCACTCGATGCGAAACGCCAGGGCGCGACTCTGGATGATCGGCGCCAGGCGTTCACGCGCGCGTTCGCTCAATTGCTTGGAATCGTTCAGGCCATCGATCGGCCGGGCCGGATCCAGGATCACCGCGGCCACCACCAGCGGCCCGGCCAGCGGCCCGCGTCCGGCCTCATCGACACCGGCGATCAGCATGCGCGCGCACTCATGCCGATCCGCCTCGGGTATCGAGCAGCGCCGCGACCACGGCGGCGGCACTACCGTTGGGCGGCGCCAGCAGTTGCCGGTGCAGTTCGGTGAAGCGGGCGATCAGGGCGGAATGATCGCTGCTGCCATCGAGCAGCTGCAGCAGCGCCGCGGTCAGCGGTTCGGTGGTGCAGTCTTGCTGCAGCAACTCCGGCACCAGGGCCGTGCCGGCCAGAATATTCGGCAGTGCCACCCACGGCGACTTGAGCAGGCCGAAGCGGCGCACCAGCCAATGGCTGAGCGGATGCAGACGGTAACCGACCACCATCGGTCGTTTGGCCAGCATCGCTTCCAGCGCCGCGGTGCCGGAGGCCAGCAGCACCGCGTCGGCAGCGACCAAGGCAGTGTGCGCCTGGCCGTCGAGCACGTCGAAGGCATCGTCGGCAGCGGCCGTGGCCAACGTCTGACGGAACTGTCGGGCCGCCTGCGCGCTGGCCATCGGCGCGAGCAGGCGCAAACCCGGCAATGCCCGCTGACAGCGCAACGCGGCGGCGATAAAGGCGGGGGCGAGCCGGGCGATTTCGCTGCCGCGGCTGCCCGGCAAGACCGCCAGCACCCGCGCGGCCGGGTCGATGCCGAGCGCGGCCCGGGCCGCGCCACGGTCTGGTTGCAGGGCAAACGCGCTGGCCAGCGGATGGCCGACAAAGTGGGCGGCGACGCCATGCCGGGCGTAGATCGCGGGCTCCATCGGGAACAAACACAGCACCTGGTCGGCGCTGGCACCGATGCTTTTTGCGCGGTGCTCGCGCCAGGCCCACACCGACGGGCTGACGTAATGCACGGTGGCCATGCCGGCCAGCTTGAGGCGCCGCTCCAGGCCGAGGTTGAAGTCGGGCGCATCGATACCGATGAACAGGTCCGGTTGCCAGTCGAGCAATCGCCGCCGCAGCCCGGCGCGGAGCCGCAGCAGGCGCGGCAGATGCGTCACGACTTCGGCCAGGCCCATCACCGCGAGCTCGTCGCTGTCGTGCCAGGCGACGCAACCGGCGGCGCGCATCAACGGCCCCGCGACCCCGGCGCATTCGATGCCCGGCAGCCGCGTTCGCAGCTCGGCGATCAGCGCCGCGCCGAGCTGGTCTCCCGAGCTTTCGCCAGCGACCAGGGCAATGCGGATGCGGTCGGGGTTCATGGGCGGCGGTGGGAGTGGGGAGGCGGGAGTGGGGAGGCAGGAGGCATAGGTTGTGCTGAGCGTAGCGAAGCGCAACAAAGCCAGGTGCTAGGGACTAGAGGCTAGGGGCTAAAGGCGGGACTTTCCCTAGCCGCTAGCCTAAACTGCGCTGCGCTCAGCACAATCTATGGTGTTGTTGCGCTTCGCTGCGCTCAGAACAATCTATGGTGTTGTTGCGCTTCGCTGCGCTCAGCACAATCTATGGTGTTGTTGCGCTTCGCTGCGCTCAGCACAACCTATGCAGCAAAACCTAAAACCTAAAACCTAAAACCTAAAACCTAAAACCTAAAACCTAAAACCGCTTCACCTCAACAACCCCCGTTCCGATTGGTCGATGAAGTCGACCAGTAGAGCCAGATCGGGTTCGGCGGCGGCGGCGGCGGCGATTTGCGCACGGGCTTCGGCCAGCGGCAGTCCCGAGGTGAACAAGGTCTTGTAGGCGCGGCGGATCGCGCGCAGCCGCTCTGGTCCGAAGCCGCGGCGCTTGAGACCTTCGGCATTGATGCCGCGCGGCACCGCGTATTCGCCGGCCACGGTCACATACGGAGGGACATCGCGATTGACCACCGCACCCATGGCGGTGAAGGCGTGTGCGCCGACCCGGCAGAACTGATGAATCAGGCTGTATCCGCCGAGGATGGCATGGTCGTCGACCCGGGCGTGACCGGCCAAGGCGGCGGCATTGGCCATGACCGTGTGGCTGCCGACCTGGCAGTCGTGGGCGATATGCACGTAGGCCATGATCCAGTTGTCGTCGCCGATCCGGGTGACGCCGCCGCCGCCTATGGTGCCGCGGTGTACGGTGACGAATTCGCGGAAGGTGTTGCCGGCACCGATGACCAATTCGGTGCGTTCGCCCTGGTACTTCTTGTCCTGCGGGTCGGCGCCGATCGAACAGAACGAATAGAAGCGATTGTGCGCGCCGATCCGGGTCGGTCCCTCGATAACGCAGTGCGGGCCGACTTCCGAGCCCGCACCGATACTGACCTCGGCCCCGATTACGGTGAACGCGCCGATCGAAGCATCGTCCGCGATGTGCGCTGAGGCATCGACCGCCGCGCGTGGGTGGATCACGCGTTCTGCTCCGGGGCCGCGCACAGCAGTTCGGCCCGTGCCACTTCCTTGCCATCGACGGTAGCCCGGCAGTGGTACTGCCCCATGCGCCGCAGCATGCGCTTCTGCTCGACTTCGAGCCGCACCTGGTCGCCAGGCACCACGGTGCGCGAGAAGCGGGCGTTATCCACACGCACCAGATAGAACAACTGGTTGGGTTTGGCAGCAAAGCCGTCGGAAAGCTGGGTGAGCACCCCCGAAGCCTGCGCCATCGCTTCGATCAGCAACACCCCGGGCATCACCGGGTGGCCGGGGAAGTGGCCGAGGAAGCAGGGCTCATTCACGGTGACGTTCTTGATCGCGCACAGGCGCTTGCCTGGCTCGAACTCGACCACCCGGTCGATCATCAGGAATGGATAGCGGTGCGGCAGCATGGCGGCGATCTGGCGCACATCAATGGGCAGGGTTGGGGTCGGGGCTGCGGCGTTCATGATTTTGAGGTTTCCTTTTTGATGCGACGCGCCAGAGAATCCAGTTCTCGGAACCGGGCCGCGTTTTGCAACCACGCGCGTTTATTCTGGATCGGCGTACCGGAGCAGTATTCGCCGGCCATGCGCAGGTCGTGGGTGACCAGGCTCATGGCGCCGACGGTTACGCCGTCGGCAATCTGCAGATGACCGATGATACCGGCGCCGCCGCCGATCAGACAGTAGCGGCCGACCCGGGTGCTGCCGGCGATCGCCACACAACCGGCCATTGCCGTATGCGCGCCGATGTGCACGTTGTGCCCGATCTGGATCTGGTTGTCGAGACGTACGTCGGCTTCGAGTACGGTGTCGTCAAGGGTTCCGCGGTCGATCGTGGTGTTGGCGCCGATCTCGCAGTCGTCGCCGACCAGCACGCCGCCCAACTGCGGCACCTTGAGCCACTGGCCCTGGTCCATGGCCAGGCCGAAGCCGTCGGCGCCGAGCACCGCACCGGGGTGGATCAACACCCGCTGCCCGAGCCGAACCCGCTCGACCAGGGTGACTCTGGCGAGCAGACGGCTGCCGGCACCGACCTCGCAATCGTTGCCGATCACCGAGCCCGGCCCGATCAGAGCGCCGGCCGCGACCCGACTGCCCGCGCCGACCACGCACAGCGGACCGATGCAGGCGGTCGAATCGATGACCGCGCTGGCGTCGATCACCGCGCTCGGATGGATGCCAGGCTGGACCGCGCGAACCGGTTCGAACAGGCCGGCGATGCGCGCGAAATCGGCATAGGGATTGGCGCTCAAGAGCGCATTCCCGGAAGCCGGCAGCGGCTGCCCCGGCGCGATCAGCACGGCCGCGGCCGCGCTGGTGGCCAATTGCCGGCGGTACCTGGGATTGGCCAAAAAGGCCAGTTGCTGGGGTCCGGCCGCGGCCAGGCTACTGACGCCAAGGATAAGGCAGGCGCCGTCGCCGACCAGGTGCAACCCGAAGCGTTCGGCTAACCCGGCCAGGGTGAATCCGCTTCGGGTCTGCTGGTCTGGCGTAATCACGGCCGCGGTCCGTCCTGACGGCCAGGCGCCGCGGCCGCAGCGCGCAATCGCTCCAGCACCCGGTCGGTGATATCGACCGCGGCGCTCGCGTACAGTACCGGGGCTGGTATTACCAGGTCGTAACCCTGCTCGCGGGCGTAGGCGATCACCGCGTCGTTGATCTCCGGCCAACGCCGGTTGAGCTCCTCATCGAGGCGCGCCTTCAGGTCTTCGCCCATCTGTTTGCGGGTGCGTTCGAGCGTGCGGCGCAGGGTCTCGATCCGCTGGTGCAGGGCGTCGGCGGCGGTCTTTGGCATGATCGCGGCGTCGCGGCGCTCCTCGGTTTCGAGTTCCTCCAGGCGGGCCTGCTCGGCCTTCAACTGCCGATCCCGGTCCTGGAACTCGGCTTCCAGGCGCTTGCGTCCCTCGATCACCTGCGGGGCGTTGTCGAGCAGACGCTTCATATCGACGTAGCCGATCCGCGTGCCCGGGTTCTGCGCCAAACTCGGGGCTAGCCAGATCAGCGCCAATAACAAAGCCGCCAGACGCATCGTGGGGATGCCTGGCGGCTGCGGTTCCGGTCGGGGCAGGGCGGCAAAACGGATGGCGTCGCTCCAGGCGGATCAGAACTGTTGTCCGAAGGTGAATTGTATGGTCTCGGTGCGGTCGCCGCTCTTTTTTATCACCGGTTTGACCAGGCTGATCACGATCGGGCCGACCGGCGCCTGCCACTTGAAGGATAATCCGGTCGATGCGCGCAACTCATTGACATCGAAGCTGTTGACGCTCTCGAACACGTTGCCGATATCGAAAAACGCCGAAAACTGCGAGGAATCGCCGCCGCCCTTGCCGAACGGTGCCGGGAAGATCAGTTCGGCGCTGCCTTCGGTCTTGAACGAGCCGCCCAGCGGTTGCCGGAAGTTGGTGAACTGATTCACGGTATCGTCGAACGGTCCCAGTGTGTTGTCCTCGAAGCCGCGGATCGAGCCGGAGCCGCCCGCAAAAAAGTTTTCGAAGAAGGGCAGGCTGGAATTGCCGCCATAGCCATCGCCATAGCCGAAACCGACCCGGGTCAGGAACGACCAACGGTCACCGGTGCCGATCGGAAAATAGCGGCCGCCCTCATAATTGACCTTCCACCATTCCCAGTCGGAACCGGGCAGGGTGGCCTCGCCGAAGATGCGCTGGAACGAGCCGCGGGTCGGCGCGAAAAACTTGTTGCGCGAGTCGCGCGCCCAGCCGCCGGAGACGGTCAGCGAATTGATGTTCCAGCGCCGACTGAAACCGTTGAACACCGGATCGATGCCGGGGATGCCGTCGTCGTCCTCGATGTCGTTGGGATCGCCGTCGCCGTCGTCGTCGTTGTGGAAGCGCGGGAACGACTCGCGCGGACCGAGTTCGCGGGAGATTTGATCGATCAGTACCTGCGCAGTCCGACCGTCGGTGGTGGTGACCTGCTCGCGGCTCCAGCCGAGCCCGACCGACAGGGTATCGACCTCGGTCAGCGGGATACCGACCAGCACCGAGCCGGCGGCGTTGTTGGTGGTGAACTGGGCCAGGTTGGCATCGCCGAAATCCTGCTTGGCATAGCTCAACTGATAGCCGACGCTCAGGCCATCATCGGTGAAATACGGATCGGTGAAGTTGAGCGCCAGGCGCTTGCTGAACTTGTTGTTCTGCACGGTCAGACCGACACTGTTGCCGGTGCCGAGAAAATTGCGCTGGGTCAGCGATACCGTGGTGATCAGGCCCTGGAATTGCGAAAAACCGAGTCCGAACTGAAAGCTGCCAGAGGCCTGCTCCTTGACCGTGACCACAACGTCGACCTGGTCTTCCGAGCCCGGCACCTTCGGCGTTTCGGTGGTGACATCGCTGAAGAAGCCGAGTCGGCGCAGGCGGGTCTTGGAGCGGTCGATCGCCGCCTGCGAGAACCACGCGCCTTCCAACTGGCGCATTTCCCGGCGCAGCACCTCGTCCTGGGTGCGGGTGTTGCCGACGAAATTGATTCGGCGCACGTACACGCGCTTGCCCGGCACCACCATCAATGTGATCTCGATGGTCTTCTTTTCCCGGTCGATGGTCGGGATCGGGTTGACCTCGGCGAAGGCGTAGCCGACGTTGGACAGCACCCGGGTCATGGCGTCGGAGCTGGCTTCGAACTGCTTGCGCGAATAGATCTCGCCGGGTTTGGCGAAGATCAACTGCTTCATGAATTCTTCCGACAGCACCAGATCGCCGGTCAGTTTCACACCGGTCAGCGTATAGACCTCGCCTTCGCGCACATTGGCGGTAATGAACAGGTCGCGCTTGTCGGCGCTGATCGAAACCTGGGTCGATTCGACGTTGAAATCGACGTAACCGCGGTCCTGGTAAAACGAGGTCAGCTTTTCCATGTCGCCGGACAGCTTCTCGCGCGAATACTGATCGTTGCGTTTGTACCAGCTGTTCCAGCGGGTGACGCTGGATTCGAAGGTGTCGAGGATGTCCTTTTCCTTGAAACTCTCGTTGCCGATGATGTTGATGTGGCGGATGCGCGAAGCCTTGCCTTCCTTGATGACGATCTTGACGTTGACCCGGTTGCGATCGAGCTCTTCGACCTGCGGCTTGATCGATACCCCGTACTTGCCGCGGTTGTTGTACTGGCGGGTCAGTTCCTGGGTGATGCGTTCGAGCTGGATGCGCTGAAAGGTTTCGCCCTCGGACAGGCCGATCTCGCTCAGCCCCTTGGTCAGGTCTTCGGTCTTGATGTCCTTGTTGCCGATCAGCTCGACCTTGGCGATCGCCGGCCGCTCGACCAGGGTCAGCACCAGGATGTCGCCCTGGCGGCTGATCTGGATATCGTTGAAAAATCCCGATTTGAATAAAGTGCGCACCGCTTCGGCCAGGCGCACACGATCCACCCGGTCGCCCTTTTCAACTGGAAAATTGGCAAATACGGTGCCGGCTGGGACCCGGGTGAGGCCCTCCAGGCGAATGTCCGTGACCACAAACGGCGGATACACGGCAGCGATTGTCAGCTCGGAAAACAGGATCAGGAACAGGGCGGCAAGGCGTCGCATCAAAGTGCTACTCCGAATTCAGATTCGTGCGCAGGATCGGGGCCCTGGGCTGTTGTGGGTGTTGCGGGTGTTGCGTTGTCGGTCGGCCCGAATCAGCGCAGCAGATCATTGAACAGGGCGAGACCGATCAGCCCGACCAGCAGGACCAGGCCAAGGTACTGGCCGACCTGCTCGATCCGATCGCTCAAGGCTCGCCCCCGAATCGACTCTATAAGGTAGCGGAGGATGTGCCCGCCGTCCAAGATCGGCACCGGCAGCAGGTTGAGAATGGCGATACCGACCGAGACTGCGGCCAGGAATCCGAGGAACCAGGCCAGCCCGTGGCTGGCCACGGCATTGGCGACCCGGGCGATCGTCACCGGCCCGGACAGATGCTTGGGTGAGATAACCCCGACCAGCATGTCGCGCAGCAGGGCCAGGGTCTTGCCGGTGGTGACCCAGGTCTCCGCCAGCGCGGCCGGCAAGGCCGCCAGTGGGTTGTAACGAAGCGTGGTGTTCGGCTCCGGCACCCGCGGGCCGATGCCGATCAGGTAGCGACTGGACGGGTCGCCTGCGGTTTCGTGGCGCGCGGTCACGCTGATCTGGAGACGGTCGCCCGCGCGTTCGATGCCGACCCGCACGGTCGGGTCGATCGCCGCTTCGCGTTGCAACAGATCGACGAAGGTGTCGAAGTCGCGGGCCGGTTTGCCGTTGATTTCGAGCAGACGGTCGCCGCGCTGAATGCCGGCTTGAGCCGCCGGATCGCCTGCGCTCAGCGTCTCGGCAACGAAGGCGAATCCGGCCGGACGCAGTCCGATCGCACGGGTCAGATCGCGGTCATCGGTTTCCCGCGGAATACCGGACAGGCCCAGGGTCAGGCTGCGCTCGTCGCCGTCCGGCTCGCGCACGCGCAACTCGACATCGCGCCGGTACAGGGCCGCTTCGATCACCTCCCCATAGACCTGCGACCAGGTGCGATAAGCGCGGCCATCGACCGCCAGCACCGTGCTGCCAGAAGCCAATCCGGCCTGTTTGGCGACACCCTCGGGCGTACCCGTGACCGGCAGGAAATCCGGCTTACCGACCGTGAACATCAACCAGAACGCCAGTACCGCGAGCAGGAAGTTGAAGGCCGGCCCGGCGGCGGCGATGGCGATCTTCTGCGCAGTGGATTTGTTGTTGTGGGCCTGGCCACGCAGGTTTTCTGGCACATCCTCGACCCGTTCGTCGAGCATCGAGACGTATCCGCCGAGCGGGATCGCGGCCAGCACATACTCGGTACCGTCGGCGCCGACCCGTGTCCACAGCGGCTTGCCGAAGCCGATCGAAAAGCGCAGCACCTTGACGCCACAGCGGCGCGCCACCCAGAAGTGGCCAAACTCGTGGAAGGTCACAAGGATTCCGATAGTGACCTGGTACCACCAGAGCGGACCTATAAACTCAGCCATTGTCTAGTTCCAGTGCTTTTGCGCGATCGATGGCCAGCCGCCGGGCGTCGGCGTCGGCGGCGAGCAGGGCGGGCAGTGTAAGCGGGCCCGACTGAACGAATCCAGCCAGGGCGTATTCGATTACTTCCGGGATGGCCAGAAACGCCAGGCGGCCGGCCAGAAAGGCCGCCACTGCGACTTCGTTGGCAGCGTTCAGCACCGCTGGCGCCGCGCCGCCTTCGACCAGCGCGGCGCGAGCCAGTGGCAGGCAGCGGAACAGCGCCTGATCCGGTGGCTCGAATTCGAGTGGTCCGCAGGACAGCAGGTCGAGTGGGGCGACGCCACTTTCGATCCGCTCCGGCCAGGCCAAAGCCTGGGCGATCGGCGTGCGCATGTCGGCCGGCCCGACCTGGGCGAGCAGCGAACCGTCGGCGTACTCGACCAACGAATGCACCAGACTCTGCGGGTGAACCAGCACATCGATCTGATTCGGCGCGAAGCCGAACAGCCAGTGCGCTTCGATCACTTCCAGTCCCTTGTTCATCAAGGTCGCCGAATCGACCGAGATTTTCGGCCCCATCTGCCAGCGCGGATGGCGCACCGCCTGGGCCGGGGTGACCCGGGCTAGCCCCGCCCGGTCATAGCCGCGGAACGGTCCCCCCGAGGCGGTCAGCAGCACCCGGCGGATGCCATGCGCCGCCGGGTTGCGGGCGTAATCCGCCGGCAGGCATTGGAAAATCGCGTTGTGTTCGCTGTCCAGCGGAATCAACTGTCCGCCACTTCGTGCCAGGGCGTCGAACAACAGGGCGCCGGCAATCACCACCGCTTCCTTGTTGGCGAGCAGGATGGTCTTGCCAGCTTCGGCGGCGGCCAGGGTGCTCGGCAGGCCGGCAGCACCGACAATCGCGGCGATCACCAGATCGACCTCGCTGCTCGCCGCGACCTGGTCCAGAGCGGCGGCACCGACCAACAATTCGATGTCGTCGAACCCGGCCTGAACCAGCCCGTGCTGCATCGCGGTGGCGGCCTCGGGGTCGGTGATGACCACCCGCCGCGGTCGAAAGCGGGAGCACAGCCCAAGCAGAGCATCGACCTTGCGATGCGCGGCCAGGGTGTCGATGCGGAATCGGTCGGGATGGCGGGCGATCACATCGAGCGCACTGGCGCCGATCGAGCCGGTCGCGCCGAACAGGGCAATCCTGCGTGGCTGTTGAGCGCTGGCAGCGGCCATCGTTACAGCCCCAGCCACAGCTTGCCCAGAGCAAACCAGGTGAGCGCGGCGAACAGGCTGTCGAAACGATCGAACACACCGCCGTGGCCGGGAAAAATAATGCCGGAATCCTTGACCCCAGCCTGGCGTTTGACCAGGCTCTCGAACAGGTCGCCGACGATCGACATCGCCACGCACAGCAGGGAAAGGCCCACGAACCCGATCAGCATCGCGGGTCGCAGATGCAAGTGGCTGAGACCGAGCAAAAGCGCGTACAGGCCGGCGCCGAGCAGCGCACCGTAGACACCGGCCCAGGTCTTGCCGGGACTGATCGCCGGGGCCAGTTTGCGTTTGCCGAAGCGGCGCCCGGCCAGGTAGGCAAAGATATCCGCGCACCAGATCAGGGTCATCACATACAGCACCCAGAGCGCGCCGCGCGGGCCGTCGCCGTCCAGGTGGACGGCGGCCAGCCAGGCCGGCGCCAGTACCAGAACACCGGCAAGCAGCTTGAGGGCGACCGCCAGCGGGCCGGGGCCGTGGCCAAAACGCGCAAAGCCGAGCCACAGCAGGGCGAGCAGCCAGAAGCCCGCCCCGACCAAGCTGAGCGGCAGCCACAGCGTTTCGCGCTCGGGCCAGAGCAGCCATAAGGCCAGCGCGAACAGCGCGACGACCAGCACCCGCGGCCAGCGTCCGACCAGGCCGCACAAGCGAGTCCACTCCCACAGGCCGACCGCGAACAGGGCACCGAAGGCGAGCGCGAACCAGGGCGGCGGCATATACAGCACCGCCAGGATCGCCAGCGGCGCCAGCACCAGGGCGGTGACGACGCGCTGTCCAAACCCGCCGCCGGCGGCAGCCACATGGGGCGTGTTCAAGACGCTGCCCGCAGTTGCACGCCGGTCCGGCCGAATCGGCGTTCGCGCCGGGCGAACGCCTGCAAGGCCTGGTCGAAGCACTCGCCATCGAAGTCCGGCCACAGCGTATCGGTGAACCAGAGCTCGCTGTAGGCGAGCTGCCACAACAGGAAATTGCTGATTCGCTGCTCGCCGCCGGTGCGGATGAATAGATCCGGTGCCGGCAGCCCGGCCAGTACCACGGCGCGGCCGAAGGATTCTTCATCGATGGCATCGCCGCTGATCTCTCCGGCGGCGACTCTTTCTGCCAAAGCGCGCGCCGCCTGCACAATGTCCCAGCGCCCGCCATAGTTGGCGGCAACCGACAGATGCAGGCGGGTATTGTCGCGGCTGCGCGCTTCGACCTGATCCATGCGCGCCTGTAGCCCGGCCTCGAAGCCGCCGCGGTCGCCAATAAATGTCATGCGCACGCCGTTGCTGTGCAGCTCCTCGGCTTCGCTGTCCATCGCCCGCATGAACAGTTTCATCAAGGCGCTGACCTCGGCTTTCGGTCGCTGCCAGTTCTCGCTGGAGAAAGCGAACAGGGTCAGTGCCGGTATGCCGCGGCGCAGGCAGGCCTCGACCACCTTGCGCACCGCCTTGACCCCGGCACGGTGGCCCAGTCGGCGCGGCTGGTGACGAGCCTCTGCCCAGCGACCATTGCCGTCCATCACGATCGCCACGTGCTGGGGCAGGCGCTGCACGGCGATGGCGGGATCGAAATTTGGCATTGAGTCGTGGTTGCAGGCAATCGGCAGGCGGGCGCGTCTTGCGCAGCGATGGGTGCGCGTGTGGCCGGCGATCAAAGCTGCATCAGTTCTTTTTCCTTTTCCTTGACCACCACGTCGACATCGGCGACCAGGCGATCGGTCAGCTTCTGGATATCGGCTTCGGCCCGGTGTTCCTCGTCCTCGGATACCTGCTTGGACTTGAGCAGTTCCTTGATCTGCTGCATCGCGTCGCGGCGGATGTTGCGAATCGCGATCTTGCTGGCCTCGCCCTCGTGGTGCACGTGCTTGGCCAGCTCCTTGCGGCGCTGCTCGGTCAGTGGCGGCAGGTTGATGCGGATCACCTGGCCGGAGGTGTTTGGTGTCAGCCCGAGATCGGAGGCCAGGATCGCCTTTTCAACCGCCTGCACCATGGGCTTCTCCCAGGGTGTGATGGTCAACGAGCGGGCGTCCGACACGGCGATGCCGGCGACCTGCGAGAGCGGCACCTCGCTGCCGTAATAATTGACCTTGAGATGTTCGACCAGGGCGGTGCTGGCGCGGCCGGTACGCAGTTTGCTGAGGTCATGACGCAAGTTCTCGATGCTCTTGTGCATGCGCGACTCAGCGTCGGATCGGATGGTGGGACTCATGGGGGCTGGCTACTGGTTCGAAGCGAACGCGCAGTATAGCCGGGAGTCGGGAGATGGGTGAGGGGGTATGGGGAATGGAAATAGGTTGTGCTGAGCGCTGCAAAGCGCTACGGTGCGGAGCCGGGAATGGGGGGTGTGGGAGCGTCGGAACTTCG
>JBFXKH010000110.1:1433-13064 GCA_050173995.1 Lysobacterales bacterium | reverse complement strand
CCGGCATCCGTCCGGCGGTCAACGCCGGCATCTCGGTGTCGCGCGTCGGCGGCGCCGCGCAGACCAAGATCATCAAGAAGCTGTCCGGCGGTATTCGTATCGCGCTCGCCCAGTACCGCGAGCTGGCGGCGTTTGCCCAGTTCGCATCGGACCTGGACGAAGCCACCCGCAAGCAGCTCGAACGCGGCCAGCGCGTCACCGAACTGATGAAGCAGAAGCAATACGCGCCGATGACCATCGCGCAGATGGCCCTGTCGATCTACGCCGCCAACGAGGGCTATCTGGACGACGTGCCGATGGCCAAGGTGCTGGCCTTCGAAGCCGGCCTGCACGCGTTCATGGCGCAGAACCACCAGGCGCTGCTCGACCAGATCGTCGCCACCGGCAATTTCGACGACGCGATCGAGGCGACCTTCAAATCGGCGATCGTCGAGTTCAAGAAAACCGGTAGTTGGTGATTGCTTTGGGAAACGGGAGCAGTAATTGTGCGAGCCGTAATTGTGGGAGCGACGGGCACGTCGCGACTTGGCTGGCGTAGCGACAGTCGCGACGTGCCCGTCGCTCCCACAAAATCGTCCCACTTCCCGACTCCCGTTCCCCGTTCCCCGTTCCCCGTTCCCCGTTCCCCGATCCACGACTAAAGAGTAAACCCCATGGCAGGCGGCCGCGAAATCAAGACCAAGGTCAAGAGCATCCAGAGCACGCGCAAGGTCACCCGCGCGCTGGAGATGGTCTCGGCCAGCAAGATCCGCAAGGCCCAGGACCGGATGAAGGCCTCGCGCCCTTACGCCCGCTTGATGCGCCAGGTGATCGGCCACGTGGCCCGCGCCAACAGCGAATACCAGCACCCGTTCCTGACCGTACGCAGCGAAATCAAGCGCGTCGGCTACGTGGTGATCTCGACCGACCGCGGATTATGCGGTGGGCTCAACTCGACCCTGTTCCGCAAGCTGCTCGGCGAAATTCGCGAATGGCAGAACCAGGGCGTCGAGGTCGATGTGGTCGCGATCGGCCAGCGCGCCGCGTCGTTCTTCCGGCGGCTCAAGGTCAACCTGGTCGGCAGCGTCAGCCACCTGGGCGAACAGCCACAGGTCACCCGGCTGATCGGGGTGATGAAGGTGGTGCTGGATGCCTATTCGGACGGCCGCATCGACCGGCTGCTGCTGTGCTACAACGACTTCGTCAACACCATGACCCAGAAGCCGACCACCGACCAGTTACTGCCGCTGGTGGCCGATACCGAGAGCGCCAACAAGCACGACTGGGATTATCTGTACGAGCCGGACCCGCAGACGGTGCTCGACCAGGTGCTGACCCGCTACATCGAGTCGCTGGTCTACCAGGGCGTACTGGAAAACCTCGCCTCCGAACACGCCGCGCGCATGGTCGCGATGAAGGCCGCTTCGGACAACGCCAACAAGCTGATCGGTGAACTGCAATTGATCTACAACAAGGCCCGCCAGGCGGCGATCACCCAGGAAATTTCCGAGATCGTCGGCGGCGCCGCCGCTGTGTAGCCCGGATGCAGCGCAGCGCGATCCGGGACGGCAGCAACCGGCCGATCCCAAACCGCGCATCCGGTACCCCATTCAAATCGTTTTTCGGAGCAGAGCAATGAGCCAGGGCAAACTCGTACAAATCATCGGTGCCGTCGTCGACGTGGAATTTGCGCGCGCGGAAGTCCCCCAGGTCTACGACGCGCTCAAGGTCGAAGGCACCGCGATCACGCTGGAAGTCCAGCAGCAACTCGGCGACGGCGTGGTGCGCTGCATCGCGCTCGGCTCCACCGATGGCCTCAAGCGCAACTTGATCGCGGTCAACACCGGCAAAGGCATCACCGTGCCGGTCGGCGCCGGCACCCTGGGCCGGATCATGGACGTGCTCGGCAATCCGATCGACGAAGCCGGCCCAGTCGCGGCCAAGGAGTACTGGGAAATTCACCGCCCGGCGCCGAGCTACGAAGAGCAGGCCGGCGGCAACGAACTGCTGGAAACCGGGATCAAGGTGATCGACCTGATGTGCCCGTTCGCCAAGGGCGGCAAGGTCGGCCTGTTCGGCGGCGCCGGTGTCGGCAAGACCGTCAACATGATGGAGCTGATCAACAACATCGCCAAGCAGCACGCCGGTCTGTCGGTGTTCGCCGGCGTCGGTGAGCGTACCCGCGAGGGCAACGACTTCTACCACGAAATGAAAGATTCCAACGTGCTCGACAAGGTGGCCATGGTCTACGGCCAGATGAACGAGCCGCCGGGCAACCGCCTGCGCGTGGCGCTGACCGGCCTGACCATGGCCGAGTTCTTCCGCGACGACAAGGACCCGACCACCGGCAAGGGCAAAGATATCCTGTTCTTCGTCGACAATATCTACCGCTACACCCTGGCCGGTACCGAAGTATCGGCACTGCTCGGGCGCATGCCCTCGGCGGTCGGTTACCAGCCGACCCTGGCCGAGGAAATGGGCGTGCTGCAGGAGCGCATCACCTCGACCAAGACCGGCTCGATCACCTCGATCCAGGCGGTCTACGTGCCGGCCGACGATCTCACCGATCCCTCGCCCGCGACCACCTTCGCGCATCTGGATGCGACTGTGGTGCTCTCGCGCAACATCGCCTCGCTGGGTATCTACCCGGCGGTCGATCCGCTCGATTCGACCAGCCGCCAGCTCGACCCGAACGTGATCGGCAACGAGCACTACGACACCGCCCGTCGCGTGCAGGCGACCTTGCAGAAATACAAAGAGCTCAAGGACATCATCGCCATTCTCGGCATGGATGAATTGTCCGAGGAAGACAAGCAGGCAGTGTCGCGCGCGCGCAAGATCGAACGCTTCTTCTCGCAGCCGTTCCATGTCGCCGAAGTGTTCACCGGCTCGCCGGGCAAATACGTCACGCTCAAGGAAACCATCCGCGGCTTCAAGATGATCGTCGACGGCGACTGCGACCACCTGCCCGAGCAGGCGTTCTACATGGTCGGCGGCATCGACGAAGCCATGGAAAAAGCCAAGAAAGTGGCGGCCTGATCGCGAGAAAGGAGCATAGGTTGTGCTGCGCGCAGGATCATAGGTTGTGCTGAGCGCAGCGGTTTTTAACGGCGGAGCCGGTCAGCGCAACTGGCTTTGCCGAGACCTCGCTTCGCACCGTTGCGCTTCGCTGCGCTCAGCACAACCTATTTCCGGTTCCCCACTCCCCACTCCCCACTCCCCGTTCCCCGTTCCCCGTTCCCCGAATCACCAGAGATCGCCATGACCACCATCCGCTGTGACATCGTTAGCGCCGAGGCCGAAATCTTTCAGGGTGCGGTCAAATTGGTGGTCGCCTCGGGCGAAATGGGCGAGCTCGGCATCACCCCGCGCCACGCCCCGCTGATCACCCGACTCAAACCCGGCCAGGTGCGGGTGGTGATGGACAATGGCGAGGAACAGAGCTTCTATGTTTCGGGCGGCATCCTCGAAGTGCAGCCGCAGGTGGTGACCGTGCTGGCCGACACCGCCGTGCGTGCCCGCGACATCGACGAAGCCTCCGCACGCAAAGCCAAGGAAGAAGCCGAGCGCCTGCTCGCCAACCGCAGCGACGCAATCGAAGTGGCCGAGGCCCAGGCCCAGCTGGCACAGGCCATGGCGCAATTGCAGGCGCTGGAACGGCTGCGCAAGAACCTCAAGCACTGATCCGGCCGGGTGTGCACGGCGCCCTGGCCGGTCACGACCCATGTGTTGCGCCAAAGATGTTGGACTTTCGAAACAGCATGCGCTGTACCGAGCCTTCGAACGCCGCAGACGCTGCCCAGCAAGCACACAAGCAATCTGACGCATCGCATCGAACGCCCTTCGAGCTTGTGGGTCGCCGCAATCTGTGCGGCGCTTACTCGTTGGCCGCTTGCCCCGTCCAGTTACCATTCTGTTGCTGCTTGCACCATGCGTGACTCCGGTATATTCGCCGGACCCAACTTGAAAGCGTGCCAGGCAGATGACCGACAATCCGAGTGGCAAGCGAAGCATTCTCGACCGTTTTCTGAGTGTGGTCGAACGCGGCGGCAACGCCCTGCCCCACCCCGCCACCTTGTTCGCGCTGCTGGCGCTTGCTGTGATCGTGATGTCCTGGTTGGCCTCGCTGGCCGACCTGAGCGTGACCCATCCGGCGACCGGCGAGGTGGTACGTCCGATCAATCTGCTCAGCATCTCCGGGCTGCACCGGATACTCACCAGCGCGGTCACCAATTTCACCAGTTTTGCTCCGCTGGGAACGGTATTGGTGGCGCTGATCGGTATCGGCGTTGCCGAGCACAGCGGCCTGATCGGTGCCGCGTTGCGCATGCTGGTGCTGGCGGCACCGCGCATGCTGTTGACGCCGATCCTGGTGTTCGCCGGGGTGATGTCGAACATGGCCAGCGAAATCGGCTACGTGCTGCTGGTGCCGTTGGCCGGGCTCACTTTCAAGGCGGCTGGGCGGCACCCTATTCTGGGCATGGCGGCGGCATTTGCCGGTGTTTCCGGTGGCTACTCGGCCAATTTGTTGATTGGCACCATCGACCCGCTGCTATCGGGGTTGTCGATGGAAGCCGCGCGCATTGTCGATCCTGCCTACACGGTCAGCCCGCTCGCCAATTGGTACTTCATGATCGTGTCGACGCCACTGATTACGGCATTGGGCTGGTTCGTCACCGAGCGCATCGTGGCACCGCGCTTCCCCGACGCGCCGAATGCCGATGTCGTCGCTGAGGGCGATCCGCAGTCGCAACGGCTGAGCCCGGCCGAGCGGCGCGGCATCCGCTACGCATTGATCGCCACCGCAGCACTGTCGCTGCTGCTGCTGTGGTCGGCGTTACCGTTGGGTTCGCTGCCGGGCGCCGGTTTTTTGCGCGATGCCAGCACCGGCGATCTGCTCAAGTCGCCTTTCCTCAGCGGCGTGGTGGTCATCATTTTTGCTTATGGCGTGTTGGCCGGCATCGCGTACGGGGTGGGCGCTGGCACCATCCGCAACGATAGCGATGTCATCAACGGCATGAGCGCCAGCATGAGCACGCTGGGCGGTTATCTGGTGCTGGTGTTTTTTGCCGCGCAATTCGTGGCGTTCTTCAACTGGACGCAGTTGGGCCTGGTATTCGCGGTGGAAGGCGCCGATGCGCTCAAGGCCCTGGGTATGCCCACTATCCCCCTGTTCATCAGCTTTATCCTGCTCACCGCAACGGTTAACCTGTTCATGGGCTCGGCTTCGGCCAAATGGGCATTGATGGCGCCGGTGTTCGTGCCGATGTTCATGCTGTTGGGCTACTCGCCGGAAATGACCCAGGTCGCCTATCGCGTGGGCGACAGCGTGACCAACATCATTTCCCCGATGATGAGCTATTTCGCGCTGATCATCGCCTTCTTCCAGCGCTACGAACCCAAAGCCGGCATCGGCACGCTGGTCGCCACCATGCTGCCGTATTCGCTGGTTTTTGCGCTTGGCTGGAGCGCCATGTTCGGCATCTGGATCTGGCTGGGCCTGCCAATCGGGCCGGATGCGCCGCTGTTGTACTCACCCGCCGCCGGGTAAATCAACGATGTCGGGAAAGCTCAGAAGATTTTCCGGTTGGGAAGGATCATCCCGGGAAGATCATCCCGGGATCATTCCAGGCGATCATCCCAGCAGATCATCCCAGCAGATCATCCCAGGAAGATCATCCCGGGAAAGATCATCCCGGGCGATCATCTCGGCGATCATCCCGGGACACCCATGCTTCATCCCGGGACGATCGATCATCCCGGGACACCCATGCTTCCGCGGGATCGTCCCAGGATGGATGATGCCAGGACACCCACACTTCCGAGATGATCCCAGAGAAGATGATTCCAGAAAGATGATTCCAGGACACCCACAGATGATTCATTCCAGGACACCTGATTCATTCCAGGATTCATTCCAGGACACCCACACTTCCGAAATTTCCCAACTCAATTTCGGCAATCTGCCGATGATCTGGTGAATCCGTCGCGGCACTCTGTGCGGAATGACCTATCCCCGCCGCCAACTGGTACCGCCCGGTGCTCCCGGCACCTATCACTGCGTATCGCGCTGCGTTCGACGGGCTTTCTTGTGCGGGCGGGACGACTACAGCGGCCGATCCTTCGAGCATCGCCGGCAGTGGGTTGAAGATCGATTGCATTCCCTGGCCGAGTTGTTCGCGGTCGCGGTCTGGGGTTACGCGGTGATGAGCAACCACCTGCATCTGGTCGTGCAGTTGCTGCCCGAGGTGGCAGCGGGCTGGTCGGATACCGAGGTGGCCGGGCGCTGGCTCCGGCTGTTTCCCCGCGCCCAGGACACGGAAGCCGAATACCAGCAACGCATCGAGAACCTGGCCGGCCAGCCGGAGCGCATCGCGACCCTGCGGGCACGACTGGCCGACCTGTCCTGGCTGATGCGCTGTCTGTCCGAGCCGATCGCGCGTCGCGCCAATCGCGAGGACCAGTGCAAGGGCCGCTTCTGGGAAGGCCGCTACCACTGCCAGGCGCTGCTCGATGACCGGGCGGTGCTCGCGGCCATGGCCTATGTCGATCTGAATCCGGTACGGGCCCGGCTGTGCGAGACGCTGGCCGAGGCCGATCACACCAGCGCCAAGCGGCGTCTGGCCGCGATCGAGCAGACGCTCGCCCAATCGCGCCTGGCCCTGGGCCCGATTGCCGGCGTCCTGGGCCGGGGTGTGCTTGGGCTGGACCAGGCCGAGTACCTGCAACTACTCGACTGGACCGGCCGCCAGCTGCATCCGGGCAAGCACGGCGTCATCGACGGACCGGCACCCGCGGCCCTGGCCCGGTTCGGCCCACAGGCCCCGCACTGGACCCGCCAGGTGCAGGCGGTCGGCTCGGACTTCCACCGCGCCATCGGCAGCGTCGAACAACTGATCGAAAAAGCCCGCACCATGGGACAACGCTGGTTGCAGGGCATCAGTGCTGCGCGCGGACTGGCAACAAGCGAAGCCGGCTGATCGGCGGCGGAATGACGCGCGGACCTTGGTAGCAGAAGTCCGGCGCATCCCCTCAAGGCGAAAGCGCCTCGCGCAAGCCGGCACCAACAAAATGCGCGCCGGTCATGGGCATGGCAGCGTGATCGATCTTGGGATGGGATGGATTGAAGACGGTGGGTGCAGCAGAAGTCCGTTGCCACGTCGCTTGCGCTGGGTGCGCCAATCTCCCAAGAAATAAGCAACCCTATCCCTTTAAAAAAGGTTTGTCCCCACTCCATCTATTCCTCCCGTACCCACTCCTCCTCCTCCCCTCCCCTCGAACAAAGTGGGTGTCCCCATTTCTTCCTCCATTTCCCCTCTCCTCCCCATTTCCCTTCCCCATTTCCCTTCCCCATTTCCCTTCCCCATTTCCTCTCCATTTCCCCTCTCCTACCGCCTCTCTGATGGGGAACGCTACAGATGATTCAGAACAAGAGCGGTCTCAGAGGAGCTTGGCACGGAGGGGACGACTTAGAAAACGGTGTCGAATCTGGGCTCGGTCAGACACCACGCCGCATTGAACGGAAACAACCTGGCCGGCGCTTTGGATTTGCTCATGGTTTCGACGCCAGCTTGCGAGTCAACCACCATCGAAAGGCAGCCGCACCACCGAATACGAAAATCAAATTGAAGGTCAAGGTCATCAACAGAGAGACGACGGTGATGCATCCTCCCGTATCAACCGCAGCATCGATCGCCTCTTCAATCACCGATCCGAACGCCATTGGCCAAGGCACAAGCGTACCGGAGCCACAGATTAATGTGCTCGGCATGAACCAGACCGCGATCCAAAGCAGACGCAATCGCCGCCCAACGAAACGGTTCACCAGCCAAGTCGCTGGCAATCCAATTGCAAGCCAAACCACCAAGACAGCCCATGCATCAGACTCCCAGACCCACTGGACAAAGGCAGAGGGCCATGGCAAGAGCATGAACAGATAAGTCAATAGGATTTCAACCAGGTCTTCCATGGGCATGCAAACCTTGTTCGAAAGCCGGCGTAAGAAACCGACTGGATGCGATCATAGCGCTATGGGGCATGCGCCCCGCACCCGCCGGAATGCGCGGTTTGCTGGATTCTGGGATGACCGGCCCCGCTGTTGAAAACTCGCTTTGTCCCCTCTGTTCCGCGCCGCTGCACCCGCCGCCTCACCAGGTGCAGCCGCTGGCGGCAGCGAACGGCTAAGATCAACGCATCTTCTGTTTCTGTGTGCTGATTTTGCCCTTTGAACCCAACCCATGCCCCGATGACCAAGCCATGGTTTCGCTGGACCGCCCATCTGATCGGATTGCTGATGTTGCCGCTGGCGGCCAGCGCCTTGTGGGTGCTGTGTTCGCTGTTGCTGCGCGCCGAGTTGCCGGCGCTGGCCCTGCTACCGGCTTTGGCCTTGTGGCCGGTCAGCGATCTGTTGCGGGCGTTTCCGCAGGTCAGCCGCGCGCCGCTGGCGGTCGCGGTCTGCGCGCTCGCGCTCGGCTACGCGCTGTGGCTCAAGGTCGGCTGGACGGTCGCGGCAATGCTCGGCTTGGATTTGTGGTTTGTGCTCGAGCAACTCGGATTCGAGTTCAGTCTGGCGCTGATCGCGGCGCGGCTGACGCCGGCCCTGCTGGTCGCAATCGGGCTAGCGCTGCTGCTGGCCTGGCGGATTGGTTCGGGAAGAGGAAAGCCATCGGTCGGGTGACCGGGGCGCGCACCGTGGGTCGCGATCAGGCATCGAAACCGCAGTCGCGACCTGCCGTCGCTCCCACAAAACCGTTGCCCGATCAGCGTGAGCGCAAGCGCATGCAACACTGGTCCGCAGCGAAACTCGGGATACGATCCTGTCCATGCCGACAAAGCACCGCCTGATCCCGCCGTATCGTCGTTTGCACAACGGACTCGCGGCGGTTTTGTTGTTGCTGTGCATGCCGATCTCGGCCGCGCCACTGACCATCGCCGCTGCTGCCGATCTGCGCTTCGCCCTGGATGCGCTGATCGACGCTTATCGCCTCGACCATCCCCAGCAGCGGATCGATCCGGTCTATGGTTCCTCCGGCATGCTCTATACCCAGATCCAGCAGGGCGCACCCTTCGATTTGTATTTTTCGGCCGACAGCCGCTATCCCCGGCAATTGGCGGAGCTTGGTCTGGCCGCTTCGGCGGTGCTGCCCTACGCCTGCGGCCGCTTGGTGCTGTGGCGGGCGGGAACCGAGCAGCCGGCCTTCACCCTGGACGATCTGGGCGGCGAGGCGATCGGGCGCCTGGCCATCGCCAACCCGGAGCATGCCCCGTATGGCCAACGCGCGGTCGAGGTGCTGCAATCGCTTGGCCAGTATGAACGGCTGCGGCCACGGCTGGTGATCGGAGAAAACATCGCCCAGGCCGCGCAGTTCGCGCAATCGGGGGCGGTCGATGCCGGCATCATCGCGCTGTCGCTGGCGCTGGCGCCGAGTTTTCAAAGCAGCGGCCAGTACACGATCATTCCGGCCAAGCTGCACCAGCCGCTGGAGCAAGGCTTTATCATCACCCGGCAAGCGGCCGATCCAGCGGCTGCGCGGGCCTTCGCCGCCTACCTGCAGACGCCTGCGGCGCGGGCGATTTTCCAACGCTTTGGTTTCGAGTTGCCCCAGGCCCATGCCGAATCTTCGAACACAACGTCTGCATCTACACCATCGCCATCGGTTTGCGCCGAGTAGTCCGCTGCCGGCTGCATGGTCGAGGCTGAAGCGCATCGGGCGGATGCCATGCTGCTGAGTCCTGCCGACTGGCAGGCGCTGTGGCTGAGCCTGAAACTCGCCGCGCTGGTGACCGCGCTGCTGGCAGTGATCGCCACGCCGATCGCCTGGTGGTTGGCGCGCACGCGCTCGCGTTTGCGGGCGCCGATCGCCGCGGTGGTGGCGATGCCCCTGGTGCTGCCGCCGACTGTGCTCGGATTTTATTTGCTGTTGGCGTTCGCGCCGGCCGGGCCGATCGGCGCGCTCACCGCCGCTCTCGGCGTCCAGGCCCTGCCGTTTACCTTTGCCGGGCTGGTGCTCGCCTCGCTGGTCTATTCGCTGCCGTTCATGGTGCAGCCCTTGCAGAGCGGTTTCGCCGCGATCGGGCAGCGCCCGTTGGAGATGGCCGCGACCCTGGGTGCCTCGCCACTCGATGCGTTTGTTTCGGTGGTGCTGCCGTTGTCGAAACCGGCCTATCTGAGCGCGGCCATGCTCACCTTCGCGCACACCCTGGGCGAGTTCGGCGTGGTGCTGATGATCGGCGGCAACCTGCCCGGCGCGACCCGGGTGGCATCGGTGGCACTGTACGACCATGTGCAGGCCTTCGACCAGGTCGCGGCGGGGCGGCTGGCGGCGATGTTGCTACTGCTGTCGTTCGTACTGCTGCTGCTCGCCCAGCGTGGCCAGCGCTCCTTGTTCGGGCTGCGCCGGTGAGTATCGCAGACGGCATTCGCATCGCGCTCGATTGGCCACGTGGCGACTTTCGCTTGGCGCTGCAAGTCGAGTTGCCGGGCCGTGGGGTGACCGCGGTCCACGGTCCGTCGGGTTCGGGTAAGTCCACCCTGCTGCGCTGCATCGCCGGGCTCGACCACGCCCCCGGCGCCCGCATCTCGGTCAACGGCCAGGTCTGGCAGGATGCGCAGCACTTCCTGCCCAGCCACCGCCGCGGCATCGGCATGGTGTTCCAGGACGCCAGCCTGTTCGAGCACCTGGACGTGCGCGGCAACCTGCACTACGGGCTGCGCCGGAAGCCGGGCGCCGATCCGGCCCTGCTCGAAACCGCGATCCAAACTTTGGCGATCGGCGCCCTGCTCGATCGTCGGCCGGAGCAGCTCTCCGGCGGCGAACGCCAGCGCGTGGCGATCGCCCGCGCCCTGGCGCTGGCCCCGCAACTATTGCTGATGGACGAACCGCTGTCGGCGCTGGACGCCGCGCGCAAGCAGGAATTGCTGCCGTATCTGGAACGCCTGCACGACGCGCTGGCGATTCCCCTGCTGTACGTCAGCCACGCTGCCGACGAAGTGGCGCGACTGGCCGATCACCTGCTGCTGCTGGATGCCGGCCGGGTCCGCGCGGTCGGGCCGATGACCGGCTTGCTCGGCCGGCTCGACCCACCGGTCGCGCTCGGCAATCAGCTCGGCGTGGTGCTTGCGACAGAGGTCGCCGAACGGGATCCGGCGTTTCATCTGGTCCGCCTGCAATTCGACGGCGGCAGCCTGTGGGCGCGCGACCCCGGCCAGCCGATCGGCCAATCGTTACGCGTGCGGGTGCTGGCCCGCGATGTCAGCATCAGCCGCGAACGCCCGACGGCGACCAGCATCCTCAACCTGTTGCCTGCCCGGATCGATGCGATCGGCGCGTCCGACGATCCGGCCTTTGCCCTGCTGCGGCTGACAATCGGCGGCAGCGCGCTGCTGGCGCAACTGACCGCGCGCTCGGTCGCCGCACTCGATCTTCAGCCCGGGCAATCGGTCTGGGCGCAGGTGAAGTCGGTCGCCCTGTTGGCCTGATCGGCGCGGCGGGACGGGCGACCCACCGGGACGGGCGACCCAGCGGGTCGCCCCAACAACCAAGGCCGCACCTAAGCCAAGGGTGGTTTTAGCGTGATATATCACATGAATATCAATCCATAACATATTGTTTATAAGGTGTTTTCGCTAACAGAAAAACCGGTCATTCACGC
>JBFXKH010000110.1:0-1333 GCA_050173995.1 Lysobacterales bacterium | reverse complement strand
GTCGCCCCAACAACCAAGGCCGCACCTAAGCCAAGGGTGGTTTTAGCGTGATATATCACATGAATATCAATCCATAACATATTGTTTATAAGGTGTTTTCGCTAACAGAAAAACCGGTCATTCACGCCCAGGGACTGGGCTCGGTCCAGCCGTCGGCGACCGCCGCAGGCGGGGTAATTCCAGACGCTTCCGCCACCCGCCTTCTGGCGGGACAATGCCCGCCCACGTTCTGAAACTATGCCCATGTCGTCAGTGACCGCTTTGAAACTGAGCCTGCTCGGGCTGTTCGTCGCCAGCGTGCTGTTCGTGCACTGGCGCGGCCGGGTGCGGCTGCCGCTGGTGCGGCAGTTGTTCAACCATTCCGCGCTGCTGGCGCCGCTCAATGTCCTGCTCTATCTGTTTTCCGCGGTGCCGGCGCGCCCGTACCTGGATCGACGCCAGTTTCCGGAGCTGGACCGCTTCCGTGAGCACTGGCAGACGATCCGCGAGGAAGCGCTAGCCCTGCGCGATCAGGGCCGCATCCAGGCCGCCACCGGCGCCACCGATGCCAGCTTCAATTCGTTCTTCAAGGAAGGCTGGACCCGCTTCTATCTATGCTGGTACGGCGCGCCGCTACCCTCGGCCGAGCAACTGTGCCCGCGCACGCTGGCCCTGGTGCAGTCGCTACCCGGCATCCGCGCGGCGATGTTCACCCGCCTGCCGGCCGGCGCCAAACTCAATCCGCACCGCGACCCGTTCGCCGGTTCGCTGCGCTACCACCTGGGCCTGGTGACGCCGAACGACCCGCGCTGTGTCATCCACGTCGATGGCGAGCCCTATGTCTGGCACGACGGCGAAGACGTGCTGTTCGACGAGACCTTTGTCCACTGGGCGGAAAACGCCAGCGATCAGGACCGCATCATCTTTTTCTGCGATCTCGAACGCCCGCTCAGACCGCGTTGGCTCGGCCGCTGCAACCACGCCATCGGCAGCCTGCTCGGCGCCGCCACGCGGAGCAGCAACCTGCCCGGCGAGCGGCTCGGCGCGGTCAATCGAATCTATGCCGGCGTGGACTGGTTGAAGCGCCAGTCGCGACGCCTGAAACACTGGAACCGTCCGCTGTACAAAACCCTGAAGGTCACCCTGATTTTGGCGCTGCTGTATGGCTTGTTCGTCGCGGGGTGGTAGGGAAGTTAGGTTTTAGGTTTTAGGTCTTAGGTGTAGGTCGGCTCAAGCCGCGCAGCGGTGGAGCCGACAGCTTCACCTGCGCCCAGGCGTCGGAAGGAGGGTGGATAAGCGCAGCGGTTTTCAACGGCGGAGCCGGTCATCCGCCATGTCAGAGCATGCCGAGCTG
>JBFXKH010000109.1:0-13137 GCA_050173995.1 Lysobacterales bacterium | reverse complement strand
AGCGCGCAATGAATTCGTGGTCGACAGCGTCGGCTTCGACCAGCCATTTGGCGATGCCGGTCAGCACCGCCAGATCGCCGCCGATCCTCGGCTGGAAGTAATGATCGGCGATCGCCGTGCTTGCGCCGGTCAGCATTTCGATCGGGTTCTGCGGATCGGTCAGGCGTTCCAGCCCGCGTTCGCGCAGCGGATTGACCACCACGATCCGGCAGCCGCGCTTGTGCGCCGCGCGCAACTCGCCGAGCATGCGTGGATGGTTGCTGCCGGGGTTCTGGCCGAACACGAAGATCGCTTCGGCGCGCTCGAAGTCTTCGAGCAGGACCGAGCCCTTGCCGCTGCCGATCTGCTCGATCAGCGCGACACCGGAAGCCTCGTGGCATAGGTTGGAGCAATCCGGCAGGTTGTTGCTGCCGAATTCGCGCACGAATAACTGGTAGAGAAACGCCGCCTCGTTCGAGGTACGCCCGGAGGTATAGAACAGTGCCTGGTCGGGATGATCGAGCGCGCGCAGACGGGTGGCGATCAGGGCGAATGCCTGTTCCCAGCCGATCGGCCGATAGCGGTCGCTGGCCGAGTCGTAGCACAGCGGTTCGGTCAGGCGGCCCTGGGCTTCCAGCCACTGGTCGTCGTGCGCGGCCAGTTCGCTCACGCTATGCGCGGCGAACAGTTCGCGGCCGGCGCGGCGGGCGGTAATTTCGGCGGCGACCGCCTTGACCCCGTTCTCGCAGAACTCGAAGGTGGAATTCGGATTGCGGTCCGGCCAGGCGCAGCCGGGACAATCGAAACCATCGCTCTGGTTGGTGCGACGCATGATCCCGCCGCCGATCGTCAATACCCCTTCAGCGCGCAGCGCCGCCCACGAGCGCTTGAGCGAATCCCAGCCGCCAGCGGGTTTGCGGTAGGGCTTGAGGCGCGGGTCGGTCATGGTCGTGGCGGCCGGCGACCGAGGCTCTGGCCCGGGTCGCCGGCAGCGCTCAACGCCCGCCGCTGCCGCGCCGCCGGGTCGATTCCAGATAACGGAAGTATTCGGAATCGGCGCCGAGCATCAGGGTGGTATTGGCACCCATCGCGCCATAGCTCTCCAGGGTGCGGAAGAAGGCGTAGAACTCCGGGTCGGCGCCGTAGGTTTCGCCGTAGATGCGGGTCGCCTGGCCGTCGGCCTTGCCGCGAATCTCGGCCGCCTTGCGCTCGGCCTCGGAGCGGATGCTGCGCAGTTCGCGCTCCATCTCGCCGAGGATTTCCTGGCTGCGGCCCTGGCCCTCGGCGCGGAAGCGTTCGGCGATGCTCTGGCGTTCGGAAATCATCCGGCTCTCGACCTGGCGGCGTACCGAGTCGATGTAGTTGATGCGCTTGATGCGTACGTCGACCAGTTCGATGCCGAGCGCCGGCATCTGTTTGGCGACCGCGGCCAGCATCTCTTTCTCGAGCAGGGCGCGGCCCTTGACCGGGCGGCCGAGGTCGACGTCTTCGCGCGGCAGGGATTCCTCTTCCAGTACCTTGGTGTCGACCTTCCAGTCCCGGGAGCGCACGATTTCTTCCAGGTTGGTGCCAGAAATGATGTCGCGCACCACCGAATCGAGAATGTCGTCGATGCGCGTGCGCGCGCCGGCCTCGTCCCGCACCGAGCGCAGGAACTGCAGGGGATCCTTGATGCGGAAGCGTGCGGTGGTATCGACCAGCACGAATTCGCGGCCGAGCGTCGGCACCTGGCTGACATCGCCGTCCCAGGGCAGCAGCCGCTTGTCGAAGCGCCGCACTTCCTGGATGAACGGGGTCTTCCAGTGCAGGCCGGGGGTGGTGATCACCTCGCCGATCGGCTCGCCGAACTGGACGATGATGCCCTGCTCGGCCTGATCGATGGTGAAGAGTGAACTGCGCAGCAGCACCAGCAACAGTAAAGCGGCGATCAACAGGGGAATGCGCAGCATGTCAGCGGCCCTCCGAGT
This sequence comes from Lysobacterales bacterium, assembly GCA_050173995.1. Lineage (GTDB taxonomy): Bacteria > Pseudomonadota > Gammaproteobacteria > Xanthomonadales > Ahniellaceae > 0-14-3-00-62-12. Next base: position 11,191 of record JBFXKH010000109.1, on the reverse strand, counting down.
TGGTGGCGGCGGCAGGCTGACGGCCCTGCATATTGAGTAACGGGATCGGCCCGGTCTTGCCGTCCTGGGTGACGTACACCGCGCCCACGGTCGGGATCACCTTGTTCATGGTTTCCAGGTACATGCGCGTGCGGGTCACCTCCGGCGCGCCGCGGTACTCGGCGAGGATCGAAGCAAAACGCGCGGTTTCGCCATGCGCCTGATTGACGCGTTCGGTGGCATAGCCTTCGGCCTCGGCGATCGCGCGGTTGGCCTCGCCCTTGGCCCTGGGAATTTCCTGATTGGCCTGCTTGGTCGCCTCGTTGATCATGCGTTCGCGTTCCTGACGCGCTTCGTTGACCTCGTTGAACGCCGGCTGCACCGCTTTCGGCGGCACCACGTCCTGAAGCTCCACGGTGAGCACCTTGATGCCATTGTCGTACTTGTCCATCGCCGCCTGCGTCTCAAGCTGCGCCAGATCGGAAATCTCCACCCGAGCCGTGGTCAGCACCTCGCTGCCGAGCCGGTTGCCGACCGCACGGCGCATCACCGATTCGGAAATGTCGCGCAGCGTGTCTTCCGGGTCGCGCTGGTGGTACAGATATTTCATCGGGTCTTCGATGCGGTACTGCACCACCCACTGCACGTCGATGATATTGAGATCGCCGGACAGCATCAGCGACTCGTCGGGCAGCGCGTCGGCGGCATATTCGGTGCGCCGGCCGGCGCTGTTCAGGGTGCGGAAACCGAACTCCTGCTTGAGCACGCGCTCGGTCTTGACCAGTTGTATATCGTCGATGCCGAACGGCAGCTTGAAATGCAGGCCCGGGTCGGAAGTACCGGTCACCGCACCGAAGCGCTTGATCACCGCGCGCTCCTCGGGCTGCACCGTGTAGAAACTGCTGGTCGCCGCCCACAGCAGCAGCAGCGCCAGTGCGCCGCTCGCGATCCATTGCCAGGGAATCGGTTGGCCAGGACCGGCCGGCCCGGCGGGACGGCCACCGCCGCGATGACCACCGCCGCGCACGCGCTCAAGCAGGTCGTCGAGGACTTCGTTGGGGCTACTCATGATCGGTTTCTCTCTGTGCGGCGGTGGCGGTCGCCACAGGATAACAATTGCCGAGCGGAATTACCGGTGATCGCGGTTTCGCGCGTCGATCGTAGGGGCGACCCGGCGGGTCGCCAAAAAAAACGTAGGGGCGACCCGCCGGGTCGCCCAAACAATCGACATCGCCGGGCCGCCAAAAAAAGTTGGCCCCGCGCACTTGGGGGGGTGCCGGGGCCGGGTTGCGGGGTGACTTGTACTCAAGCCCAGCCCGCTTCCAGTGTTCACCCAGGGGAGGGAGTGAACAGACCGTTGGGGGACGGTCCGTGCTCTTTGAAATCCCCGGGCGGAATTGGTTCCTCACGAAACCAATTCGTGTTCATTGTCCATTCAAGCGCTGGAGCAAGCGGTTAAAAAACCGTATAAGGCGCAATTGATGACAATCGGCGAAGGCGCTGCGCGATTCCTGCGCGTGCGCACTGGCCTGGGTCAAAACGTCGCAGAGAGCAAAGAGAGACTCAATGCGCCTGGTCCCAGTTCAACCCGACGCCGACCGCGACCTCCAGTGGCACTTTCAGATCGGCGGCGGCACTCATGCGTTGCTGCAGGCCGGCGCTGATCTCGACGATCGCGTCTTCATGCACCTCCAGCACCAGTTCGTCGTGGACCTGCAACAGCAGCCGGGCCCGATCGCCGAGCGGCTGCAGCCAGGCGTCGATCGCGATCATCGCGCGCTTGATGATGTCGGCGGCGCTGCCCTGCATCGGCGCATTGATCGCGGCGCGCTCGGCGCCCTGGCGCAGAGCATTGCTGCGCGCATGGATCTCGCGCAGGTACAGACGACGGCCGAACACGGTCTCGACATAGCCGTCGCGGCGGGCGCGTTCGCGCGCGGCTTCCATGAACGCCTGCACCCCCGGGTAGCGGGCAAAATAGCGCTGGATGTAGTCGCCGGCTTCGGCGCGACCCACCCCGATCTGTTTGGCCAGGCCAAACGCCGACATGCCATAGATCAGACCGAAGTTGATCGCCTTGGCGGCGCGGCGCTGGTTGGCGTCGACCTGGTCGAGCGCGACTCCGAATACCTCGGCGGCGGTCGCCCGGTGTACGTCCTCGCCCTGGGCGAAAGCTTGCAGCAGGCCGGGATCGCCGGACAGGTGGGCCATGATCCGCAGTTCGATCTGCGAGTAGTCGGCGGCGACAACCCGAAAACCCGGCGGTGCGATGAAGGCGGCACGGATACGCCGGCCTTCCTCGGTGCGAATCGGAATGTTCTGCAAGTTGGGATCGGTCGAGCTTAAGCGCCCGGTTGCCGCCACCGCCTGGTGAAACGAAGTGTGCACCCGGCCGGTGCGCGGGTTGATCTGCTCGGGCAGCTTCTCGGTATAAGTCGAGACCAGCTTGGCCAGGCCGCGATAGTCGAGGATCAGCCGCGGCAGCTCGTGTTGCTGGGCGAGCTCGCTGATCGCGTCCTCGTTGGTCGATGGCTGCCCGGTCGGGGTGCGCGCCAGGATCGGCAGCTTGAGTTGCTCGTACAGTATCGTCTGCAACTGTTTGGGCGAATCCAGATTGAACGCGTGGCCGACGCTCTGGTGGGCCTGCTCGACCAGCGCCTGCATGCGCTTGCGAAATTCGTGGCTGAGCGCGCTGAGCTGGCCGCCATCGACCAGCACGCCGCGCTGCTCCATGCGCGCGAGCACCGGCACCAGCGGCATTTCGATCTGCTCGAAGACATCTTGCAGAGCCGGCTCGCGCTGCAGACGCGGGTACAGCGCGTGGTGCAGGCGCAGGGTGATATCGGCATCCTCGGCGGCGTATTCGGTCGCCACCGGCAGCGCCACCTCGGCAAACGAAATCTGTTTGGCGCCCTTGCCGGCGACCTGCTCGAACGGAATGGTCTGCTCGCCCAGGTAGTGACTGGCGAGCGCGTCCATGTTGTGGCGGCTGGCGGTCGAGTTCAGCACATAGCTTTCCAGCATGGTGTCGTAGCGATAGCCGCGTACCGCGATGCCATACCGCACCAGCAGGTTGATGTCGTATTTGCCGTGCTGGCCGATCTTCGCCTGGTGCGGGTCTTCAAGCAGTGGCCGCAGCGCCGACAACACGGTGTCCATCGGGAGTTGCGTCGGCGTACCTGGCGCGCGGTGGGAAAGCGGCAGGTAGACCGCGCGGCCGGGTTCCCAGGCCAGCGCCAGCCCGACCAGTTCCGCCTGATGCGGATCGAGTCCGGTCGTCTCGGTATCGAAGGCGAACAGCGGCGCGGCGGCGAGCGCGGCGATCACGTCGTCGAGTTCAGCCGTGGTCAGCACACAACGGTATTCGCCCTTGCCGTGGAATCCGCCGGGGTTCGCTTCGGCCGGGCTGGCGCTCACTGCCTCGACCCTGGCCGCCGGCGCGGGCGTCGCACGGGCTGGGTCTGCCGCCGCGGGTGCGCCGCTGTCGGCGCCGCCCTGCGCATCCAGATCGCGCAGCGCGGCACGAAAACCGTAGCGTTGATAGAGCGCGCGCAGCCGCGCTGGGTCTGGGACGCGGCGTTCGAGCTGATTGGGCGCGAACGGCAAGTCCAGATCGCGGCGGATCGTGGCCAGTCGCTGCGACAGCGGCAGTTGGCCCAGAGCGGCGCGCAGGTTCTCGCCGATCTTGCCCTTGATCGCGTCGGCGTGGGCGATCACCTGGTCCAGCGAGCCGTACTCGGCCAGCCACTTGGCGGCGGTTTTCTCGCCGCACTTGTCGACGCCAGGAATGTTGTCGACCTTGTCGCCCATCAGTGCCAGATAATCGACGATCTGGTCCGGGCGCACTCCGAACCGGGCCTGTACCCCGCCCTCGTCCAACACCTGGTTGGTCATCGTATTGACCAGCCGGACGTGTGGACCGACCAGTTGCGCCAGGTCCTTGTCGCCGGTCGATACGGTGACCTCGATCGCCTGTGCCGCGGCGCGATCGGCCAGGGTGCCGATTACATCGTCGGCCTCGACGCCGGGTTCGCGCAGTACCGGAATGCCGAGCGCGTCGACGATCGCCAACATCGGCTCGATCTGGGCGCGCAGGTCCTCGGGCATCGGCGGGCGGTTGGCTTTGTAGGCCGGAAATAGCTCGTGGCGGAAGTTCTTGCCGCTGGCATCGATCACGAAGGCGACGTAGTCGGGCTGCTGGGCGAGATGCTGGCGCAGCATGTTGACCACGCCGAACAGGGCGCCGGTCGGCTCGCCCTGCTCGTTCGCGAGCGGCGGCAGCGCGTGATAGGCGCGGAACAGATAGGCGGAGCCATCGATCAGGATCAGGCGCTTGCTGGACATGGTGGGCACACACTCCGAGACGGCGTACAGAATAGCTGCCGCCAACGGCCAGCGATCATTCGCGCACGAAGCGCGGCAACCAGGTGGCGATGATCTGCAATTGCTGAAGCGGCGTCGCGCATTGCAGAATCTGCTGACGCTCGACCGCGCTGATCGGCAGACGCTCGGCCAGCCGCTGGGCGACCCAAGCGGCGTCATCGAAACGCTGCTTGTCGGCCTGTTGTAGCAGCGCATCGTCCTGATCGGCCAGGCGCTGCAGAATGGTCACCAGCAGGGCGAACTCGGGCGGCACCGGCAGCGCCGCGGCGCTCGGCCAGACGCTTGCGGTGGCTAGCAACTGACCGTTGTCGCGCACCCGCACGCGCTCGACATGAAAACGCCGCTCGCCGACCACGGTGATGCCGAGCAGACCATCCGGCAGGGTGCAGAAATCGCAGATCCTGGCCTCGGTGCCGACCGCGGCCGGCGCCCCCGCTTCGCCCGCCGCCCCAGGCTCGAGCAGCAGGCAGATACCGAAACACTGCTCGCGGCGCAGGCAATCGCGCACCAGATCGAGATACCTGGCCTCGAAAATCCGCAGTTCCAGCCGACCCTCGGGAAACAACACGGTCGACAGCGGAAACAGCGGCAGCTCCAACGCATCAGTGTTCTGCACCACCTACTCCCTCGCTGCGTCCCCGACCCGCGGCCGGTCAAGCTGTTCGCATTGAATCGGGCCAGCCGCCCGACGTCCAGTCCCGCGCCCGCCAAACGCCTTCTTTCCAATCTGGGACACCCACTTTTCGGGGGTTCCAATCTGGGAGCAATCTGGGAGACCAATCTGGGACACCCACTTTTCGGCGGACCAATCTGGGACACCCACTTTTCGGCATGCCAATCTGGCATGCCAATCTGGGACACCCACTTTTCGAGTCTCCGATCCGGGATTCAATCTGGGACACCCACTTTTCGAGTCTCCGATCCGGGAGGCTCCAGTCTGGCGGCCAATCTGGGACGGCCAATCTGGGACACCGGGCAATCTGGGACACCCACTTTCCTGGTTCCAATCTGGGACACCCACTTTCCGGCGTTTTTTAATCCAGGACAGGTCAACCTGGACACCCACTTTTAAGCTCGACGGCGATCCGGGACGGGTAAAATCGGGACACCCACCCTTTCCGGCCCTGTCCATGTCCATTTCTGCCACGATCCCGCTTGGCGATCCCGAGCCCCTGTCCCGGCGCCTGCGCCACCTGGTCGGCAAGGCGATCGCCGATTACGCCATGATCGGCGAAGGCGACCGGGTGATGGTTTGCCTGTCCGGCGGCAAGGATTCCTACGCCCTGTTGGATATCCTGATGCAATTGCAGACGCGCGCGCCGGTGCGCTTCGAACTGCACGCGGTGCATCTGGACCAGCACCAGCCCGGCTACGACGCCAGCGTGTTGCCGGCCTATCTGGACCGGATCCGTATCGCCTACACGATCCTCTCCCAGGACACCTTCAGCGTCGTCGAGCGCGTGGTCCCGGCCGGTAAGTCGTACTGTGGTCTGTGCTCGCGGCTGCGGCGCGGTGCGCTGTACGCCTTCGCCGAGCGCGAAGGATTCAACCGGATCGCGCTCGGCCACCACCGCGAGGACCTGGCCGAGACCCTGTTTCTGAACTTGTTTCACCACGCCAAGCTGGCCGCGATGCCGCCCAAGCTGCGCTCGGACGACGGCAAGCACATCGTGATCCGACCGCTCGCCTACTGCGCCGAAGCCGACCTGCAACACTACGCCGAGCTGCGCGGTTTTCCGATCCTGCCGTGCAATCTGTGCGGCTCGCAGGCGCATCTGCAACGCAAGCGGATCAAGGCGATGCTCGCCGAATGGGAGGCAGAAACGCCGGGACGCACCGACACCATCGTGCGCGCACTCGCCGACATCCGCCCCTCGCAACTGGCCGACCGTGGCCTGTTCGACTTTGTCGGACTGCAGGGTTCGAACGCGGCCGCGGTCGGTTCGGAGCAAGCCTCGTCGATCCCGCCACGCGCAGCCGGGTCGCTTTGAAGCGGCCGACTCAATCCGGGCTTTTGCCATCGCCGACGGCCAGGAAACGACGGCGCTCGGATTCGATTTCCTTGCGCATGGCCATAATCCGGCGCGCGTAATCGCAGAGATTTTTTTCTTCCGCGGTCTCGGGCACGAAGTTCGGTACCGGCACCGGATTGCGCTCGGCGTCGACCGCCACGAACACCATCAGGCAGTGCGTGGTGCGCTCGGCACGGTCCTCGGTCGGGTCGCGCGCGGAAATGGTCACTGCGACATGCATGCTGGTAGTGCCGGTGTGTACCACCTGGGCGTGGGCCTCGACCAGTTGCCCGATCCGGATCGGCCGCTCGAACTGGATGCCACCGACGTAAACCGTAAGGCAATAACACCCGGACCAACCGGCGGCGCAGGCATAGCCGGCCTGGTCGATCCACTTCATCACCGCGCCGCCGTGGACCTTGCCGCCGAAATTGACATCGGTCGGCTCGGCCAGAAAGCGGAAAGTCAGTTCGCGTTGGGTGCCGGACATGGGCTACTCCTCAATGGCGACCGATCGGTTCGACTTCGACGCCTGCGGTGCGCCGGGATCGAACCGGCGCGCCACCGGCGTGGCACTCACTGCCCCGGTGGTGGCTGCCACAGCTCGACCTTGTTGCCCTCGGGATCCATCACCCAGCCAAACTTCCCGTACTCGGAATCTTCGGTTTTATCGAGGACCGTGCAGCCTTCCTCGCGCAGCGATTGCAGCAGCGCGGCCAGGTCCTCGACCCGATAGTTGATCATGAAGCTCGCCTGGCTGGGCGCGAACTGCCCGCCATCGGCGGCGCCGATCGACCACACCGTGGTTCCGCTGGTCGGTTGGCCGGACGCATCGGCCCAGGCGAACGCCGTACCGCCCCAGGCCTGCACGTCGATGCCGAGGTGCCGCTGGTACCAGGCGCGCAGTGCCAAAGGGTCGTTCGCGTGGAAAAAAATGCCGCCGATACCGGTAACTCTGTTCATCTGAACCTCCGCAGCGCATGCCAGCGGAAGCCTAGCGCATCGGTGGTTGGATTGCGCTGAGCGTAGCGGATTTTCACGGCGGCGCCGGACAGCACACCTATACCTAGCGCACTGCCCGGCGCCTGCGCCGCGCAGGTGTCGCGCCGCCCGGCGGTGCCGTGGCAAACCCCGCGCGGGCGCCAGCGCGGCCGGTCGCCTGCCGCTCAATCCACCGGCGGCAGCACCGATACCACTTCGGCGATGGTGGACAGACCGCGTGCGACCAGTTCCGCAGCGGCATAACGCAAGGGTCGCATGCCGTCCTGCACCGCCAATTGCTGGAAGGCGGGCAGGTCGAGCGAGGCGGTGATGCCCTTGCGCAGCTTGCCGGTGATCGGCAGGATCTCGTAGATCGCGCTGCGCCCGAGGAAGCCGGTATTGCGGCAATGGTTGCAGCCCTTGGCGGTGGCGACCTTGGCCGGCTTGGCCAGGCGCAGGTTCTGCACCAGCGACTGCCATTCACCGTCTTCCGGGACCACCGCGACCTTGCAATGCGGGCACAGCCGCCGCACCAGGCGCTGCGCGATGATGCCGTTCAGGGTGCTCTGGATCAGGTAATGCGGCACGCCCAGGTCGAGCAGCCGGGTGACCGCCGAGGGCGCGTCGTTGGTGTGCAGGGTAGAAAGCACCAGGTGCCCGGTCAACGAGGCCTGCACGGCCATTTCGGCGGTGGCCAGGTCGCGGATCTCGCCGACCATGATGATGTCCGGGTCCTGGCGCAGCAGCGTGCGCACCCCGGCGGCAAAGGTCAGGTCGATGTTCTGTTGCACCTGCATCTGGTTGAATTCGGGCGCGATCATTTCGATCGGGTCCTCGACCGTGCAGACATTGATCTCCGGCTTGGCCAGAAACTTCAGCGTCGAATACAGGGTGGTGGTCTTGCCGGAACCGGTCGGCCCGGTCACCAGCACGATGCCGTGCGGACGTTCGACCATGTCGCGCCAGGCCGCCTCGTCGCGCGCGCCGAAGCCGAGTTCGGCAAAACCCTTGACCACCACGTCCGGATCGAAAATACGCAGCACCACCTTTTCGCCGAACGCGGTCGGCATGGTCGACAGGCGCATTTCCACTTCGCGGCCGCCGGGCGATCGGGTCTTGATGCGACCGTCCTGCGGGCGGCGGCGCTCGGCGATATCCAGGCGGCCGAGAATCTTGACCCGGCTGATCACCGCCAGCATCACCGGGGTCGGCACCTCGAACACCTTGTGCAACACGCCGTCGATGCGAAAACGCACCCCGCTCACTTCGCGCCGCGGTTCCATGTGGATATCGCTGGCGCGCTGCTCGTAGGCGTATTGCAGCAGCCAATCGACGATGCGCACGACGTGGCTGTCTTCGGCCGCGACATCGCCGGACTTGCCGAGCTCGACCAGTTGTTCGAAATTCGGCAGGATGCCGCCGTCGCCCTTGCCATCCTTTCCATCCTTGCCGTGGCGCGCCTGCTTGACGCTCTTGGTGACGCCGTAGAACTCCATCAGGTAACGGTTCACGTCGAGCGGATTGGCGACCACCCGCTGCACTTCGCGGCGCAGCATGCGGGCAAGATCGCCGACCCAGCGGTCGTCGAACGGTTCGCTGGTGGCGAAGCTGACCTCGCGCTCGCCGATCGCGATCGGCAGGATGCGGTAGCGCGCCGCGTAGCTCGGCGCCACCACCTGGCCGACCTTGGCGACATCGATCTTGGTCGGATCGATGCGCAGATAGGGCAGGCCGGCGCGGCTGGCCAGCCACTCCATCAGGGTTTCCAGGCTGAGCTGCTGATCGGGGTGGCGGGCGTCGCTGAACTTGGCGTTGGCGATCAGCACCATCGGGTGCACGTCGTTGCGCGCGCTGGAGCGCGCCACCTTGGTGCGCTTGGCGTCGTCCTCGACGATCAGGCCGTCGGCCAGCATCTGCGCCAGCACTTCGTCGAGCTCCAGGCGCTTGCCCACGCTGAAACCGTGCGAGCTGAAATCGGCCCGGGCCTCGCTTGGCAGGTTTTTGGGTACGGTGCTCATTGCAAGTTCATCTGCGTGAGTGGGTTCGGCCAGGGTCGGCGCACCGTTATACTACGCCGCTTTGCCGCATGGCTCGCCCGAATGAACGCATTGAGTTTCCAGGATCTGATCCAGAGCCTGAACCGCTACTGGTCCGAGCAGGGCTGCGTGCTGATCCAGCCGCTGGACACCGAAGTCGGTGCCGGCACCTTCCACCCGGCCACCTTCCTGCGCGCGCTCGGCCCGGAGCCGTGGCGGGCCGCCTACGTGCAGCCCTCGCGGCGGCCGACCGACGGCCGCTACGGCGACAACCCGAACCGGCTGCAGCGCTATTACCAGTACCAGGTCGTGTTGAAGCCGAATCCCACCGACATTCTCGATCTGTACATCGGCTCGCTCAAGGCGCTCGGCATTGACCCGCTGGTACACGACCTGCGCTTCGTCGAGGACAACTGGGAATCGCCAACCCTGGGCGCCTGGGGCCTGGGATGGGAAGTCTGGTTGAACGGCATGGAGGTCACCCAGTTCACCTATTTCCAGCAGGCCGGCGGCCTCGAGTGTCGCCCGGTCACCGGCGAGATCACCTACGGCCTGGAGCGCCTGGCCATGTACCTGCAGAACGTCGATAGGGTCTACGACCTGGTGTGGACGCGCGGGCCGCAGGGCGTGGTCAGCTACGGCGATGTCTATCATCAGAACGAAGTCGAACAGAGCGCCTACAACTTCGAACACGCCAGTGTCGAAGAACTGCTGCACGCGTTCAATGTGCACGAGTCCGAAGCGCACAAGCTGGTCGCGCTCGGTCTGCCGCTGCCGGCCTACGAACAGGTGTGCAAGGCCAGCCACAGTTTCAATCTGCTCGACGCGCGCCGCGCGATCAGCGTGACCGAACGCCAGCGCTACATCCTGCGCGTGCGCGGCATCGCCCGCGCGGTCGCCGAGTGCTACCACGCCCAGCGCGAAAAGCTCGGCTTTCCCGGACTGCGGCCGAAAGCCGCCTGACCGGCAAGACCGCCACAAGCACTAAATCCGACAGAAACCGAACCCCATGACCGCAAAGCACAGCCTATTGATCGAGCTCGGCACCGAAGAGCTGCCACCCAAAGCGCTGGACGAACTGTCGCGGGCGTTCCTCGATGGCGTGCTCGCCGGGCTCGCCAAACGCGGCATCGACTGCGACGCGGCCAGCGCGCGCGCGCTCAACTCGCCGAGGCGCCTGGCCGTAATCATCGACGCGGTGGCCGACGCCCAGCCCGAACAATCGAGCGAGCGCCGTGGCCCGGCGCTGGCCGCGGCGCTCGATGCCGGCGGCCAGCCGAGCCGCGCCCTGATCGGTTTCGCCGCCAGTTGCGGTGTCGCGGTCGAGCAATTGCAGCGGCTGGAAACCGACAAGGGCGCCTGGTTCGTGCACCGGTCCCAGAGCCCGGGCCAGGCCACCGTCGCGCTGCTGCCGGCGATCCTCGACGAAGCGCTGAAGGCGCTGCCGATTCCCAAGCCGATGCGTTGGTCGGATCTGGATTTCGAATTCGTGCGCCCGGCGCATTGGCTGGTCTTGCTTTACGGCGGCGAAGTGGTGCCGGCCAGCGTGCTCGGCCTGCAATCCGACCGGATGAGCCGCGGCCACCGCTTCCACCATCCGGATCCGGTGTGGATCAGTTCCGCCGCGGATTACATCGATGCCCTGCGCGCGGCGCATGTGCTCGCAGACCCGATCGATCGCCGCCAGCGCAGCGAAGCCGTGGTCGCCCGCGTCGCCGCCGGGCTGGGCGGCCAGGCGCGGCTGCGGCCGGAACGGCTGGCCGAGGGCATCAACCTGGTCGTGTGGCCGGTGGCGAGTGC
>JBFXKH010000108.1:0-13146 GCA_050173995.1 Lysobacterales bacterium | reverse complement strand
GGAGATGCCCTCGACGATCACGTCGAAGGCCAGCCATTCGCCGCCGACCTGGCGCATCAGGTAATCGACCGCCACCGGCTGTGCCGAACCGCCGCCGACCAGATTGGTCTTGACGCGGAGGAACTTGCCCCCGCCGAGCGTGGTTTCGCCGAGCATGCGGATCGTGCTGTCGCCCTTGGCATCGAGCAGGGCGCTCGCGTAGCGGCGCACCAGATTGTCGGTCAGCGCCTTGGCGAAGCGCTTGATCTGTTCTGGGCTGGCCTTGCGCGAATGGATGCCAAGCACCAGACGCGCCGAGTAATCGATATCCAGCGAAACGTCGAGCTGCTGGTGCACATAGGCTTCCAGCGCCGCTGGCGAGGCGGTGAACTCCGCGCGGCGCTTGGCGATTTCATCGAGGATCTGCTGCGAGCTGCTGTGCACCTTGGCCGAGGCCGGGCTTTCGGTGGCGGCATCCGCCGCGCCGAGCAGCAGCAGGATCGACAGCAGGCCGAGACAAAGCCGTGATGGCCAGAGAGTTTTCATTTTTGCTCCGCAACGGATGGGTCGGACTTGTCGGTTGCCTTGCCGTCGTTGCCATTGAACAGGAACTTGGAAATCAACTGTTCCAGCACCACCGCCGACTGGGTGAACAGGATCTCGTCGCCGTTCTTCAATGTCTCTGGATCGCCGCCCGGGCTGATGCCCAGGTAACGGTCGCCGAGCAGGCCGGCGGTGTAGATGCCGATCGAACTGTCGGCCGGGATCGCGACTGTGTTATCGACCTTGATCCGCACCAGCGCTTCATAGGAATCCCGGTCCAGTTCGACCGAGGCCACTTCGCCGATCGTCACCCCGCCGATCTTGACCGGCGCGCGCACGCGCAGCTCGCCGATATTGCTGAAGCGTGCGCCGAGTTGCATCTGCTCGACGCTGAGGTTGTGGCGGCCATTGGTCGAGGCCACCGCCAGCGCCATCAGGGTGGCGAAGGCGAGCAGCAGAAATGCGCCCACCGCGATATCGAGTCTGGCTTGGCTGGCTTTCATGATTGGAAGAATAACGCGCTCAGGATGAAATTGAAGACCAGCACCAGCAGCGATCCATTGACTACGGCGTGGGTGGTGGCGACCGAGGTGCCCTCGATGGTCGGCTCGGCGTTGAAGCCGGTGTGGGTCGCCATCACCGCGCCGAGCAGGCCGAACACCACGCTCTTGACGAAGGCGACCACGAAATCGTCGTACAGATCCACGCTGTTTTGCAGCCCGGCCCAGAAGAACCCGGCGTCCAGCCCGAGCGCGTAGACCGCCTCCAGGTAACCGGCCAGAATCGCGAATGCGCAAAAGAACGCGCACAGTAGCGGCATGCCGATCACCGCCGCCCAGAACCTCGGGACCACGGTCTTGGCGATCGGATCGATTGCCATCAGGGACAGCGAGGCAATCTGGTCGGTGGCCTTCATCAATCCCAACTCGGCGGCCATCGACGAGCCGGCGCGGCCGATGAACAACAGGGCGGTCAACACCGGCCCCAGCTCCCGATACAGCGCCAGGCCGAGCATGGTGCTGACCGAATTGGTCGCGCCGTAGCTGGCCAGGGTGCGGTAGCCCTGCAGCGTGAGGACCAGGCCGACGAAGGCACCGCCGACCGCGATGATCGGCAGCGAGCGCACCGCCACCGAATAGATCTGCGCCAGCAGATCGGCGAGAAAATCGCGGCGCGGCCCGCTCGCCCTGAGGATCGCCAGCAGAAACCCGCCGGTCTCGCCGATCGCGGCCAGAAACGCGCGCACTCAGGCCGCCTCGACCGCGCGCCGCCGGCCGGCGTCGAAAGCGATCGGCCCGTCCGCCCGGCCATCGAGAAACTGCCGCAGCAAGGGGTCGGTCGAGGCGGCGAGCGCGGCCGGTGTGCCGGAAAAGGCAATGCCGCCATTGGCGATCACCAGCACCTGGTCGGCGATCGACAGCGATTCCTTGACGTGGTGGGTGATCACGATACTGGTCATGCCCATGATGCGATTGAGGTTGTCGATCAGTTCAACGATCACCCCGGTGGCGATCGGGTCGAGCCCGGTCAGCGGTTCATCGTAGAGCATCAAGGGCGGATCCAGCGCCAGCGCGCGCGCGAACGCCACCCGCCGGGCCATGCCGCCGGACAGCTCGCGCGGATACAGATCGCGCGCCGAGCGCAGCCCGACCGCGTTCAACTTGAGATCGACCAGGCGGCCGATCAGGGCGGCATTGAGCGCGGTGTGTACGCGCAGCGGCAGGGCGATATTCTCGGCCACGGTCAGGTCGGACAGCAGCCCGTTGCCCTGCAGCAGCACGCCGATGCCGCAGCGCAGCGACATCAGGCCCATGTTGGAATAATCGATCGGCTGGCCGAAGATCGCGATGCGGCCGGCGGCCGGGCACAACTCGCCGGTGATCGCGTGCATCAGCGTCGATTTTCCGGCGCCGCTGGGGCCAAGCACCGCCACCACCGCGCCCTTGGGCACGGTGAAGCTGACCTTGTCGAGGATGGTCAGTCCACCGCGATCCAGGCGCACCGCGTCGAATACCAACGCCGCACGACCCTCGCAATGCGGTTGACAAGCGGCGACCTGGCTCACTCTTCACCCTCGTCCGCGTCGGGATCATCGAGCAGATAATCGGGCAACTGGTCGCGCGCGCTGCGGTCGTTGATCTGGAAATCGCGGGACTGCAAATACGCACTGCGGAACAGCAGGTATTCGTCGCCGCTGTCCTTGATCAGCTCTTCGCTGGATAGCAGCTCGGCACGGATCGACAGCAGGTTCAAAGCGATCACCCCGTAGCGTTCCGGGGTCTCCACCCATTGGTAGGGTTGGATCGGGATCTCGGCGACAAATCCGAGCAGGTCGCGCGGGGTGCTCGGGCCGAGAAACGGCACCTCCAGATAACGCGAACGCCGCCAGCCCCAGACCGCAAAGGTCTGGCCGAAGTCTTCCCGGTACAGTTTCATCTTGGCGTCGGTGGCCGGGTCGGCCAGTCCGCCCAGGCCGAGCACGATATTCAGACTGAAGCGGCCGAGCGTGCTGGCCGCCGCGCCCGGGCGACCCTGCAGGATCAGGTTCACCGCGGTCAGCGGCTGGAAAATATTGACAAAGAAATTGCGGATGCCGGAGCGCAGGGGCTTCGGCGTCACCGCCTTATAGCCCTTGGCGACCGGTCGGGCAAAATACCGATCGACGCCGCGATTGAACCTGTGGATCTTGCGGTTGCGCCTTTCCCAGGGGTCGATGTCCGCGGGCGCGGCGGCGGCACCGGCACCGGCACCGGCATCAGCATCGGTTCCGGTTTCGGCAAGGCCTGGCTCGGCACGCGCCGCTTCGGGCCGGTTCGCGGGTGCGGTCGCAGGCGGGCTGGTCTGCGCCACCGATTCGCGCACCAGCGGCGCGGTGATCACCGGCTGCGCCAAAGCCAAAGCCGGCCCAAGCCCCAGCAGCACCACCCATCCCATCAGCAAACGCTTCATGCACCATCCCATTCGACACAGGCCGCGGGCAACGCCGGCCCTCCAAGGACCGCTCGCCCGCCGCAATTCTTGCGCTGGTCGCGAACACCGCGGCCCACCGATTCACAGCTTGCCACAAAAGCCGCGCTGGTTCGTTGTCCGAACACCGATACCGGCCACGGCTACAATACCCGGCCTCGATCCGGCTGGACCGCGCATGCCTCTCTCCACCGCCGCCGCTCTGCCCGTGCAGCGCGTGCTCATCGTCGGCGCCGGCCAGGCCGGTGCCGAGGCCGCCTTCGCGCTGCGCCAACAGGGCTATGCCGGATCACTCACGCTGATCAGCGACGAGCCCTGGCTGCCGTACCGGCGGCCACCGCTGTCGAAGGGCTTTCTGGCGGACCACGCGAGTCCGGATAGCCTCGCCCTCAAGCCGGCCGCGGCCTATGCCAAGGCCGGTATCGAACTACTGCTCGGCGTCGGCGTCGCCGCCATCGATCGGAGCGCGGCCGAGCTGGTGCTGGCCGATCATCGGCGTTTGTCCTACGACCGGCTGATCCTGGCCACCGGAGGGCGGGCGCGCCGCCTCGAACTGCCGGGCATTGACGCCGGCAATGTTTTCACCCTGCGCGGTATCGACGACGCACTGGCCTTGCGTGGGCGATTCTCCGCCGGCCAGTCGCTGGTGGTGATCGGCGGCGGCTATATCGGCCTGGAGGTCGCCGCCCTGGCCCGCCAAAGCGGCCTTGCGGTCACCGTGGTGGAAGCCGCACCGCGCCTGCTGGCGCGGGTGGCCTCGCCGCTGCTGTCTGAGTTCTACCGCGAAGTGCACGCCGCTGCCGGGGTCGAACTGCGCGTGGACGCCCAAGTGACTGGCCTGGAGCAAAGCGACGGCCGGGTCAGCGCGGTGCGCTGCGGCGACACCGGGATCGCCGCCGACTTGGTGCTGATCGGGGTCGGACTACAGCCGAATACCGCACTGGCGGCGCGTGCCGGCCTGGCGGTCGGCACCGGCATACGCACCGACCACGCGCACCGCAGCAGCGATCCGGCGATCTTCGCGATCGGCGACTGCGCCGAGTTCGAGCACGATTGGCTGGGTCAAATGCTGCGCCTGGAATCGGTGCCGAACGCGATGGAACAGGGTCGGCGCGTGGCCCGCGCGCTGCTCGGGCAACCACTGGAGCCGATGTCGCCACCCTGGTTCTGGTCGGATCAGTACGACCTGAAGCTGCAAAGTGTCGGCATCAGCGCCGGTTTCGATCGCTGCGTGCTGCGCGGCGAACCGGCGGAACGGTCGTTTCTGGCGTTTTATTTCCGCGACGGACGGCTGATCGCCGCCGACGCAGTCAACCGCATGGCCGAGTTCAACCGCGCCAAAGCCCTGGTCGCCGCGCGCGCGACCATCGAACCCGAGGTCCTGGCCGACCCAGGCCAGCCGCTGCCGTAGGCATCGCCGCGACATAGGTTGTGCTGAGCGCAGCGAAGCTAGGGGCTAGAGGCTAGAGGCTAGGGTCTAAAGGCTAAAGGCTAAAAGCGGCGCGGTGCATAGGTTGTGCTGAGCGCAGCGAAGCGCAACAAGCCGGAGCCCAAAACCTGGCTGGTGCCGCGCGCAGCGGATTTCGACGGCGGAGCCGGTCAGCGGAACGACTTTGACAACGCGCTCCGCACCGTTGCGCTTCGCTGCGCTCAGCACAACCTATTTACTGGCGGTGGGCGGCCTCAGAACTTCCAGCCGATATAGGCGCCATAGGTCAACGGGTCGACGTGGACATTGCCGACCTGGGCACCATTCACGCTGACATTGGCATCGACGTCGATCCAACGCAGATCGGCACCGACATACCAGCCGTTGTTGAGCTCGTAATCGATACCGCCGTGGAAGGCCACACCCCAGGAATTGCCGATACCGACCTCGGTGCCGGCCAGCGGTCCGGTGCTCTTTTCGTCGAAGGTCCATACCCAGTTGATGCCGGCGCCGATGAACGGTTTGATGCGCTGATCGCCGAAGTGATACTGCAAACTGAGGGTCGGCGGCAGGTGATTGAACGAGGCGGCCTTGGCACCGTTTAGCTCGACTTTGTGCGAGAACGGCGCGGATGCCAGCAGCTCGACGCCGATATTCGGCGACAGAAAGTACTCGACCTGCAGCGAGGGCTTCACATTGCTGTCGACCTCGGCCGCAAACGCGCCACCGGCCAGGTTGCCATTGCCGGATTTGGGATCGACCGCGTGCACGCCGACCTTGACCAACACATCGCCGGCTTCAAACGCCTGGGCCGGAGCAACCACCGCTGCCAGCGCCACGACCAGGGGAATCATTTTCAATGCGCTTTTGTTCACAACACACCTCGTAGACGTAGTGGAAAGAAAAAGTGGTCGATGCAGACCGGACCCGTACCTGGTCCGCCTCGCTGCCAGCACCGACCCGGGTCCGCAATGCAGCCGCGCACGGCTGGCTCGGACTCGGGTCGGCCTGGTGGCTCGGTCGGGGCAATGCCCGATCGGCACCGTTGGGAAAGGACGGGGTGCACGATACGATGCGGGACGAGCGTGGCTCTTGATTAAGGTCAATTTTTCATCTTGTCAGCGCGCACTGCGGTGCGGGGGAGTGATTGCATGCGCTTTGTTCGCCGTTGGTTGCTTGGCTCGCTGGCTGTGCTGCTGTTGCTCGGCGCGATGGCCTGGCTGACCTTGCGGGCCAGCCTTCCCATACTGGAGGGTGTACACGATCTGTCCGGGCTGGACGCGGCGGTGTTGGTCGAGCGCGATGCCCTGGGCACGGTCACCATCGTCGCCGACCATGCCGACGACATGGCGCGCGCGCTCGGTTTCGTGCATGCCCAGGAGCGGTTTTTCCAGATGGATCTGCTGCGTCGTTCGGCCGCCGGCGAGTTGTCCGAATTGGTCGGGGCAGCGGCGCTGCCGCTCGATCGGCGCCACCGCGTGCACCGCTTCCGGGCGCGCGCTGAAGCCGCCATCGCGGCACTGCCCAGCGCCGACCGCAGCCGGATACTGGCCTATACCGACGGGGTAAACCAGGGTCTGGCAGCACTGTCACTGCGGCCCTGGGAATACTTGCTGCTGCGCGCACCGCCAGCGCCCTGGCGCAACGCCGATTCGGCACTGGTGGTCTATGCGATGTACTTCGATCTGAACGGCGACGGGGCCAATCGCCGCGAACTCGACCTGGCGCGCATGCGTGCGGTGCTGCCGCAAGCGCTGGTGGATTTTCTGGTGCAGCCGGGCAGTCGCTGGGATGCGCCGCTCAGCGGCCCGGCGTTGCCGGCTCGGCCATTGCCGGGTGCCGACCTTTTTGACCTGGGTAATGCGGCGCTGGCCTCGACTGCGGCGCCCGTGGCCAGGCTCGGCCCGCAGGACCTGGGCCAGCTACCCGGCAGCAACCAGTTCGCGGTCGCCGGCAGCCGTGGTCTGGACGGTGCCGCCTGGCTGGCCAACGACATGCACCTCCATCTCGGCGTGCCGAATATCTGGTTCCGCGCCCGTCTACGCTTCGCCGATGCAAGTGGACGCAGCATCGACTTGAACGGTCTGACCCTGCCCGGCGCGCCGGCGCTGATTGCCGGCAGCAACGGACGGATCGCCTGGGGCTACACCAATAGCTATGGCGACTGGGCCGACTGGGTGCGCGTACATCGCGATCCCAACGACACTCGCCGCTACCTGACCGCCGACGGCAGCGAAGCACTGACGGTGTTCGAGGAACGCATCCGGGTCAAGGGCGGCAGCGAGGAAATCCTGCGCATCGAAGAAACCCGCTGGGGCCCGTTTCTGGCCAACGACACCGACGGCACGCCACTGGCTCTGGCCTGGACCGCACACCTGCCACGCGCGCTCAATTTCCGGCTGCTGCAACTGGAACAGGCAGACGATGCCGCCGAAGCCCTGGCGCTGGCGCCGACCTTCGGCATGCCGGCGCAGAACTTCATGGTCGCCGACCGGGCCGGCGCGATCGGCTGGACCCTGACCGGCAATGCCCTGCGTGTGCGGATCGGTTTCGACGCGCAGTCGCCGGCCGATTTCAGCGATCCCGCCCAGCACTACGGCGATTGGCTCAACGCAAAGGCGTTTCCGCGACTAAGCGGGGACGATGCGGTGCAGTTGTGGACCGCCAACGCGCGCACCCAGCACGGCGCGGCACTGGCCTTGGTGGGCGATGGCGGCTATGACCTGGGTGCCCGCGCGCAACAAATCCGCGATGGCTTGGAGGGCCCTGCTCCGCTGGGCGCCGCGGAGCTGCTGGCAATCCAACTCGACGACCGCGCGCTGTTTCTTGCGCATTGGCAGCGATTGCTGGACCAGGTACTGGCCCGTGCCCCAGCGGATCGATTGGCGGCACTGCGTGCGGCCAGCGGCGACTGGGACGGCCGCGCCAGCGTCGATTCGGTGGCGTACCGACTGGTCCGCGCGTTCCGGCTCAATGTCATCGAGGCGGCGCTGGCGCCGTTCGAGCAGGCGGTCAAGGCGCGCTTTGCGGATTTCAGCCTGCCCTCAGCGCAGGGCTACGAAGCGCCGGTGTGGGCGCTGCTGCAAGCGCGGCCGGCGCATCTGCTGGCGCCCCAATACGCCGACTGGGATGCCCTGCTGCTGACCGCGGCCGAGCGCGTGCAGGAGGAACTCGGCGCTGCGCCCGGCGGCTTGGCCGCACGAAGCTGGGGCGAGCGCAACACCAGCGCCATCCGCCATCCGCTGTCGGCGGCGCTGCCGGCCTGGTTCCGGCCCTGGCTCGATATGCCCGCCGAAGCCCTGCCCGGAGACGCCAATATGCCCAGGGTGCAGGGGCCGGAATTTGGTGCCTCGGAACGTTTCGTCATCGCGCCCGGCCGCGAGGCGGAATCCTATCTGATGATGCCAGGCGGCCAGAGCGCGCACCCGCTATCGCCGTTCCACCGCGCCGGCCACGCCGACTGGGCCGCCGGCCGGCCCACCCCGCTACTGCCCGGTCCGGGCATCCACCACCTGCGGCTCAGCGCCGCGACCCAAGCGCAGCGATAACCGGCGATGCTGGCAAAGTTGCGTGAGCGGCGGCAAGCCGTGGCGCCGGCGCGTTTGTGGGCACGACGAGGCTTGGAGGATAGAAGCCAGATAGCACCGTCGCCCCGGCGAACGCCGGGGTCCAGTGGCGGATGCAGCCGAACCATCAAGAGCGCTGGGCCCCGGCGTTCGCCGGGGCGACGAAAGCAGGCTGGAGAAGTGCGTCTACACCACGCTGGCCGGTCTGCCGGTGTGGGGCGGGCGATGCAGGGCGCCGCCGATCAGGCCGCCGATGACCGTGGCCAACAGGGTCGCGAGCAGGCCCATCCAGTTGCTATGCAGCAGCTCGAGCAGACTGCCCCGGCCATCGGCGATCCGCCACAGCACGACTCCGGATGCCAGCCACAGCATCGCCCAGATCGCCAGCGCCGGCAGCAGAAAGCGGCGCCCGCCGATGTAGGCACCGACCGCGACCGCGAGCAGACTGAACAGACCCGAACGCAGCGCCAGATTCACCCTGAAGCGATCAGGATCGACGAACGGTTCGGGGCCAGCGGCCCACGCCGTCCAGAGCTGCGACAACAGCAGTTGCACCGCCAACATGGCGGCGATCGCCAGCAATAGCCGCAGCTTCATCGCGTTCTCCGACTCGGTCCGGGCGGTCCGCCCGATCAGGATGATGGATTAACGCTGCCGCGCCGACAAGACCGCCAGATAGCACCGTCGCCCCGGCGAACGCCGGGGTCCAGTGGCGGATGCAGCCGAACCATTAAGAGCGCTGGGCCCCGGCGTTCGCCGGGGCGACGAAAGCAGGCTGGAGAACCGCGGCTCAGATGACCGGAAAGAGAGCACATGGTGGGCCGGGACATCGCCGGTTTCAGAGCGCGAGTTTGAACAGGACACCTGCCATTGCTTTGGCTTTTCGGTCATCCGAACCCTGCGAATCGCTCAATTCCCACCCCGATTTGCTGCGCCGGCACGCTCGCTCGCTATGCTGGTCGCCCCCATCATGCCCGCCCCCGGCCGGTCCGCATGGACGCCCCACCGCTGCGTTACGCGCTGTTCTACTTCTGCTATTTCGCCGCGCTCGGCGCGCACGCGCCGTATATCGGGCGCTACGTCGACGCCCGCGGCCACGGCGGCTATGTGGTCGGTGCGATGCTCGCGATCTGGTACGCGAGCCGCGTGCTCGGCCCACCGCTATGGGCCGCGGTGCTGGCGCGCACCCAGCAACCCGGACGTTGGTTCGTGGCCGCCGCGGTATTCACGGTGGTCGCCTTCGGCGGTTTCGTGCCGGCGCGCTCGGTGCCGGCGCTGCTGCTGGTGATGGCGGTATTTGGGTTGTCGTTCAACGCCCTGCTGCCGCAGTTCGAGGCGATGACCGTGTCCGCGCTAGGCGCCGGCAGCTCGCGCTACAGCCGCACGCGCCTGTGGGGATCGGTCGGCTTCATGCTGGTCGCGACCATGTTTGGCGCCCTGCTCGATCGACTCGGCAGTCTGGCCTTCGCCATCGCCACGCTGCCGCTGATGGCGCTGATGGCGGTGTCGGCCTGGCCGCACCGAAACGACCGCCATCCCGAGACCGTCGATTCGCTGGAGCAGGCCGGGCATTTATGGCGACGGCCCGGGGTGCGGCGTTTCCTGGTGGTGGCGATGCTGATGCAGGTCAGCTTCTCGGCGTTCTACGTGTTCTACACCTTGTACCTGCAAGCCGCTGGCCACAGCGGTGCCAGCATCGGCGCGCTGTGGGGTTTCGGGGTGCTGGTCGAGGTCGCCCTGTTCTGGGGTGGCGCGCCCTTGTTTGCCCGTTACTCGGTGCACGCGCTGATGCAGTTTTGCATCGCGGCGAGCGTGCTGCGTTGGCTGCTGACGGCGCTGGTCCCGCAATCGCTGCCGCTGATGCTGGTCGCGCAGACCTTGCACGCGTTCGGTTTCGCGTTGTTCCATCTGTGTTCGATGCGGCGCATCGAGGCGTTCTTTCCGGGCCGGCGCGCGGTCAAGGGACAAAGCCTGCTGTATGGGTTTTCCTCCGGCCTGGGTGGGGTGATCGGGGCCGGGCTGATGGCGCTGATGTGGGAACAAGGCGGCGGCCGCGCCGCGTTTCTGGCCGGGGCCGCGGTCGCGGTGGCGGCGCTGTGGGTGCTAAGGCGCGGTCAAGCCGAACCGTGATTCACAAGCGCCGCGGAACGGGCGCCGAGCCGAATCGCGTCCACCACGCCAGTATTCCAAGACAGCACAGCAACAAGCCGCCGCCGGCCATCGACAAGGTCGGCACCGGCTGGTCCTCGCCGAGTCCGAAGTAGACGTTGCGACGCAGCGGTGCGGGATTGGTGGTGGCCGGCTGGGTAGAAAAAAGGAACGGCTGCACGAAGGGTCCGGCCGCATCCGCAGACAGCGTAATCTCGATCACGCAAACCCGGATTTCCCCGGGCAGGATCGGCACCGGCCGAAACGTGGTGGTGTTCAGGAAACTCGAAGGCAACGGCGGCGGCAAAGGCTCGGCAAAGTCCCCATTCAAACAAGGCGCTGTGGCTGGCGTTGCCACCGGAAAGATCGTGGTTTGCGGCCCGAAATTGATATACCCGGTGCTCGCAAAAGCCCCCTGCAATGGCTCATCGCCCACGTTGGTGACGGTGTAGGTGAGCGTCGCCGTTTGGCCTCGAAGTAGGGTCCCCGGATCGGGTTCGATCACGATCGTGGCGGAGATCGCCACCGTGGCGGCGGCGCTGCCAGCGAACGCGACGGATAGCAACAGCAAGGCCAGTCGCATCCAATTCGACTGCACGGTTCCGGCCAGATACGGAGGCAAGCGACTGATATCCGCTACCAACCGATCCCGCATCGTGGGTCTGTATCGGCTGGCAGGACGCCGGTTCATTGATTTTGGCGCCGCATCGTTGACGGTAGGTATTTGCTGGGCAAGTTGCTGGTGACGGTCCACTCGCCGTCAGCATCGCGGGCATACAGCAGTTCCTTGCCTTCGGTGTTCTTGCCGCCGAAATCCTTGAGCAGCAACTGGATCGCGCAGTCTCCGGACGACTCCAACTCGCCGAAATGGATCTCGGCAATCTGGGCATCGGCATAGCTTTCGGCGGCCTGGAATCCGGCATCGTTATTTTCCGGGCAGCGCTGCTGTTGCTCAACGAATGCCTCGACCGCGGGTTTCAGGCCAGCGCCCCGAACCAGCGCGTTTGCGACTTTGGCGCGTAGGGTGTAATCCTGATAGGCCGGCAGGGCGATCGCAGCCAGGATCGCCAACAAAAAGAAACCGGCTACCACCACCACCACGATCACCACCGCCCAGGTGTTCGAGCCGCCAGAGGGCCTGACCACCAGCGGCGCCGAGCGCGGCATCGACGGTGGCGCTGCCGCCAGGGCCAGCCCAAGCTCGGCGGCAAATTGCGATAGCGGCGCCCACCCCGGCAATCCTTCGCGCCAGACCAGGGTATGGGCGTTGACCAAGCCGCGGCCCAGGGCAGCGGCGAACCAATCGGCTTCGACCGGGCCTTGTTGTTGCTGTTGTTGATCGGCGTAGTACCAGGCGTGGCCCATGGCTGCTTCCCTCAGGGTTCGATCGAGCTTCGATTGTGCATGAAAAAATCTGGAACCGCTCCGTTGTTGAGAACCCGCAGCGCTGCATCCGGGCTACAGCTGAGATAACTCGGTGACTGCGGGTCAGTAACCGGCCGCCTGGCCATCCTTGCGGCTTTCCGAGGCGCCATAGTAGACGCCGCTGACCGGGTCGCGCAGGATCGCCTGATAACCGCCGTAGGGGCCATTGGCGAAGGTGACCTTGTGGCCTTTCTGTAGCAGGCCGCGCACGTTTTCCCAGGCGAAGCCGGTTTCCAGGTTGACCTCGCCGCCGCCGTCCATGACCGTGCCCTGCCCGGTCGGCTCAGTCGAGCCATCGTGCTGCCAGCGCGGCGCGTCGCCGGCCTCCTGCAGACCCATGCCGAAGTCGATCAGGTTGGTGACGATCTGCACGTGGCCCTGCGGCTGCATCGCCCCGCCCATCACCCCGAAGCTGACCCAGGGCTTGCCGTCCTTGCTGATGAAGGCCGGGATGATGGTATGAAACGGGCGCTTGCCGGGTGCGTACGAATTCGCATGGCCTTCCTTGAGCACGAACATCTCGCCGCGATCCTGCAGGATGAAGCCGAGCCCGGGCGGGGCCATGCCCGAGCCCATGCCGCGGTAGTTGGACTGGATCAGCGAAACCATATTGCCCCACTGATCGGCGGTGGTCAGATAGATGGTGTCGCCTTCGTCCAGCGGCGGGTGGCCGGCATCGACACGCCGCGCCGCACGTTGCGGGTCGATCAGCGCACGTCGGGCGCCGGCATAGTCGGCCGACAGCAGCCCGGCCAGGGGCTGTTTCGCGAACGCCGGATCGGCGAAGTACTGCGCGCGATCGGCGAACGCAAGTTTCTTCGCCTCGATCATGGTGTGCAGAGCTTCGCTGCTGCCAAAACCCATCGCCTTCAGATCGAAGCCCTCAAGCATTTTCAGCATTTGCAGGGCGGCCACGCCCTGGCCGTTCGGGGGCAGCTCCCATACGTCATAGCCGCGGTAGTTTACCGACAGCGGCTCGACCCACTCGCCCTGGTGGCGGGCCAGATCGTCGGCACCGAGAAAGCCGCCCTGGGCCTTGATGTAGTCGCCGATCGCGGTGGCGATCCGGCCTTTGTAGAAGGCGTCGCG
>JBFXKH010000107.1:0-13340 GCA_050173995.1 Lysobacterales bacterium | reverse complement strand
CTTGCGGGCGGTCGCGGCGACAAGTATTCTGCGGACATCGGCGACGCCTGTTCGCCATCGGAAGTGACCCGTGGCAAGACCGCCTGCCAACGAAAACTACATTCTGGTCACCGCGACTGCTCCCCAATCCAATTCTCCGCTGACCGCCCTGACCAAGCGCATCAGCGAATGCGGTTGCACCCTGCTCGAAGCCCGCCATGTCGCCCTGGGCGGGCACCTGAGCATCGCCATGCTGGCGATGGGCTCATGGGACGCGGTTGCCAAACTGGAATCGTCCGGCGCGCGCATGGAGCGCGAGGACGGTATCCGTACTCATTTACAGCGCACCACCGCCAAGACCATGGCCGGCGACCTGCTGCCCTACTCGGTCGAAGTGGTGGCGGCCGACAAGCCCGGCATCCTGTTCCAGTTGGTCGAGTTCTTCAACCGCCATGCGATCGCCATCGACAGCCTGTCTGCGAGCCGTTTCAAGGCCATGCAGACCGGCGCCGACATGTTCACCGCGCAGATCCAGATCGGCATTCCGGCCAAGACCCACCTGGCCTCGCTGCGCGACGACTTCATGGAGTTCTCCGACGAACTCAACCTCGACGCGATCATGGACCCGGTGAAGCTCTGAGCACGCCGACCCGCCAGCACTTCGCTCGACGCGGCCGCAGCGGCCCGCTTGCGTCTGGCGGTTCGCGTCGTTTGCAACTTTCCGCCCACCGCGATCTATCCCCGCCACTTGCTGGAGGCTGCCCCGCGTGATGTCCGAAGCCAAGCGAATCTACGTACTCGATACCAATGTGCTGATGCACGATCCGACCGCGATCTACCGCTTCGAGGAACACGACGTGTTCCTGCCGATGACCGTGCTGGAAGAACTCGACCACGGCAAGAAGGGCACCTCGGAGGCGGCACGCAATGCCCGTCAGGTCAGCCGCTTCATCAACGAGCTGATCGAAAGCCACGGCAGCGGCGGCATCGAACAGGGTCTCAAGCTGCAGCGCCCCAAGGAACTCCGGCTACGCAAGAACGGCGGCATCGGCCGTCTGCTGTTCGAGGTGCGCGAGGCCCCGGCGACCCTGCCGGCGCGCATGCAGGCGATGCCGGACAACCAGATTCTGGCCTCGATCCTGTACCTGCGCGAGCACCAGCCGAAAGCCAAGGTGGTGCTGGTTACCAAGGACATCAACCTGCGCATCAAGGCGAGCATCTTCGGCATCGTCGCCGAGGATTACGAAAACGATCGCGCGCTCGACGACTTCAGCCTGCTGTACGCCGGCCATATCGAACTTCCCGCCGATTTCTGGAGCCGGCACAGCAGCAAACTGCGTTCCTGGTCGGACAAGGGGCGCAGTTTCTACGAACTCAGACTGCGCAAGGGCGAAGACTGGCAGCCGCACCAGTTCCTGTATTTCAGCGGCGAGGACGAACCGTCATTCCGGGTGATCGCGGTCGCCGATGGCGCCGCCACCCTGCAGGTAGTCGAGGACTACAGCCGTGACAACCATTCGGTGTGGGGCGTACACGCCCGCAACCGCGAGCAGAACTTCGCGCTGAATGCGCTGATGGATCCGGAGGTCGACTTCGTCACCCTGCTCGGCACCGCCGGCACCGGCAAGACTTTGTTGGCACTGGCCGCCGGCCTCGCCCAAGTCATGGACCAGCAGCGCTACCGCGAAATCATCATGACCCGCGCCACCGTCTCGGTCGGCGAGGACATCGGCTTCCTGCCCGGCACCGAAGAAGAAAAAATGACCCCGTGGATGGGCGCCCTGACCGACAACCTGGAAGTGCTGACCAACCCGCAGGAAGGCGGCAGTTGGGGACGGGCGGCGACCAATGACCTGCTCGCCTCGCGGGTCAAAATCCGCTCGATGAACTTCATGCGCGGCCGCACCTTCCTCAGCCGCTACGTGATCATCGACGAAGCCCAGAACCTCTCGCCCAAGCAGATGAAAACCCTGCTCACCCGCGCCGGCCCCGGCACCAAGATGGTCTGCCTGGGCAATGTCGAACAGATCGACACGCCCTACCTGACCGAAACCACCTCCGGCCTGACCTACGCGGTCGATCGCTTCAAGGTCTGGCAGCACAGCGCCCACGTCACCCTGCGCCGCGGCGAACGTTCGCGCCTGGCCGACTTCGCTTCGGAAAAGCTCTAGCCGGCTAAAGCAAAAAGAGCGAAGACGGCCACCGCGCGGCCGCCTTCGCTCCGACTTCGAGCCGTTGCTGCTCGCTCTGCGTGCTACAGGGACGGAATTTCCTCGGCCTCGATATGCAAAGGCGCGCTTTCGCGGATCCATATCTGCTCGTTCGGGAAGAACAACCCTGGGTGGAATACCCGGACCCGCATTTCGTTGCCGTCTGGGCTCATGAAGAAATCCTCCCTCGCCACAGCGGCGCTAAATCGAGTGAGGTTGCCACCCGGTGCGTTTTCGAAGCGTTCGCAGTCGGCGATCAAATCCAAACTCGGGAAGTTGCTGCACACCTGGATGCCGCGTAGAACGCCGGTGCCGGGTTCCTGGTAAAGAAAACTGCCGTAGTTCTGCTGACTGCCGGTATTGCCAAGTATCTCGCAAGCCAGGGCCTGGCCCGATAACGGGAAAAGCGAAATGGGCGCACCCGACCGCCAGTTGCAGTCCACTTCATATTGCGCGACGTTCGGGCCTGGCAGCGCCAGGTGCAGTTCGAAATGGGCAGCGGTTCCGGCAGGTGCGGTGAAGGGCCTTACCGGCGGGAAGCTGGTGCGCGGTTTCACGGTCGCGTTCGCTGTCCACAAACGCACCGGCTTGGCTGAGCAGTCTGGACATTCCCGGCGGCTGTACACCTCATAGACTTTCCACTCGCCGACGAAACCCGGCACCGCGGCCTTGCCGCTGACATTGTCCGACAGTTGGTCGAACAATCGCTGCAGCGGAACGACCTCTCCATTGGATCGGAACTCGGCACGATTCAGGCCATCGAGAAACACCAATTGCCCGGTACCCAAGGCACCGGCCTGGCCGATCGGTGGGCGGTAGGTGCAGCCCGGGCACTGGCCACCGGTGAAGCGGTTGATCGGTCCGGTTACCGCACACACCTCGCCGGTGCTGAACTGGTGGTCCCGGCTATAGGGCACGCAGGCCGGTGTGATGCCGTCGGCGCTGTCGCTCTGCAGGGTGAACCAGACCGGCGTGCCGGCGGTGTCGAAGCTCTGAAAGGTTGCAAAGAAGTGCTTGCCATTGTTACTGAAGTCGATCATCCAGCCGTTGCCGTCGGCGCCGGGCGTGAAGTAGGCCCCGGACCAGGGCTGCAGATCGAGCTGGGCGCCGTTTCCTGGCGAAATCGACGGCTGCGCATGGACCGGACCGATCAAGAAAGCGAGTAACGAGCATGCGGCCCAGCTTTTCCACTTGTTGATAGCGTTCATGACACTCTCCGACTAAGTTGAGAAAGCGCCCGCAGCTTGTGTCTGACAGCGTTGCTGTCGGTGCGCCCGCCGAGTGTAGTGACGACTGCCAAACGAAACACAATGTTGCCTGAATGCTGGGTAACGATCTGCGCCGCGCCGCTTCAGGCTTCTGATCGCAGAATTCGACAGGTGCACCGCCACTCCGTTCGGCGCTCGATCTGCCCAGGGCCTGCGCCGGGTTTGCCATTCCCCGCGCAGCCGTCGAGCGCATGCATGCTTAGGCGCTGGCGGTCAGGGTAGCGGAATCGACGCTCAACCCCTGCAACCGGCGCGACATTTCCCGCCGCAGCAGCCATAGACTCAGTAAGGCCTGCATCGCCACCGACGCGACCGATACGAACCAGACCTGGCGCAGGCTGAAGCCCGGCTGCGCCGACACCCACAGCACCGGCAACACAAAAGTGAAAAGTCGTGAGGCACTGCTCATCAATGCCGGCAATGTATTGCCCAGGGCCTGAAACATGCCCGAGCAGGTAAAAATCAGCCCAGAAGCGACGAAATTCCACGAAATAATGCGCAGAAACTGGCCGCCGATCGCCACCACATCGGGCTCGTCGGTAAAGCCGGTGATGAACCATCCCGGTCGCCATTGGCAGATCAGGGTGAGCACCAACATGACTGCGCTGCCGGCCCACGCTGCGGTGCGAAATACTTCGCGCACGCGGTCGGGTTGCCCGGCACCGACGTTTTGCGCCGCAATCGGCGAACAGGCAAAAGCCAGGGCGATGGCCGGCAGGAAAATCGCCTGCATCACCCGTGATCCGACTCCGAATCCCGCCTGAGCAGCGGCGCCGAAACTGCCGATCACCGCATAGATCACTCCCAAGTACAGGAACATCAGCGCGAACTCGCCACCCGGTGGCAGCCCGATCGCCAGGATCCGTCGCCACTGCGCCCACTGCGGCCGCAACTCCCGGCGATCCAGGCCGACGTAGGATTCCAGGCGCGCAAAATACCAAGTCATCATGGCCACGCCGGCGGCGATCGAAAGCGAAGTGGCCAGACCGGCGCCGGCAACACCGAGCGGCTTGCCGGTCAACCAGCCGGCAATCAAGATCGGCGCCAGCAGCGCATTGAGCAACACCGTGAGCAGTTGCACCACCATGGTCGGCTTGGCGATGCCAGTACCCCGCAGCGCCGAGCCCATCGTCACCAGCGCAAACTGCAGGGCCAGTCCGGGCAGGAACGTGAATAGATAGGTCTTACCGGCGACTGCGGTTTGTTGATCGGCGCCGATCTCATGCATGTACCAACCAGTCAGTCCATAGCCGAACAGCAGGGTCAGCAGTGCGCATCCCAGCGCCAGCACCAGACTCTGATTGAATATCCGATTGGCATCGTCGCGATCCCTGCGCCCGGCCGCCCGCGCGATCAGTGCCATGGTGCCGACGCCGAGTACCTGGGTCAGCGCCATCACCAGAAACTGGGCGTTGCCAGCGGCGCTGACACCGGCGATCGCGGTATCGCCGAGTCGCGCCACGAAGTACAGGTCGACCAGCACGTACAGAGTCTGGAACACCATACCAACCGCGATCGGCAACGCCAACCGAATCAGGTGCCTGAAAATTGAACCTTGGGTCAGATCGTGCACGGAAGCATCTTCGGTGGGCGGGCGGGCGCGGCGGGGTATTCCAACTGCGTCCACCGTTCGGGTCAAGGTATGAGATTTCCGTGCAAGGGGATGGAGAAGCGCACATGACGCTGCCGCAGACACAGGCGCTTTCCCGGTCCAATGGCTCCAGCCATCCGCACGCTTCGCCGTGGCGCCGGTTTGCGGGCTCCCCATGACCTGGTCAGACTCGGATGCATTCGGGCCAGCCGCACCCGGGGTGCCGATCCAGTCACCCGTTGGAAGCGATCGGGGATGCCGGAGCCAAAGTCTAGGCCAGTTTGCCGTGGCAGTGCTTGAAGCGCTGGCCGGAGCCGCAGGGACAGGGATCGTTGCGTGCCGGCGCCGAAGGCGATGGCGACGAGAACGGCGGTGGTGGCAGCGACGGGCCAGGACTTTTCGCGGCGACGCCGGCGATCCGCTCGCGGTGTTGCAGGGTCGCCGCCGGTGCCCAATCGACGATCAGGTGGACGCGGTCGTGCGCGCTGAAATTTTCGACGTAGTGGACGGTCGCGTTGTTGATCTCCCAAATCTCGCCCGCGGCCAGATGGCGCTTCTCGCCGCCAACGCAGAAACTCACCTCCGGGTGGGTGATGATCGGCACATGAATGCGATGGCAGTGCAGCAGCGACATACCCTCATCGACGTGCGGATCGATCGCTTCGCCGCCGCTCAATCGGACCAGCAGCACGCGCAGCACCGCGCCGTCTCCGCCGTAAAAGCCAGCGATCACATTGAGCACCGGTTGGAGCACGGACTCGAAGCGGCTGAAGGCGGGAAACCAGGTCGGTGGCAGATGCTTGAAGTTGTCGCTGGCCAGAATGATCGACTGGGTATGGCGATGTGCGTGGAACTGCTTCTCGCGCCCCGATGCTGCCCATTCCTGATCGCTGATCTCGGCAACCTTCTGGCGCAGTGGCGCGATCTCGAAGCCGGCGCGCAGCAACAGAAAGTTGCGCTCGCGATTCAGCAGCTTGCGAAACCCAACGTCATAGGAATAGAACGCTGGCAATGGCACCGGCTCGGCGACACCAGCGGCATCCTCGAACACATAACCATACGCGTCGATCAAGCCGCGCTCGCGTTCGCCGACCAGCTCGCGCAGCTCGGCGTCGTAGTATTGCGAATAGTGGCTGTGGTTGGAGGTGTTCTTCTTCTCTGCGGTCCGCAAGGTCGCATCCAGCGCATCCGCCTCGTCGACACTCAGACGACGCATGATGGCGATGAAATCGGCGTGTAGGTTTTCGAAGCGCGCGATGTGCAGGCGCGTTGGCTCAGCGCCACCCAGCATGCGTTCGAACAACCACGAGTAATAGCCCCGTTCCGGGTCCTTGCAGCTTTCGACACAGGCGCGAGTCAAACCGGCGCCACGATCGCCGCCAAACTCTTCGGGCAGGATCGCCGCCAGCGCTGAACGGTAAGCGCAACTTTCCGCGCTGGCGGCGCCGAAGAACAGTAGGTTGCGCACCGTGGTTTTGAAATCGGCCTTGCCACCATCAGAGACCACGACAAACAGCGGATTGCGCAATCCCAGCCTGCGGTTGAATGCGTACCAGGATACGTACCAGTCCCAAGGGTTTCTGACCACACCGACGATCGGCAAATGCCGCCGCGTCGCCGGAACCAGGGCATGCGGGTAGTGATAACCGACCGTTTCGCTACCGGCGATGCACTGGGTAATAACACTGTTGAGCGACCGTCCACCGGTTTTGTGGACGTGGATGAAGGTGAATTGCTCGTTGCTTATCATGGAGTAAACGACCGGGCGGTTGGATCGCGGCCAGGATGGGCTCGGCCAATCTCGGACACTCTAGCATTGGCCACACCATCTGAAGGGGCGGGCTGGCATCGGCGGGTTCAGAAAAGAAATATTGCATTGGCCTGGGTTATTGTGAAAAATAGTGGGCTAAATCCACGCCCGGGGATACCGGGGCCTGTCCACACCAAGGAGCCGTCGATGTTTGCTTCCCGTTGTGCCGCCATGCTCGGCCTGTTACTCACCACCTCCGCCACCCTGGCGGCATCACCACCGATAGAGCAGTTCCTGAAGCAACCCACTTTCTGGGACATGAAGATTTCGCCTGACGGCAAGCACTTGGCGGCAACCGTGCCACAAGGCGACGACAAGTCGATTTTGGTGGTACTGGACCGGGCCAGCATGAAGACGACCGCCCTGCTGCAGATGCGCAACGGCGAATTCATCGCCGACTTCGTCTGGGTCAACGACCATCGTCTGGTGGCCAGCGCGGCACGTAAACAAGGTGTGCTCGACCAGCCGGTGCCAACCGGTGAACTGTACGGGGTCAACGCCGACGGCAAAAGTGCCGGCGTGTTATTTGGCTACCGTGCCAATGTCATCACCGACCAGGGCGGCACCCGGCTCAAGCAGCGCAAGGCCGAGGCCGCCAGCGCCTTTCTGATCGACACTATTCCGGATCGGCCCAAGGAGGTGCTGATCGAGGTCCAACCCTGGGGCGCGGAAGACGAGGTGAGTGAAGCCAGGTTGATGAATATTGAAACCGGCAAAACCATCCGGGTCGCGCGTTCGCCGCTCCCACGCGGACGCTTCTTCGCCGATCGCAAGGGCAATCTGCGTCTGTGTTTCGGCGAGACTGCCGAGCTCGTACAGAAAATCTATGCGCGTCCTGCCGACGGTGGCGACTGGGTGCTGCTCCATGACGAGGCCAAAGCGGGTTACCAAATTCGACCGCTGGCATTCGAAGCCGACGGCAAGCACCTACTGGTTAGCCGCGAACGCGCCGAGGGCGCCAACGCTGTCTATCGCTGGAACCTGGAAGACAATAGTCAGGTGCAGTTGCTTGAACCCGGCACCGCCAATCCCGGCGACATGCTGGATGGCATCGAACACGGCAGCGTCTATGCCCTGGTCACCGAACCGGGCAAGCCTGAGATCGCTTACATTGATGCGAAGTCCCGTGAGGCCAAGTTGAGTCGGGCGCTGGCCGAGGCCTTCCCGGGCCAACTGGCCTATGTCACCAGTTTCACCCGCGATGGCAAGTTCGGCCTGGTCCACGTCTACAGCGACCGCAATCCGGGCGAGTTCTACCTGTTCGATCTGTCCACCCTGCACGCCGATTACATTGGCGGCGCGCGCGAATGGATCGACCCGGAACAGATGGCGGAAATGCGCCCAATTACAGTCAAGGCGCGCGACGGCACGCCCTTGTACGGCTATCTGGTTCTGCCCAAGGGCCGTGAAGCGAAGAACCTGCCGCTGGTGGTCAACCCGCACGGCGGACCACACTTCGTACGCGACCACTGGGGCTTCGATGAAGAAGCGCAGTTGCTGGCCAGCCGTGGCTACGCGGTGCTCAAGCTCAATTTCCGCGGCTCAGGCGGTTATGGCAACCACTACGAAACCGCTGGCTACCAACAGTGGGGCCGGCTGATGCAGGACGACCTGGCCGACGGCGTGCGCTGGACCATCGAGCAGGGCTTGGTCGATGCCAAGCGTATCTGCACCTACGGCGCCAGTTACGGCGGTTACGCCGCGCTGATGAACGTGGCGCGCTATCCGGAACTGTACCGCTGCGCGGTCGGCTATGCCGGCGTCTACGACCTATCGTTGATGTACAAAAAGGGCGACATCCAGGAAACCCGCTACGGCAACAGCTATCTCGACCGGGTGATCGGCCGGGATCGTCTGGATCAGGATTCGCCGGTCAACCAGGTGGCGCGGATCAAGGTGCCGGTGATGCTGGTCCACGGCGGTGAAGACGTGCGGGTACCGCCGGCGCACGCCGAGCGCATGCGCGAGGCGCTGACCAAGGCCGGCAATCCGCCCGAATGGTTGTTCGAGGCCCGCGAAGGCCATGGTTTCTTCAACCAGCCGAACAAGCTGCGCCTGTACACCAGTCTGCTCGCCTTCCTCGACCGCAACATCGGTGCCGGCAGCGGCAAGCTGGCGGAGGCCGGGCACTGAGGGGAATTGCGGATTGCGGATTGCGGGTCACCGGTGACGGGGCACTGATGACCCGTGACCGGTGGCGGGTGACGGGTGGCAGAAGCACAATCCTGCGTCGTCCCGGCGGAAGCCGGGACCCAGTTTCAGGGTCTGCCTCGGGGTCCGAGGCTGGGCCCCGGCGTCCGCCGGGGCGACGTTCTTTCTGTCTTCTGTCTTCTGTCTTCTGTCTTCTGTCTTCTGTCTTCTAACTTCCGTCTTCTGCCCCTATTCCAAGGCAAAAAAATGGGGCTCTTGCGAGCCCCGAGTGGATTTCATGCCCTGAAACCATAAACCCTAAAAGTCGTAGCGCCAACTGGCCTCGCCCTCGAGCTGGGCGCCCTGATCCGGTCGCCGTGCCAAGGCCGAGATATTGCCGAAGAACGCTTCGGCCGGCGCATAGCTGCCGGCCAGACGCAGGCGGCCGAAGCGCGCCGAGCGATGCTCGAAACCGAGCACGAAATTGGTATTGGTGGCGCCCTCGGCCAGCATGCTGCGCAACAGGGCCGAGGTCGGATCCGGCTGCTGCTGGGTGCTGTAGCGCAGACTGATGCGGTTGCGTTCGCCGAGCCGCAGGCCGGCATCGGCGACCAATACATCCAGATCGCGCCACTTGAATTCCGGCGAGGTGCCGTCGCCGAGCAGGGCCAGGAAGCGCACCGGCAGGGCCGCGCTGGAGAACGCAACCAAGTCGCTGTAGAACACCCGCTCGGCGGTCAGCGCCAGATCGAAGCGCGGTGTCGGGGTCCAACGTGCGGTCACGCTGGCCTGGCCGGGAATGTCGAAATTGCCGGGGTCGGCGAATACGCCGCGATAACTCTGGAAAGACTCCATATTGATCCGCGACTGCAGGTCGGTGGACCAACTGAAACGCTCGCTCAGGGTCTGCTGGAAACCGACCCGGACACCGGTGCCGACCGAAGACTCGGCGGCGGCGATCTGCGCGGCGCTGTACTCATCGACTGCCTCGATGCCAAGCCCGAACGAGGCAAACTGCTGGTTGACCAGGACCACCGAGGCCGAGACCAGCGAGCGCTCGCTGATTGCGCCTTCGATACCGGTGGCGAGCTGCTGGCGGACCAAACCGATGCCGGGCGCGTCGAGGCTGTGCAGCGCGCCGAGGGCGCTGGTGGTATTGGGCGAGTCGCCGGCCACGCTGGTGCCGAACGACACTTTCAACTGCGCGGGCTGGCTGTCGACCCGCAGTTCGGTGGCCAGCAGACGGGTCTCGGCGACCAGAACGCGCGCGCTCAGAGTCGGGGCCGCGGCCTGGTCGTCGGCGGCCCACTCGAACGCCGGCTGCATGGCACCGCGCGCATAATTACGCCAATCAGCCATCACATCGCCCGGCACCGCCGCCTGCGCGGCCGACCAAGCGCCAAACGCCAAAGCGAATGCGCCGAGCAGATGAGTGGAACGAGCTGAGATCATAGACACAGGCGGGCGACGTTGTGAATGCGCAACATCGTCTCAAAAAAACCACAGCCCGTCAAACACTTTTTTAATGGCGGTTTTCGGGCACACTGGCGACGGCCTTGCCGCCTTGGAACGGGATCGATGTTGCGTGCAACTCACAGTCCGACCATCCTGCTGATCGGCGGCTCGGACGCCAGCGGCGGCGCCGGCATCCAGGCCGACCTGCGCGTATTGTCGGCCTATCGGCTGGCTGGCGCCTGCGCGATCACCGCGGTGACGGCCCAGAACAGTCGCGGTCTGCTGGCCTTACAGCCGGTCCCGGCGCGCCAGGTGGCCCGCCAGATCGAGGCGGCACTGGCCGACCTGGAGATCAGCGCGGTCAAGATTGGCCTGCTCGCCAGCGCGGCGACCACACGCCTGGTCGCCGATCTGCTGGGCTCGCTCGGCCTGCCGATCGTGCTCGACCCGGTGTTGGCTGCCGGTGCCGGCGGGCGCCTGCTCGACCCGGCCGCGCTGCCGCTGCTGCTCAGGCGGCTGCTGCCGCTGGCCAGTGTGCTGACCCCTAATCTGCCGGAGGCCGCGGCCCTGCTCGATCACCCCATCCACGGCCTGGCCGGACGCCTGCGCGCCGCCCGCGCCCTGCATCGGCTTGGCGCCACTACTGTTGTGCTGAAGGGCGGCCACGGCCGAGGCAGCGAGCTGATCGACATCGTGTTCGATGCCGCGGGTTCGGAATCGCTCTCGGCCGAACGCCTGCCGCTCGCCACCCACGGCACCGGCTGTAGCTATGCCAGCGCAATCGCAGCCGGCCTCGCACTCGGCCTGCCGCCGCGCCAAGCGATCGCTGATGCCCACCGCTACTTGCAGGCCGCCCTGCGCCAGCCGCTGCGGCTTGGCCGCGACCGGCGCGCCTGCCCGGGTCTGGTCTCGCCCTGGCCACCGCGCTGACTGAACCCGCGCTTTCCGGCTCGCCAACACAAACGCCGCCAAACCCGTAAAATGCCCGGCCGCTGCAAAATCAAAAAGGAAACCCGAAGTCAATGAAACGCTTGTCAATCGCCGCGATCTTCGCCTTGTCGACACTGGCCGCGGCCGGTGCCCAGGGCGCCGAACCGACCTTCCAGAAACTGGATCAGGGCAAGGCACAGAGCCGCGCCAAGCCGCTGCAGGCCGATCCAGTCAAGGCCCCCGGCCAGACCGTGTTGAGCGCTTCGGTGCAGCCGGACGGCAGCCTGCTCACCCAATGCAGCATCGAATCGCACCAGCACAACTCGCGTCGGATTCACCCGGAGCACCTGAAATGAGCGCCCGCTTGCTGCTGTTGCTTTGTACGCTGTGTGCGGCGTTCGCCCTGCGCGCGGCGCCGAGCATCGCGCTCGCTTCCGGGGTCCCGGCCAATTTCACCGTGCCGGCCGGCGCCTTCACCACCTCGTTTTATGTCGATGTCGCCGATAGCGACCAGTTTCTGCGCATCGATCTGGACAGCGCCAGCGCCGGGGTCGATGTCGATCTCTACGCGCGCTATGGCTCGCCGTTTCCCGATACCTTTGATGGTGTCCGGCCGATCGATCCGGCCTATATCAACGAACTCGGTCAATACCGTTCGGTCAGCAGCGGCAACGACGAATGGTTCGTCATCACCCGCTCCAGCGGTCAGCCGCTGCGCGCCGGGCGCTGGTACATCCTGGCGATCAATTTCGGCGCGGTCGATGCACAAAGCAGCCTGCTCGCCACCCGCTCCGCAAACCCGCCGCCTGCGGCCAGCTTCAGTGTCGATTTCACCGGCGCCGGTTCCAGCCCGGGCGACTGCAGCGTGGCCGAATGGAACGACAGCACGTCCCTGTCCAGCGCCGGCGGCAACAGCGGCAATCGCGGCCAACAACGCCGCAACGCCATGCTGAATGCGGCCTCGCAACTGGCAACGCAATTGCAGAGCCCGGTGCCGATCACCATCCAGGCGTGCTGGGATGACCTGGGGGGCGACGCCAATGGCGCCACCCTGGCCCGCGCCGGTCCGCGCTTCGCGTTCCGCAACGACGACCTGCCGGACCTGGTGCAGAGTGGCGGACAGACTTTCCAGATACCGAACAAGCACGCCTATCTGCCGCGCAACTACACCTGGTACGCCGGCACCGCCGCCCAGCGGCTGGCCGGCACCACCCTGTGCCGGTTGGTCGGCGGTCCCTGCGAGCGGACCGATATCCGCGTCACCTTCAACAACCAGGTCGATGGCCCGACCGCACTCGGCGCGCGCAAGTTCTATTACGGGCTCGATTCCGGCACCACCCAGGATTCCGACTTCGTCACCGTGGCCATGCACGAGATCACCCACGGGCTCGGTTTTCTGAGCTTCGTCCAGGTCGGCGACGACCCGGACAGTGGCGATGTTTCCGGCGCCGAGTTCGGCGGTTACGACGACATCTATTCGGCCAATGTCGCCTGGCTGGTCGGCACCCAATTGCGCCCGTTCACCCTGCTGAGCGACGCCGAACGCAGCAGCGCGATGAGCAATGCGCCCAATCTGCGCTGGACCGGCGAATCGGCCAGCAATTCCCCATTCAACTCGCGCGCCACCAACAGCCCACCGGACAATCTGGTGCGGCTGTTCGCACCGTTCGAACTGAACCCTGGCTCTACCCTTTCCCATCTGGATAGCCTGGGCAATTTCCTGGAAATGATGACTGCGGTCAACACCCGCCCCCAGCACGACATGCGCCTCGGCCGCGCGATCCTCGACGGGGTCGGCTGGAGCACCGCGGCGGTACCGGCACCGATCGACACCAAGCCACTCGGCGGGGTGTATTTCGATCCGCGCCACGATGGCCACGGCATCGAGTTCTGGCCGGCCAACCCGGAAGCCGACCTGTGGGCGGCGATTTTCTTCAGCTTCGACCAGAACGGCGATGCCGAGTGGT
>JBFXKH010000106.1:0-13518 GCA_050173995.1 Lysobacterales bacterium | reverse complement strand
GCCCGGGCGCACCCGTCGCAGCCAGTCGACCACCGCCAGCAGATCGTCGCGCTCGCCGAGGCCTTCATCGAAGCTGCCTGTGGACTGGCCGACGCCGCGAAAATTGAAGCGCAGACAGTCGAGGCCAAGCTCGCGCAGCGCACGCTCGGTACTGGTCACGACCTTGTTGTCCATGCTGCCGCCGAACAGCGAGTGCGGATGGCAGACGATCGCCACACCGCGCCGCGGCGCCGCGGTGGCCGGGGCGGTGGCCAGTTCCAGCGCGCCGGCCGGTCCCGGCAGCAGGAAGCGGGCGCTGGCGGCAGGAAAGTGATCGGGGGCAGTCGGCATGGCCGGGCATGATAGCCGGGCCGGGGCGGGCGCCGAAGACGCAGCCGACGACGTAGGGCGAGTCGACGCCGTCCGCAGTCGGACGCCAGCCTGTCCGCGGGCGGACAGTGGCGGGCGCCGAGCAGGTCCCCCGCAGCACCGCTGGCCCGCGCTCGACAATGCTGAAAAATCAGTAACTTACCTCGCCAGCTAGCGATCCGACCGGTGCCTTGCAACCCTTGGCACGTCTGCTGCATCTATCCAGCACGCCGACAGGTAATCGCCATGCATTCGCCCACCCGCCGCTCCCCCCTGGTCCTGCTCAGTCTGGCCCTGATCGCCTTCGGCATGATTCTGCCGCAGGCGGCCGGATTCGCCGCGGTCGAGCGGGCGATCGAGCACAGCGACCGGACGATCCGAGTGCTGGCCGCGCCGATCGCCACGCCGATCACGCATTCGCCCTGGCGGCAGTGGCTGCCGGCGACCTTCAGTCCGCGGCGCTGAGCCTCTGGCGGTCGTGACTCCCGCGCCCGGCCGACGCGGATCCACCTTCCGACTGCGCAAGAACCGCGGTTGGGCCGCCCTGGCCAGGAAATATGTCAGACTGATTGCCGCGCTCAGAAGGTCGATCAAGCACTTCAGGGGGCTTTCGGCCGATTTTCACTGGGCGAACGCAAAATGGTGGGCGATGGGCGAATAGCATTCGGGCTCAGGCGATGTTTCACGTGATCCTTTTCCAGCCGGAGATTCCACCCAACACCGGTAACGTGATTCGTTTGTGCGCCAATAGCGGCGCGCGCCTGCACCTGATCGAGCCGCTCGGGTTTGCGCTCGATCATGCGAGGCTGCGCCGCGCCGGGCTCGACTATCACGAGTTCGCCACGCTCGCGGTGTATCCGTCGTTCGAGGCGTTTATGGCAACGGTGGCGCCGCCGCGGGTGTTCGCGCTGTCGACCCGCGCCGGCACCTGCTACAGCACGCCGCGTTACCGCGCCGACGATGCCTTCGTGTTTGGACCGGAAACCCGTGGCCTGCCAGCGACGCTGCTGGATGCGCTGCCGCCCGAACAACGCCTGCGCCTGCCGATGCGACCAGACAATCGCAGTCTGAATCTGTCCAACACGGTGGCGGTGATGGTCTACGAAGCCTGGCGTCAGTTGGATTTTGCTGGCGCGGCGCGGCCCTGATTGAAGGTCAGCAGCAGCAGGCCAAGAGCGGCAAACACCGCACCGCCAAGAAAACAGGCGCTGGCACTACGCCACTGCCAAAGCCCACCGGCGATCAAGCTGGCCGCGAGCAGGGCGGCACCGGTCACGCCGTGGAATACCCCGAACGCGGTGCCGCGCAGCGTGGATGGGGCAGCGTCGGCGACCAGCGCCGCCAGCACCCCCTGGCTGAAACCCAGGTGCAGTCCCCACAAGGCCACACCGAGCCCGAACCACAGCGGGCCGGGTGCGAAAGCCAATACCAGATCGGCGCCGAGCAAGGCCACAATGGCGATCATCAGCAGACCGCTGCGGTCCAGCCGATCGGCCAGCCAACCCGCCGGCCAGGCCGAAGCGGCATACACCGAGCTCATCACCACCAGCGCCAGCGGCGCCCAGGCCTCGCCGAGACCTCGATCGCGGCCGAGTACGATCAGGAAAGCTTCACCGAAGCGTGCCAGGCCGAGCAGGGCGGTGATCGCGATCACCCGCCAGAACGCTGCCGGCAGTTCCCGCCAGGCCGCCGTCGACCACAGCGATGCGTGCTTGATGCTGCGGGTCGCCGGCTCCTGTACCCACACGATCAGTACCAGCACCCCGAGCGCGGCCGGCAGTACCGCAAACCACAGCGCCGAACGCACCGCGCCCAGCCACAGCATCAGGGCGATTGCCGCGAGCGGGCCGAGCACCGCGCCGATGGTATCCAGCGACTGACGCAGGCCGTAAGCCTCGCCACGCAGTGCCGGTGGTGTGACATCGGCGAGCAGGGCGTCGCGCGGCGCACCGCGGATGCCTTTGCCGATCCGGTCGATGACCCGCGCCCCGAGCACCAGGCCGACGCTGCTGGCCAGCGGAAACAGCGGCTTGGACAGCGTCGACAGGCCATAGCCGACGACGATCAGCGCCTTGCGCCGGCCGATCGCATCGCTCAGCCGTCCGGCAAACAGTTTGCAGAACGCCGCGGTCGACTCGGAGATCCCCTCGATCAAGCCGAGCGTGAACATGCCGGCACCGAAGCTGCCGACGATCAGCAGCGGCAACAATGCATGCGCCAGCTCCGATGAGACGTCGGTCAGCAGGCTAACGATACCGAGGATCCACACCGCGCGCGGCATGCGCGGCCGATTGACGGCCGGATCGGGTCTAACGGCTGTGCTCATGGCGAGAATGGCAGGCAAAGAATCGGTCGCCAGTCTGACGCAAACCGCGAGCAACTCGCCAGCCAGAATGCCGCTACGCTCGCGATAACGTGCATCCTTTCCCGGGCTCTCCGATTCCATCGCCATGGCTATCGACTATCTGCAACGCATCCTCACCGCCCGCGTCTATGACGTGGCGATCGAGTCGCCGCTGGAGCCGGCGCCGCTGCTGTCGGCGCGGCTCGGCAACCGCCTGCTGCTGAAACGCGAGGATTTGCAGCCGGTGTTCTCGTTCAAGCTGCGCGGCGCCTACAACAAAATGGTGCGACTGAGTCCGGCCGAACGCGAGCGCGGCGTGGTCACCGCCTCGGCCGGCAACCACGCCCAGGGCGTCGCACTCGCTGCCGCCCGGCTTGGCTGTCCGGCCTTGATCGTGATGCCGAACACCACGCCGCGGATCAAGATCGCCGCGGTCGCGGCGCGCGGCGCGCGCATCGTGCTGCATGGCGATGCGTTCAGCGACGCCTATGACCACGCGCGGCACCTGGAACAGGCGCAAGGTTTGACCTTCGTGCATCCCTACGACGATCCCGACGTGATCGCCGGGCAGGGCACGATCGGCATGGAAATCCTGCGCCAGCATCCGGATCCGATCCATGCGGTGTTCTGCGCGGTCGGCGGCGGCGGATTGATCGCCGGGGTCGGCAGTTATCTCAAGCGGCTGCGTCCGGACACCCGGTTGATCGGTGTCGAAGCGGCCGACGCCGCTGCGATGACCGCCTCGCTGGCCGCCGGCGAGCGGGTCGCGCTGGCCAGCGTCGGTCTGTTCGCCGATGGCGCCGCGGTGCGCCAGGTCGGCGTCGAAACCTTCCGCCTGTGCCAGGCTCACGTCGACGCCATGATCACCGTCGATACCGACGCGATCTGCGCTGCGATCAAGGACGTGTTCGAAGACACCCGCACCATCCTGGAACCGGCCGGCGCACTGGCTATCGCCGGCGCCAAACAGTACCTGCGGCAGTATCCGCAACAGGCTGCGACCCTGGTCGCAGTGGCGAGCGGCGCCAACATGAACTTCGATCGGCTGCGCTTCGTCGCCGAGCGTGCCGAGGTCGGCGAACAGCGCGAGGCGGTGCTCGCGGTCACCCTGCCCGAACGCCCCGGCGCCTACAAGCAATTCATGGCCCTGGTCGGCGCGCGCAGCATCACCGAATTCAACTACCGCTACAGCGACGCCGACGCCGCCCATGTCTTCGTCGGCGTAGAGACCGGCGACCGCGGCGAAACCCGGGCCTTGATCGGACAATTGCAGGCGCATGGCTACCCGGTACTCGATCTCAGCGACGACGAACTGGCCAAATCGCATCTGCGCCACCTGGTTGGCGGCCGTTCGGCCGCGGCCACCGACGAGCGGCTGATTCGTTTCGAGTTTCCAGAACGCCCCGGCGCGTTGGCCGAATTCCTGCAATCGATGACCCACGACTGGAACATCTCGCTGTTCCATTACCGCAACCACGGCGCCGATTACGGCAGCGTACTGGTCGGCGTGCAGGTGCCGGTCGGCGACCGCGTCGCGTTCGACGCCTGGTTGCGCGGGCGCAGCTACGCCCACATCGAAGAAACCGCCAATCCGGCCTACCGGCTGTTCCTGGGCTGAGCCGTTCCCGGCAATCCGCGGCCCTATGTGGCACTGGCGCTTTCCCCCGTAACAGCCCGGCGGAAGATCTCGTTGAGTTCGGCACGGACCTCATTGCCGTCCAGGAGATCCGGCCGTCCCTGACCGGTGAACTGCTCGCCATGCCGCTCGAGCTCGGATTCGATGAATGCCCCGATTTGCGGTATCGGCGCGCCGAGCCCAAGCTCCGACGTCTGGCTCTTCAACGCCAATAGTTCAGCAATGCCGTTACGCAGCTGATGCGGTGCGACCGCCTCGACCAACTGTTCGAAGCGCACGGGTGGAATGCCCAGGCCGGCTTCGATGTAGCGTATCGCGAGTAAGGGTCTGAGCACGTAGAAGTACTTCTTGAGGCGAACCTGTTCGCGGAACAAATATTCCCGCGCGTTGCTCCGCGCCATGTGGCTGTAGTGGTAGCACAGCGCAGTGGCGTTGAACGCGCGCGGTGCCAGCTCGCGAAGGCTTTGCGCCAGCGAGCCATCCTCAATATAGGTGATCGGACTATGCAGCCACTCGAACAGCGCGCCATTGGTTCGTGTAAAGAGATAGAGCGCCTTACGCAGGTCCCAGCCTGAACAGTCGATGTCGTCGATGATCGGATACTCGACAACATCTCTGCGTCGCTCGACATCGAACGACAGATACCACTCGGGGTTTCTGACGTAAATGAAGCGCACATCATAGTCGGAGTCGGGCGAAGCAAAATTCCACGCGCGACTTCCCGACTCGCACGCATAGGGAATGCGAATCGAATGTTCGGACTCGGCCTTGCGCAGGCGTCTCAGGATTTCGTCGCGAACCAAGATTTCCACCACTTCGCCACAAGAAAAAGCGCCGCGCGGCAATCGCCCGGCGCTGGAGCAGGCAAGGATCAGGGCGCTGCGGGCGCCGCCGGCTTGCGTAGGTACTTGTCAAGGAAGGCCAGCACCTTGCCATAGCCCTCGATCTGGTTGGGCTTCTTGCTGAAACCATGTCCCTCGTCGTCGAACACGACATACTCGACCGGAACGCCACTCTTCTGCAGGGCCGCGACGATGTCGTCGGATTCGGCCTTGAGCACCCGCGGGTCGTTGGCGCCCTGCAGCACCATCAGCGGCTTGGTGATTTTGTCGGCGTGAAAGACCGGCGATGTCTCGATCAGGAACTCGCGCTGGGTCGTCGGGTTGCCGATCTCCTGATACAGCGCTTCGCGGAAGCTTTCCCAGTAGGGTGGGATGCTTTCCAGCGTGCGCAACCAGTTGGATACACCGAAGATATCGACACCCACCGCGAACTCATCGGGGTGGAACGCAAGGGCGGCGAGGGTCATGTAGCCGCCGTAGCTTCCGCCGATGATGCCGATTTGATCATCCGCCACGTAATCGAGACTCTGCAAATACTTCTTCGCCGCAAGCGTATCCCACAGCGGTTCGCGGCCATGTTTGCCATCGTCGGCGGCAAAAAAGCTCTTGCCATAGCCCGAGCTGCCTCGGTTGTTGATGCCAAGCACGACGTAGCCATGATTGGCCAGATACTGGATGAAGGCACTGTGGCCGCGCGTGGTCTGGCCACCCGGACCGCCATGCACCCAGACCAGGGCGGGTGCGGGCGCAGCG
The DNA here is from genome assembly GCA_050173995.1 of Lysobacterales bacterium. Taxonomy (GTDB): domain Bacteria; phylum Pseudomonadota; class Gammaproteobacteria; order Xanthomonadales; family Ahniellaceae; genus 0-14-3-00-62-12. The sequence continues at coordinate 7,595 of JBFXKH010000106.1, read as the reverse complement.
GCCGTCGCCTGGTGCGGCTTCCACAGGATGTTCGGTATCGACATTTTGTCGAAGCTCTCGAAGCGCACCACAGTCGAGTCCACCAGGTCGGCCGAATCGATGGCCGGGTTCAGCGAGCGGGTCAGCTGCTTGGGCGAAGAATTGAAATCGAGCACATACAGGTCGTTGGGTTGGCGATCACCGTTGACATAGAAGGCGACCCGTTGTTCGGAACGGGCGATGACCAGACCGCGAATCTCGCCGGTGGGCAGCTCGGGCAGTGCGATCTCGGCACCGCTTGCGCCGTCATAGAGAAACACCCGGGTTCTGCCGTCATAGTTGATCGCGGCGACACGGTATTTGCCATTGCGCGAGAAGTACGAGTACTGGACGTCCCAGTCGGCCTTGAGCACGCTTTCGTGGCTCCAGTCGCTCAGGCTGACCCGGCGCAACTCGGCGAATTCGCCGCTGTCATTGGCGGTGTAATAGAGCCATTTGGAATCGGTCGAAAAATCCTGTCCGGTGAAATTGGCGGCGCCCTGATGCTCAGAAACCAGCACATGTTGACCATCGTTCAGATTGTGGGCGTAGAGATCCGAGTCATTGGTGGTAACGGTCTTGCCCATTGCGATCCAGGCGCCGTCATTGGAGATCGGTCCCAAGTCGTAGCCCTCGTCATTTTTCAGGATCAGCTCACGCGCGTAATTCTTGCTGTCATAGCGGTAGAGATCGAAGAAGCGCGGGTCCCGCTCGTTGGTCGCCACATAGAAGTGTTTGTAGTCATGGCTGAATCCCGCCAGATCTGCGCGCAGATTCTCGCCCGGTGTGAGGTCCTTCTCGACGCCGTCCGCGCCGACAACATAGAGGTGCGAGAGCTCATTGCCGCCTTGGTCGCGCGTGAACAGCACGCGGTCGTCTTCCGGGAAAGTACCGGCGGCATAGGCGTTGTCGGTTTCCGACTTCGTCACCGGAGTCCATTCGCCTCCGGTGATGGGCATCGAATAGACATTCCAGACGCCGCTCCTGTTGGACGAAAACAGTAGCCTGGTTTCGTCGGCGGAGAAAAATGCGCCGCTGATGCTGGTGCTATCGATAAACTCTTCGATGCTGTACTGCCGACTCGGGCGTGCCGGATCGGGGGCTGCCGCGGTGGTCGCCGCGGTGGTCGCAGATTCGCTTCCGCCACCGCCACAGGCCGTCAGGCCAAGACCGAAGAGGGATGCGGCCGCCAGCCAAACCAGTGCTTGGTACTTTTGTCGCATGTTCAAGCTCCTCGCAGTTGAACCGCGACGATAGTCGCTGGAGCCGTGCTTTCCAAGGGTCGAAAGGCATGGGGGTGCGAAACCCCGAAAGGGAGTGATCCCGCCCGATCCCGGGACAGCTGATCCCAGATGATCCCCGGACGGATGATCCCCGGACGATGTGATCCCCGGACACTGTGATCCCCGGACACCCACCGGATGATCCCGGATGATCCCCGGACACCCACAGTTCCGAAATTTCCCAACCCAAATTCAGCCGTTCACCGAAGCCCCACCGACGCCGATGCGGCAGTCTGTAGGGCATGACCTATCCCCGCCGTCAACTGGTTCCGCCCGGTGCCCCTGACACCTATCACTGCGTATCGCGCTGTGTTCGGCGGGCTTTCTTGTGCGGGCGGGACGACTACAGCGGCCGATCCTTCGAGCATCGTCGGCAGTGGGTTGAAGATCGACTGCATTCCTTGGCCGAGCTGTTCGCGGTCGCGGTCTGGGGCTACGCGGTGATGAGCAACCACCTGCATCTGGTCGTGCAGTTGCTGCCCGAGGTGGCAGCGGGCTGGTCGGATGCCGAGGTGGCCGGGCGTTGGCTCCGGCTGTTTCCCCGCGCCCAGGACACGGAAGCCGAACACCAGCAACGCGTCCAGAACCTGGCCGGCCAGCCCGAGCGCATCGCGACCCTGCGGGCACGACTGGCCGACCTGTCCTGGCTGATGCGCTGTCTGTCCGAGCCGATCGCGCGTCGTGCCAATCGCGAGGACCAGTGCAAAGGCCGCTTCTGGGAAGGACGCTACCACCGCCAGGCGCTGCTCGATGACCGGGCGGTGCTCGCGGCCATGGCCTATGTCGATCTGAATCCGATACGGGCCCGACTCTGCGAGACGCTGGCCGAGGCCGATCACACCAGCGCCAAGCGGCGTCTGGCCGCCATCGAGCAGACGCCTGCCCAATCGCGCCTGGCCCTGGGCCCCATTGCCGGCATCCTGGGCCGGGGTGTGCTTGGGCTGGACCAGGCCGAGTACCTGCAACTACTCGACTGGACCGGCCGCCAGCTGCATCCGGGCAAGCACGGCGTCATCGACGGACCGGCACCCGCGGCTCTGGCCCGGTTCGGCCCACAGGCCCAGCACTGGACCCGCCAGGTGCAGGCGGTCGGCTCAGACTTCCACCGCGCCATCGGCAGCGTCGAACAATTGATCGAAAAAGCCCGCACCATGGGACAACGCTGGTTGCAGGGCATCAGTGCTGCGCGCGGACTGGCAACAAGCGAAGCCGGCTGATCGGCGGCGGAATGACGCGCGGACCTTGGTAGCAGAAGTCCGGCGCATCCCCTCAAGGCGAAAGCGCCTCGCGCAAGCCGACATCTCCACCACGCGCATCGCTCGTGGGTATGGCAGCGTGGTTGAACTTGGGACTCAATGGCCCGTCGGCGGCTGGCGTGGCAAAAAGTGGGTGTCCAAGTCTCACCCCCCGAGTCTCACCCCCAATTCTCGATTTCAAAGAGTGGGTGTCCAAGTCTCCTGGGTGGATGGTCTGGGGCGGACGCTTACAATTAATCAATGACTATGGTTTACCGAAAAAAGTGGGTGTCCAAGTCTCCGTCCTGGTCTCTTGTCGTGTTGTGTCGTCCCCAAAATCAGTGGGTGTCCAAGTCTCCTGGTGTCCAAGTCTCCTTGTATCCAAGTCTCCTTATCCAAGTTTCACGTCTACGTCAGCGTTCAGCGTTAGGAAGAGCACAAGCACGAGTGTTGCCACCACGAAGACGACGGAGAGAGCGAGCATCTGCTGTGTCATGCGATAACCGGGGCCACTCGCACCAGTTGCCACATTGGCGGGCTTACCTGGCATGTTCTCCCAGAACCACTCGCGTTCAAGGTAGCGTCGCCGGCTCAGGAGGTGTGAGTAGGAATGATTGTCGTGCGAGATTCTCCCGTGCACATGCGACCAAAGTAGCAAGAGGAAAACCACGGTTAAGACGACCGTCGCGGCTTTGACCACTAATGGCAATGACCCCGCCGCGATGACCGTGAAGTTGGCCACGACCAGAAAGCTGGCCACTGCGTAGAAGAGCGTAGCGACTGAAAACTCGGTAGCTCGAAGTGCGCGCATCTCTTGCCCAAGCTCTTCATAGAGTGCAATCATCTCTGGTGTAGCGATTGGTCGCGGGCACCTGTATGCCGCGGGCGGCGGTGGCGGATCGTCTGGCTTCGCAGGCTTGATGCCCTTAACGCAGTCCAGCACGCGCAAAATTCCTTCAAGCATGGATACCTCCGAGCACTGAGAATAGTGTGACGCCTAACGATTAGCGTTTATCTGGTGCGCCCACATAGCAACATCCACGGCGCGGTGCATGGCGCGACAGATAAACCTCGTTGGACTAAAACGCCGGCGGGGTGGTCGCTTTGGGGATTGTAAGCCTAGTCGCGTCGGCTACGCGACTTTTTGGGGGCGGCAAGGCGGATCGGCAATGGCGACCCCACCCGTTGGCTCCGGCGGCAGCCCGAGCGCACGGCGTTTGTCGGCGCGCTTTGGGTGGCCGTGACGACAATCGCAAGCCTTCGCCCGCAGTTCGACGGCACCGCGTTGGCGGCGCACGGGGGAGGCAACACAGAGCCACAGCATGGGCCGTCATGCACTCGCCCCAGGTGGCCCGGTGGCGGGTGGCCGGTGACATGCGGATCGCATGGGGTGCGCCTGCAGATGCGGGTCGGGCAAGCGTTTGAGTGCGAGCAAAACGGCCACCACACGCAGGTGCCCGTGCCGACCCACCGGACACTGCGCGATGTCCTTGCGCGCCACGCCTTGCATAAACGCCTGTGCCGACTCGATGGCGATCGGATTGGCGGCTGGCAGCGCAAGCGCCGCGCGCACCTTGGCCAATCGGGTGCGCTTGGTGCCGGGTGCCAGTAGCCCGTAATGGCGAACGCGCTTGATCCCGGTGGGCAGCACATGCAGCAGGAAGCGACGCACGTGGCAGTGTGGTTGGTCTTGGGATGGGATGGCTCGTCGGCGGCAGGTGTGGCAAAAAATGGGTGTCCAAGTCCACCCCTGCGTGTCCAAGTCTCCTCCATCCAAGTCTCCTCCATGTCCAAGCCTCCTCCAAGTCTCCTCTCACAACCTACGCAAGCGCACGCATGCGGACACCAGCATCGTGAGCAGAAGCGAGGTCAAGGCCCAGGTGCTATTGCCTGGCACTGCTGTTGGGCCCGCGGCGACAGACGCAGGCAACACAATGTCGATGGCGTTTGCCGACTGCTCGATTTGCAATCCGAGGCTGCTGTTGCTGAACATCACCGTCGCGAATTCACCACCAATGCTACTGCCACTCGCGATCCGCCAGCGGCTTCCTGACACATAGGCGCCAGCGGGCACAGTAACTTGCAGGGTTCCGTCTTGCACCGCGATAGCGTTGCTGGCGACGAGGGTATCGGTTGCACCCGTTGGAGATATCTGGACGAGATAGATCGAGCCAGGATCAAAGGTGGCCGTGCTGACATTCAGCACACCGGTGGCGTTGCCGGCAGGCGATAGTGTGCCGCCGCCCTCCACCGTGAGCGAGCTGGCAGTGCCGGTCCCCAGCAGGGTCGTGGCTGCCTGCACTTGTAGGTTTCCGCCAAGATTGCCTTCGAGATTGAGCGATCCGGCCTCGATCCGCGTGGTGCCAGAGAAAGCACCACTTTCGCCAGAAACCGTTAGTTGTCCTGGGCCTTGCTTAAGTACTTCTCCGCCACCGATAACGGTGCCGACAAACAGGACATCAGTCGGTTGAGCGAACTGCAGGCTACCGTTGACCACAGCTGGTCCATCCAGACTGCTGCTGGTGAGACGCAGTGCTCCCGCGGTGACGGTGGTGGTACCGGTATAGGTTGCTGCGCCCGCCAGCGTAAGCACGCCTGCGCCGGCTTTGGTGATACCACCGCTGCCGCTGATTGGACCCGACAGAGTTGTACTGCTGCCAAGCGCGCCGGTAGTCAGCGTGCCGCTTCCCAGGAAAACTGCGCCAGCGCCCTGCACTTCTCCTAAAGTCTGTGAGAAGTCAGCCAAGTCGTAGCTGGCGCCCCCGTCGATGCTCATCGACGCCGCAGCGTTGACGAATTGGTTACTGCGCCCGCTGCGTAGAACGCCGCTGTTGATCTCGATGGTGTTGACCGTCAATCCCCCAGCCAGCATCCAATTGCTGCCGTCCATGCGCAGTGTTTCGAAAGTAGTGAAAGCGGCATCCTCAGCGCCTTCGCCGGTCAATTGCAGGAGATCATTTCCATCGCCTCCGGCGGCATTGCCGTCGAGCTGGGAGCCGGTCTGCAGAATCAGTTCATCGTCTCCGGCTCCAAAGGCCACGGCCCCGCCGGTGGCAGAGTTGCTGTCTCGCAATAATCCAGCGTTTTCGATGCGGGTGTTGCCCGCGCCCACAATCTGTACGCCATTGCCAACCGCAGCTATGACGCCGCCGATTCTGTTGATGAGCAAGCCGCCGCTGGTGAACTCCACGCCAGCGCCCCCTCCGGATATGGTGCCGCTGTTGTCGATCGATCCGCTGCTGTCGAACAAAACCCCGGCATTATTGCCGCTGATGGTCGCGCCTGAAACATTGCTCACACTGCCAGAAGGCGCGCGCACACCGCTCGCTGTGGCGGTCAGGCTGCTGATGTTTCCGGAGTTGGTTAACGTCAACAAGCCCCCGGTGACAAGCACGCCGCCTCCAGGGGCGGAGATCGTGCCGGCGTTGTTGACCTGCAACGTATTAACGTCAGAGCGCACCGCCGAATTCACACCAGAAATGCTTCCCCCAGCGCGGTTGACCACGCTGCCGCCTTGGGTCAGGCGTACGCCAACGGTGCTACCAATCCCTGCGGAGATGGTTGCAGAGATGCTGCCAGCGTTGTCAACCGACCATCCCGGGGCCTGCGAAAACACGCCATCGAGATTGACGACGGCAATCTGCGCGGCCGCCGGCGCAACGGTTACACCGACATTTTGTACGCCTGCCCCCCCCTGCACACCGCTGATGTCCGGATTGGGGTCAGCGTCGTTGCAAGTGACCGTGGCCCCCGACACAGGGGGCGTGCCAATGCAGGCAGCATGCACATTGCCAATGGTGGCCACGGCCAGGATGAGAACGGTGCGTGTGGTGATGTTTGGCACAGGGGTACCTCCAACTATAGGCAATGGAAACCGCTTGACGGCAAAACGCCGTGCTGCGGACGCGCGAGAGATTGGCATAGTACCTAACATGTTGGCGCAATTGTTGTTGAATACCAAGGCCTCTAGAGCCACAAGCATCGCCGAGCCAACCCGGCGCAGCCATCATGTCGCGCCTATCCCATCGCCCTGGTCCCCCTGGGCCAGGATCGGTGTTTCGATGATCCCGGAGACGATGATCCCGGACACCCAGATGATCCCGCAGATGATTCCAGACGCAGATGATTCCAGACACCCACACTTCCGAAGATGATTCCGATGATGCCGGACACCCACACTTCCGACGATGATCCCGGGACGATGATCCCTGACACCCACACTTCCGAAATTTCCCAACCCAATTTCGGCAATCTGCCGATGATCTGGTGAATCCGTCGCGGCACTCTGTGCGGCATGACCTATCCCCGCCGCCAACTGGTTCCGCCCGGTGCCCCTGGCACCTATCACTGCGTATCGCGCTGCGTTCGGCGGGCTTTCTTGTGTGGGCGGGACGACTACAGTGGTCAATCCTTCGAGCATCGCCGGCAGTGGGTTGAAGATCGACTGCATTCCCTGGCCGAGTTGTTCGCGGTCGCGGTCTGGGGTTACGCGGTGATGAGCGTGATTCCCGGACACCCACACTTCCGAAATTTCCCAACCCAAATTCAGCGATCTACCGATGTGCTGGCCAATCCGTCGCGGCACTCTGTGCGGCATGACCTATCCCCGCCGCCAACTGGTTCCGCCCGGTGCCCCTGGCACCTATCACTGCGTATCGCGCTGCGTTCGGCGGGCTTTCTTGTGCGGGCGGGACGACTACAGCGGCCGATCCTTCGAGCATCGCCGGCAGTGGGTTGAGGATCGATTGCATTCCCTGGCCGAGCTGTTCGCGGTCGCGGTCTGGGGCTACGCGGTGATGAGTAACCACCTGCATCTGGTCGTGCAGTTGCTGCCCGAGGTGGCAGCCGGCTGGTCGGATGCCGAGGTGGCCGGGCGCTGGCTCCGGCTGTTTCCCCGCGCCGAGGACACGGAAGCCGAACACCAGCAACGCGTCCAGAACCTGGCCGGCCAGCCGGAGCGCATCGCGACCCTGCGGGCACGACTGGCCGATCTGTCCTGGCTGATGCGCTGTCTGTCCGAGCCGATCGCGCGTCGTGCCAATCGCGAGGATCAGTGCAA
>JBFXKH010000105.1:0-13596 GCA_050173995.1 Lysobacterales bacterium | reverse complement strand
GTGGTGGCGACCGATACCTTCGGCCGTACCGGCAGCGCCAGTGTCGCGGTCTATGTCGATCAGACCGCACCGCTACTCGGCATTGAGAGCCCGAGCGCGGACGCGGTGACATCGAGCGCGCGGATCGATGTGCGCGGCATGGTCAACGACGCGATCGAGGGTGGCGTCGGTGCGGTCGAGCCGCTGGTCGAGATCGTCAATGCGGCCAACCAGCAGCGGCGCACCGCCAGCGTGTCGGATCGCAGCTTTCTGGCCACCGACGTACCGCTCGAAGTCGGCGCCAACGCGCTGACCGTGAGCGCGACGGACGCCCGCGGCAATGTCGGCACGGCGACCGTCAGCGTGGTGCGGATCGCCGCCGGCAGTCGCCGCATCACCGTGCTCGGCGGCAATCGACAATCGGGCGCGGCGCAGAGCGAACTGGCCGAACCGCTCCGTGTCGCGGTGATCGACCAGGACGGCAATCCAGTCGCCAACCTGCCGCTGCACTTCGATGTCGTGCGCGGCAATGGCAGCATCGCCCGCCAGCCGGGCCAGCCCAGCCTGGCCGATGGCGTCAACCCGGCGCGGCATCTGCAGGTGGCGACCGATGCCTCCGGCCAGGCCCAGGTCTGGCTGCGTCTGGGCTCGCAGGCGAGCCCGGGCGGTAACAGCCTGCGCGTCTGGCATCCGGCGATTGCCGAGGACGCGGTGTTTACCGCCTCGGTCGACCGCGGCGCGGCGCACTTCGTCTTGGCCGAAGGCATCGCCAGCACCCAATACGCGGCGACTGGGAGCCCGCCGCTGCAAGCGCTGACCGCGACCGTCTACGATGCCGATTACAACCGGGTGATGGCGGCGCCGGTGCGCTACCGGGTGTTCGATGGCCAGGCGCGATTTACCGCCGCCTCGGCCCCCGCTGGCGAGCTTGGCGCGGACGGCCAGTCGATCGTCGTCAGCGCCGATCGCCATGGCGTGGTCAGCGCCCGACCGCAATTGGGCGATCGGCCGGGCACGGTCAAGATTCTGGCCGAAGCCTTGCGCGAAGACGGCAGCGTCACCGGGCAGGCGATGTTCCAGTTGATCGTACAGGCCGCACGCAGCGGCCCGACCCGCTTCACCGGCGTGGTCATGGACCACAGCGGCGCGCCGCTCGCCGGGGTGATCGCCAGCATTGGCGGCACCGCGCTTGCGACCAGCACCGATGCCGAGGGCCGGTTCCGGTTCGATGACCAGGTGCCAGCGGGCAAGATCGACCTGTTCCTCGACGGTCGTCAGGTCGTCGCCACGCCCAACCTGGCCTACCCGGCGCTGCACTTCGAAACCGCGATCATCGCCGGCCAGGACAACCAGTTGCCGCGGCCGATCTACCTGCCGCCGATCCACCTGGACCGCCGGCAAACCGTCGGCGGCGATCAGGACGTACACTTCACCCTGCCCGGGTTCGAAGGTTTCGAAATGATTGTCAAAGCGCACAGCGTCACTTTCCCGGATGGCAGCCGCAGCGGCGAAATCAGCGTCAACCCGGTGCACAACGACCGCCTGCCGATGGTCCCGCCCGGCGGCGGCTCGCGCTTTGGCGGCATCGCCTGGACCATCCAGCCGAGCGGCACCCGCTTCGACCCGCCGATCGAAATCAAAATCCCCAACCCCGGCGGCATGACCGCGGGCCAAACCGCCACCCTGGTCCAGTGGGACCACGACCTCGCCACCTTCGTCCCAATCGGACGCGCGACCGTGAGCGAAGACGCCAGCCAAATCCTCACCGACCCCGGCGCTGGCATCACCAAGGCCGGCTGGGGCGGCTGCACCGGCCCCGCCTGCCCACCGGATCCGGGGTTCCCGCAGTGCGCCATCGGCAACCCGAGTCAGTGCCGGGGGGCGCAGTGCAATGCCTGCAAAGCCTGTCAAAAGGAGGTAACAGGTGGGACGGGCACATGCCCGATTTGCGAAGTGGACTTCAAAGCAACCGACGCATGCGACGATAAAAATGAATGTACGGCAGACGATAAATGCGCTTTTGGCGGATGCACGGGAACGTTGATCGAAGTAAAAATAACAAAATCTTCCGAAACAATTTGCGTAGGTGCCGCCAAGCAATTCGCCGCAGAGACAGTACCACCGCTACAGGACGTCTTTTGGAGAACACCACACAGCGGACTTTCGGTGTCGATAACAGGAGTAATTCAGGGGCTGGTAGAAAAAACCAGCAACCGGGTCGAGGTGCAAGCAAGTGCATGCCACTCGGCAGTTGCGGCGGTCAACGTAAAAGTTATCAGCCAGGAGAGTGTTGTGGAGGCGCCGGGACAGGTTCTCACCTGTCTGCAAAACGTAGGTTTATGTGCCAAGATGAAGAAAATACAAAACGAAGCCGATCCAAAACACACGGTACCACACACGACGTTCGTCAGCAGAAACTTCCGTTCACTTGGTGGTGAGCGAAGCTGTAGATTGTTCCGCGAGGGTTCCCAGATGGATGCTGCCACCCATGGGTACCTGGCTTGTCGTGCTCATCGTGACATTGGACGTGATTCGGCAGAGAAGTTCCTCGATGCACACGAGGCAGACCACCCAGAAGATACTTGCGAAGAACATGAAATGGATTTTAACAACAATGAAATAGGACGCCAGCTTGCCAACAAGGTAGGGGATTGCGAAGACCTGGCGATCGATGCTTTGAATGCAGGACAATTCCAATTAAATCTCCCGTTTCCGCCAGGCATATGCACCTGGCGAGGACAGCCCGACTTCTAGATCCAGCCGAGGTATATTAAATGAACAGATGGTTGTGGCTACTGATTGCGCTGATAAATGTGGCCGAGATAAGGGCTTCAGAGATATTTATTGATGGTGATGCCGTATTGCTCACCAGAGAGCAATTCAGCCAGAAGCGGCCAAGCGCGTTTGAGGGTGTTTCCGACTTGGTCGGCGACGATATATTGGATGTTGTGTTCGCTCAAACCGCGCGTGTTGTGGTTGCTGATGTAACAGCTCGCGCTGTTATCAGATTGTACAAAAATGATGGCCCCTGTGGTGCTGCTATAGGGTTCATAAGACTTACTAATATTGAAAGGCTGGCAGTGGTCGATGCGGTTAAATCTTTCGCAGGCTTAAGCGACGGAATTATTGTACCACTCGGCCAACAGCACGATATCATTTACTTCGAAAGCGTGTCGGCTTGGTCGTCGATTGAATACAATAATGAAGACGGGGGGTCGGTTATGTATACCCATGTTGTCAAGAGTTGTGGAGACAGCGCCGCAAAGTATTTTAGGGCGAAGTCTAGAAAATGAGCTAATGTTTTCACTCACACCTGACGGAGCAGCCCTTGCGCGTTCTGCCGCCGATCTATGTCTCGGACCCGCTGCCAGGGGCGACGATTAGCCTGCCGGCTGTGGGGACGGCCGAACTCGCTATCACCAATCAGCTGGCTGTCCCCAATTTGGATGATCGGGCATGGCCGCTGACCTTGTCGTTTGCGGGTTTATCCGGTGGGATAGGCATCGGGGCAGCCACTGCCCTGGATCCAGGGAAGAGCAATACCTTTACAATCGCATGTAACAACACTACTGCTCAGGCAATAACTCAGACGCTTCAAGTGTCGCAGAATGGCATCGCGCCCGGACCAGTGGGCGTGGTTGAGTATTCGGTTACCTGTGCTGGCGTTCCGGTCAACCCCTAGGTGTGACATGATAAAAGTTATTTTTATTCTGGCCAGTCTGGCAGTCCTAACGACGGCGCGCGCAGGGGTTGATGCGCCACTGCGCGTCGTGCTCAACAGTGGCTGGGTGATTCCCCTCTCCGGGGATGGATCGAAGTTGACTGGCACCCCGGTCAAGTTGGCGCTGCCGGACAAAGCTGATGGCATTTATTCGGCGACAGCAGATTACGCCTATAATCGCCTCTATGTGGTGCCGCAGACACCCTATAACGCGCGTGGTGCCGTGGTATACGAATTGTCGAGTCTGCGACGGATCGCATTCCTGCCCGGCGTAAGCGAAGTGCTGATTCCGGCCGATCCTGATGTCGATATGATGGTTACCCGCGTATACGAAAAGGAAGGCGGTAGTTCATTCGGCTCGAGTGCGAGGATCGAGGAACTCATATATGAAACCCATGACTCCACACGAATTCAGTCACGAATGCGGAAGAACGCGAGGACGATATTGCATCAGCACGTTGATAGCGGCGATAATCAGTCCGACTATTTTGGCGTCTTCCAATGTTTTTCACGGACTCGTCTGGCATATTTGTCAAGGCCGCCCTTTGTTGTGGTTAGTCAAAAACTTGATCAAGTAATTTTACCCGAGGGTAAGACGCTTGAGTCAAGGGGCAAGGCGCTGCAGGATGGTGTTATCATTGATTGCTGGCCGAATGGCGATGTCCTTAAATATTATGATTGGGACACCGAGCAACGTATATTCGTCAACCATGTTCCGGCCGAAGGTGGCGCGGCGAATATCATAGGCGATATCCGGATGTGGGAGGGCTTCGATGAGGACGGCAGGGGCATGGATGGGCGGGCCTACGCACTCGGCGCCAATGGGCGCTATGCGATGATTTATAATTATCATGGCGGCGCTCTGGTGTTTGATTTTAAGGAGCACGATAAAATCCCACTTGAGGTATATCCTTCGGCGGCCGGGCGGTATGTGCGGCAGGTTGGCTGGTCTCGCAATCGCGACAAGGCGTTTTTTGTGGAAATATATTACCAATATCGCAGCGCGATCGATCATACCTATATCGAGAGTGGCTCGAACCGGGTGCTGCAGAACCGGCTATATGTGTTATCGGTCGAAGGCGCTCCCACGTTTCGCCCGGTTCCACTGCCGGCGGAACTAGAGGAAATCAATGAATATTTACGCAGGAAGCAGGAGATCATGAGCGACCTGACCGACTGGAAGGTTCAGGTGATCCAGGACGATGACAGCCTCACGGACGCGGAAAAGGCCGAGCGGGTCGCGGCGGTTTACCGGGAGCGGCTTACGGACGAGCAGAAGACCGAGCAGATCGCCAAATTGCCGCCACTCAGTGCCCTCGGGCAGCAGGTCGGGAAAATCGAGATCGTGGGCGCCTTGCAAGAGTGAGGCGCCGTGGATACGCGTCGCCAGCGCTGTCGCTCGGATCGGCACGAAACCGTGGGCGGTTTGGTGTTCGCTGTGCTAAAGGGACCGTCGCGACGGGGACTATGGTTGGGTCGGTGCTCGGGTGCCGTGTGTCGATGGTGGATCGGCAGCAGGCGCTGACCGATAGGGCGCGCTGCGGGCGGTGGATGGCAGTGGTGGCGTGAATCAATCCAAGGGGGCGAACGATGAGCTTTGATGTGTTGGTATGGATGCGCCGGACCGACGGCGATGTGGCGGGACGCTTCGATGCCTTTATGCGGTCGGCGGGCGCGGCCTTGACCTTGGACAGCGGCGGTGCCGACGGCCGCAGTGCGCCCTGGGTGGTGTGTGGCGACGGCGATCCGATCATCGAGATCTGGATCGAGGATTTCGACGACGAGCATCCGTTGCGGTCGAGCTATCCGGAAGCGGTCTGGCAAGCCCGGATTGGCCAGTCCGATTCGGCGGCGCAGGCGATGCTGGTCGCGGCAGGCCTGGCGCACGCCTGCGAAGGCTGGGTCTGCGATCCCCAAGCCTGCCACGACGACCCGCCGATCAAGGCGAAATTGCCGCGGCCGTTCGCCGCGGCCGCCGATCGCGAACACAGCGTCTACGACCCCGAATTCGCCAGAGCCATCGCTGGCGCGCTCGCGGCATTGGGGGTTTGACCGTTTGGGCGCTGCGTCACCCGTCGCTACTACGTACCGGCCAGCGGCGGCTATGTGCGGGTGCTGGAGTCGTTCGGCAATGAGACGGTGGCCGCTATCGCCGTGCCGTTGCGCCTGGCCGGACGTTTTGCCGATCCGGCTCCGGGGGGCTGAGGGCCGAGCGCTGATCGGCTGCGGGGTACTGCTCCCCTGTGTGAATCTGAGCATGCGCCGGGCGCCAGGGCAGGGTCACGGAAAACTGCGGCGGAAACCTGGGGCGTGAGGGGGTCTGGGTGAAGGGGAGTGTTGGCAAGGTCGCGACTTGGCTATCGCGGCGGCAGTCGCGACGTTCCGTCGCTCCCACAGAGGGCGCGACTAGCGACTAGCGACTCCCGACTCCCGATTCCTGCAATACCTACACGCCGTAAGGAATCCAGATGTTCTTGACCTGGCTGGCGTGGGCGAGGAAGTCGCGGTTGGCGCTTTGCTTCGGGTCGTACCAGTCGCGGCCGCGGGCGCCGCTGACCCAGGTGCGCTTGACGGTTTCGGCCGATAGCCGTTCGACTTCGGCCGAGCCGCTGGCCGAGCCGTCGTGGCGCCAGATCGCGTCGACATTGGCATGCCCGGCCAGTTGTCGGGCCAGTTCGTCGGCGTCGCCGGTGACGATGTTGAGCGCGCCGCCGGGCAAATCGGAGGTATCCAGCACCTGATAGAAATCGGTGGCCGACAGCGGGTGCCGGGCCGAGGGCACGGCGATCACGCGATTGCCGAGTGCCAGTGCCGGTGCGGCCAGGGCGATCAGGCCGAGCAGCGGGGCCTCGTTCGGGCAGATCATGCCGATCACCCCGATCGGTTCGTTCAAGGCCACGGTGATGCCGTGCATCGGCGGCTGGTGGGCGAGGCCGTCGTATTTGTCGGCCCAGGCGGCGTAGTGGAACAGCCGGTCGATGCTGGCCTCGACCTCGCGGCCGCCGTCACCGCCGCCGGTCTGGGCGTCGATGCGGGCGGCGAATTCGCTGGCACGCGCGGACAGGTTTTCGGCGATGAAGTACAGCACCTGGGCGCGGTTATGGGCGCTGGCCTGGGCCCAGCCGGATTGTTTGTGCGCGGCTTCGACGGCGTTTCTGATGTCCTTGCGGTTGCCCTCGGCGACTTCGCCGAGCGGGCTGCCGTCGGCGGCCAGCACCGCGCGGCTATAGCCGCCGTCGGGGCGTTGTTGGGCGCCACCGATGTAGTGCTTGGGGGTGCGGTCGATGCCGACCGCGGGCAGGGTCGCCGCCGCCTTGGCCTTGCCTGCGGCCCGCCGCGGCTTACCGCTGACCGTGAGCGGCGCCTTGGGCCGTGCGTCCTCGGCACGATTGACCAGGTATTCGAACAGGCCTTCGCGCCCGCCCTCGCGGCCGAAGCCGGATTCGCGGTAGCCACCGAAACCGCAGGCGGCGTCGAACTGGTTGGCGGTGTTGACCCAGACCACGCCGGCCTTGATCTGCGGGGCGATGTGCAGGGCCAGGCTGATCGATTCGGTCCACACGCAGGAAGCCAGGCCATAAACGGTGTTGTTGGCGATCTGCACGGCTTCTTCCGGGGTGCGGAAACTCATCGCCACCAGCACCGGCCCGAAGATTTCGGTCTGCGCGACATTGGCGCTGGTCGAGCAGCCGGTGATCAGGGTCGGCGGATAGAAGCAGCCGCCGCCGGGCAAGGCGGTATCCGGCTGCCAGACGCTGCAACCCTCGGCGCGGGCGGCGTCGACCAGACCGCTGATGCGTTGCCGCTGGACCTCATCGACCACCGCGCCGATGTCGGTGGATTTGTCCAGCGGCTGGTCGATGCGCAGCTTGGCCATGCGCGTGCGCACCTTGTCCAGAAAGCGCTGCTCGATCGATTCCTGGACCAACAATCGCGAGCCGGCGCAGCACACCTGGCCCTGGTTCAGCCAGATGCTGTCGACCAGACCCTCGACCGCGGCGTCCAGGTCGGCATCGGCGAACACGATGTACGGCGACTTGCCGCCGAGTTCCAACGACAGCTTCTTGCCGCTGCCGGCGGTGGCGCGACGGATCAGCCGACCGACCTCGGTCGAGCCGGTGAAGGCGAGCTTGTCGATGCCGGGGTGCTTGACCAGGGCCTCGCCGACCCGGCCATCGCCGGTCAGGATGTTGACCACGCCGGCCGGAACGCCGGCCTGGGTGCAGACTTCGGCGAACAGCAGGGCGGACAGCGAAGTGAACTCGGCCGGCTTGAACACCACGGTATTGCCGCAGGCCAGCGCCGGGGCGATCTTCCAGGCCAGCATCAACAGCGGGAAGTTCCACGGCACAATCTGACCGACCACACCGACCGCGCGGTAGTCGGGGAACTCGCTGTCCAGCAACTGCGCCCAGCCGGCGTGGTGATAGAAATGTCGCGCCGCCAGCGGAATATCAAGATCACGGGTCTCGCGGATGCTCTTGCCGTTGTCCATGGATTCCAGCACCGCGAACAGGCGCGCGTGTTTCTGGATCAGTCGCGCCAATGCGTACAGCACCCGCGCGCGGCCATGGCCGCCGAGCGCGGCCCAGCCGGGCTGCGCCTTGCGTGCCGCCGCCACCGCGCGATCGATATCCTCTGAGCTGGCTTGCGACAGCTCGGCGAGCCGGCTGGCGTCGGCCGGATTGTTCGCGGCGAACAGTTCGGCAGGCACGCTCCACTGATTGTCGATAAACAGGCCGAAGCGGCGCTGGTGCGCATCCAGCCAGGCGTTGGCTTCTTTCGGGCTTTCCGGGGCGGGGCCGTAGTCCATCGTGGTCAAAATCTGCTGGAGGCTGGGCATGGGTTCATCCTGCTGTTACGGCATGGCATGGCGGTGGGCGGCCGAATACTGGCCGCTGACGAAATGTTCGAGCTGGCGTTCGATGTCGGTGAGCAGGCTGGACGCGCCGATCCGGAACAGATCCGGCTGCAGCCAGTCGTGGCCCAGCTCCTCCTTCATCAGGGTCAGATACTGGACGGCATTGCGCGCCGAGCTGACCCCGCCGGCCGGCTTGAAGCCGACCTTGAAACCGCTGCGCTCGAAGTATTCGCGGATCATCCGCACCATCACCAGGGCCACTGGCAGAGTCGCATTGACGCCTTCCTTGCCGGTCGAGGTCTTGATGAAATCGGCGCCGGCCTGCATGCACACCACGCTGGCGCGGGCGACGTTTTCCAGGGTCTGCAGGTCGCCGGTGGCGAGGATCGCCTTGACGTGGGCCGCGCCGCAGGCTTCGCGGTAGGCGCGCATCTCATCGAACAGTGCCTGCCAGTTGCCGGTCAGTACGTGCTGGCGGGTGATGACGATATCGATCTCTTGCGCACCAGCGGCGACCGAAAGCTCGATCTCGCGGCATTTGGTTTCCAGGCTGGTCAAACCGGACGGAAAGCCGGTCGACACCGCCGCCACCGGGATGCCGCTGCCAGCCAGAAAGGCCACCGCCGGCGCGACCATCTGGTGATACACGCAGACCGCGCCGACCTGGATCGTGTCGATGCCCAGCGCCTGGACCAGATCCGGGCGCAGCGGCCGCATGGCCTTGCGGCACAGGCGCTCGACCCGGCCCGGGGTATCGTCGCCGCTCAGGGTGGTCAGGTCCATGCACTGGATGGCGCGCAACAGCCAGGCCGCCTGGTAATCCTTCTTGACCGACCGCCGCGCGTTCAAGCTGGCGATGCGGCGGTCGGCCGCCGGCCGATTGACCCGCAGCCGGCTGACCCAATCGAGGTCCAGGCTGGCGATCGGATTGCGTGCGTGCGGAGGGTGGGATGCGCTCATGGCAGACGGGTTCCGTAATCGATGCGATCCGCCCACGGGCGGCAGACCGGCAAGTGTAAGCGAAAGGCCGGAAAGGTTGGGTGGACAAGCGCAGCGCGTAGCCGGTAAATCGTAGCCCGGATGGCCGCTCAAGCAAGGCTGTCGAGCACCAACTGCACCATGCGCACCAGACCGCGTTCGCGTTCGCTGGCCGGCATGTGTTCGTTGCTTTGCAGGTGGTCGCTGACG
The DNA here is from genome assembly GCA_050173995.1 of Lysobacterales bacterium. Lineage (GTDB taxonomy): Bacteria > Pseudomonadota > Gammaproteobacteria > Xanthomonadales > Ahniellaceae > 0-14-3-00-62-12. The sequence goes on along the minus strand of JBFXKH010000105.1, from coordinate 3,847 downwards.
GTCAGCACCGACAGCGCCTCGGCGCCTTCGCGCGCGGCGATGCCGTACAGGCCGGCCGATTCCATTTCGACGCCATGGATACGGTGGCGGGCGAGACGCGCGCAGAATTCCGGGTCATTGCCGTAGAAAGTATCGGTGCTGAACACGCCGCCGACCAGATACGGAATCGCCAGCCGCTCGGCGGCGGCCACCGCCGAGCGCAGCAGTTCGAAACTCGCGGTCGCGGCAAAATCCTGGCCGGCAAACTGCAGGCGGTTGAAGCTGGAATCGGTCGAGGCGCCGAGCCCGAGCAGGATGTCGCCCAGTTTGACTTCCGGCCCGATGCCACCGCAGGTGCCAACCCGGATCAGCCGGCGCACGCCGTAGTTGCGGATCAGTTCGGTGGCGTAGATGGCGAGCGAGGGAATGCCCATGCCGCTACCCATCACCGAGACGCGCTGGCCGCGGTGGCTGCCGGTAAAGCCGAGCATGTTGCGTACGCCATTGACCTGCACTACCTCGCTCAGGAAAGTTTCGGCAATGAAGCGTGCGCGCAGTGGATCGCCCGGCAGCAACACGGTTTCGGCGAAGGCATGGTCGGGGGATTCGATGTGGGGGGTGGGCATGGTGGCGTTTTAGGTTTTAGGTTTTAGGTTTTAGGTTTTAGGTTTTAGGTTTTAGGTTTTAGGTTTTCGGTTTTCGGTGTTCGGTTATCGGTTTTCAATTTTCAGTCCACGGAGAAGGGCGGAGCGCAATGTTCGGGCAGCAAGCTCTTACCTGAAAACCGAAAACTGAAAACCGAAAACCGCTCTTACAATGCGCAATGTTCGGGCAGCAAGCTTTTACCCGAAAACCGAAAACTGAAAACCGAAAACCGCTCCTACAATGCGCAGTGTTCGGGCAGCAAGCTCTTACCTTAAAACCTAAAACCGAAAACCGAAAACCGCTCTTACAAAAACCTCCGCCCATGCGCCAACGCCGCCAAACCCAGATGCGCTGCGATGCTTTGGCCGAGATCGGCGAAGCTGTCGCGGGCGCCGATCGGGCCGCTGCCAAGGCCGGGGCCGTGGACCAGTACCGGCACGCATTCGCGGGTGTGGTCGCTGCCCGGCCAGGTTGGGTCGCAGCCGTGGTCGGCGGTCATCGCCAGCAGGTCGCCGGGCCTGAGCCGCGCCAGCAGTTCCGGCAGGCGACGATCGAAGGCCTCGATCGCGGCGGCGTAGCCAGGCACATCGCGGCGGTGGCCGTAGAGGGTGTCGAAATCGACGAAATTGGTCATCACCAGGCTGCCCTCGCCAGCGCTGGCGGTGGCTTCCAGGGTGCGATCGAACAAGGCCTGGTTACCGTTCGCGGGCAGCGACTGGCTGATGCCGCGGGCGGCAAAAATATCCGAAATCTTGCCGATGCCGATCACTTCCGCGCCGCTCGCCACGACCGCGTCGAGCAGGGTCGGCGCCGGTGGCGGCACGGTGTAATCGTGGCGGTTGCCGGTGCGTTCGAAACCGCGTTCGGCATCGCCGATGAACGGGCGGGCGATCACCCGGCCGACCTGGTAGCGATCGACCAGACGGCGTGCGATCTTGCACAGTGCATACAGCCGTTCCAGCCCGAAGGCGGTTTCGTGCGCGGCAATCTGGAACACCGAATCGGCCGAGGTGTAGACGATCGGCTTGCCGCTCGCCACGTGCTCGGCGCCGAGCTTCTGGATGATCTCGGTGCCGGAGGCGTGACAGTTGCCGAGCACCCCGGGCAATGCCGCGTCGTGGATCAGATCGGCCAGCAGCGCATCCGGAAAGCTGTGCTCGCGATCGAGAAACATGCCCCACTCGGTCATCACCGGCAGCCCGGCCATCTCCCAGTGGCCGGACGGCGTGTCCTTGCCGACCGAGCGTTCGCGGGCGAACCCGTACCGGGCCTGGGCGGCCGGCGGGTCGGCGAAGCCGGCGGCGAGCGCGCCGTGGTTGTCCGCGTGCGCCTGCACCAGGCCCATGCGGATCAGGTTGGGGATGTTGAGCGGACCGCGCGCGGATTCGGCGCAGGCGCGGGCGATATGGCCGAAGGTATCGGCGCCGGCATCGCCATAACGCGCGGCATCGGGCGCGTTGCCGACGCCGAGCGAATCCAGAACCAGAACGATGGCGCGGGTCATATTGGATTCTCCACGGGCGCCACCCAGTCGAACAGGGGCAGCGCGGTCGGGGCATGATCGCCAATGCGGAACGCGGCGGCAAGTTCGGCCGCGGCGCGCTCGGCGCTGGCCTGGTCGCGGGCATGCACCCGGGCCAGCGGCGCGCCGGCCGCCAGCGTGGTGCCGAGTCCGCATAGCGCGCTCAGGCCGACCGCTGGATCGATCGCCTGGTCGGGATGGCTGCGACCGCCGCCCAGACCGACCACCACCATGCCGAGCGCGGTGACATCGATCGCCTCGATCACACCGGCGCGCGGCGCCGGCACCGCGATCTGCACCGGCGCCACCGCCAGGTAATCGTGCGGTCGCTCGAGCAGATCGCGCGGACCGCCGAGGCCGGCGACCATGCGCGCGAAACGCTCCGCACCGTCGCCGCTGTCCAGCGCCCGTTGGAGACGGGCCAGGGCGGCCCCATGGTCGGCGGCGAGCCCGGCCATGCACAGCAATTCGGCGCCCAGTTCCAGACTCAATGCGCGCAGTCGCGGACAGCCACCGCGGCCGCACAGCAGATCGAGCACCGCCTGTACTTCCAAGGCATTGCCGGCGTCGCGGCCGAGCACCTGGCCCATGTCGGTGAGCGCGGCGCGGGTCGGCAGGCCGGCGCCGTTGGCGACGCGCAACAGCCAGTCGGCGAGTTGCCGCGCGGCGGCCGGTTCCGGGGTCTGCGCGCCACTGCCGACCTTGACGTCGAGCACCAGGGCGCGGGCGCCGCCGGCCAGTTTCTTGGACACGATCGAGGCCACGATCAGCGGGATCGCATCGACCGTGGCAGTGACATCGCGCACCGCGTACAGGCGCCGGTCGGCCGGGGCCAGGGTCGGGCTCTGGCCGACGATCGCGCAGCCGGCGTCGAGCAGCACGCTGCGCATCTGCTGGGAATCGGGATTGATCCGGTAGCCGGGAATGCTTTCGAGCTTGTCCAGGGTGCCGCCGGTATGCCCGAGCCCACGCCCGGACAGCATCGGCACATAGGCGCCGCAGGCGGCCAGCAGCGGCGCCAGGATCAGGCTCACGCAATCGCCGACGCCGCCGGTCGAGTGCTTGTCGACGGTCGGACCGGGCAGGTCGGTCCAATGCAGTTGCTCGCCGGAATCGCGCAGGGCCAGGGTGAAATCCACGCACTCGGCGATATCCATGCCTTGCAGGGCGACCGCCATCGCGAATGCGCCGATCTGCCCCTCGCTCCACTGCCCGGAGCCGATGCCCGCGCCGATGCTCTGCAGCGCCGCGCTCGACAGGCGCAGACCCTGGCGCTTCTGCCGGATCAATTGCTGCGGTGTGGTCTTGCCCATGTGGCCCGGCTCCCGGCCCGGAAGCAGTTCCGGCGCGACCGCTGAGAATATCAGCACTGCGAGAGACCGAGCACAGAAAAGCGACACAGAAAAGCGGCGCTACTGCACTTGTGGGAGCTACTGCCTTTGTGGGAGCGACGGAACGTCGCGACTTTCCTATTGCTGCGACAGTCGCGACGTGCCTTCGCTCCCACAACTTTCCTATTGCAGCGACAGTCGTGACGTGCCGTCGCTCCCACAACTTTCCTAGAGCAGCGACAGACGCGACGTTCCGTCGCTCCCACAACTTTCCTATTGCTGCGACAGTCGCGACGTGCCGTCGCTCCCACAACTTTCCTATTGCTGCGACAGTCGCGACGTTCCGTCGCTCCCACAACTTTCCTATTGC
>JBFXKH010000104.1:0-13653 GCA_050173995.1 Lysobacterales bacterium | reverse complement strand
GTCGTTGCTCCACTGGTCGGTGGCGTACAGGTGGATGTGCGGATTGACCGCGCCGTACACTGGCTCCTGTTGCTGGGCATTCCACTGCGCGCGTTCCCAGGACACGGTGTTGCGCAGTGGATCGAGACCGCCGCGGTTGCGCAGCCACAGGATCTGGCCCTTGCGCGCGTACGGGTGGTCGGCTTCGAACTGCTCGGCCAGCGCCGCCGAGCGGCCCAGGTTCTCGACCGATGGCGAACCCACGCTGGCGTAGCCGAGCTTGCGCCGGAACTGCTCGGCCTCGCTGGCCATCGCCGCCTGTCGATGCAGCAGTGCGGCCTGTGCGTCGTCCGGGTTGGCGGTGAGTACCTGATCGAGCCGCAGCAGGGCGGTATCGAGCAAGGCCTGCTCGCCATCGGCGCCGAGCACTTCGCCGCTGAACCAGGCCGGATGCCCGGCCACCCACAGCAATCCTGCAGCGCTGGCGGTTTGCAATGCGGGCTGGGTCAGCGATTGAAATCCGGCCCGCGCGGCCGAGAGGTCGCCCTGGTTGAAGCTGGCGATTGCGGCGAGCAGGTCCGGGTCGGCTGGCGCGGCGCCGAGCAGCAGTTGCCCGCCCTGCAGCAGCAGGGGCGGATCGACCGCCGGTGCGATGGTCAGTGCCTGCAGCGCGGCGCCGCTGAACGCCGGCACCAGCACCGCGGTCAGCACCGTGTCGGGTGGACTGTTTGCCGACTCGTTCAGGTTGAAGGTCCATGCGCTGGCCGCGCCATCGGCGGCGAGCGCGCCGAAAATCGGGTCGTTGCGCGCCTGGTTGTCGCGGCCCAGGGTCACCAGGATGCTGCCGCCGCTGGCATCGACGCGCAGCCGACGCGGCACCACGCCGCCAAACTGGGTCTGGTCGAAGGAGCCGCGGCGGTCGTTGATATCGGCCCGGGTCGCGCTGGTCTCGGCGCCGTTGGCACTGGCCAGGATGCGGAAGCGCGGCGTGGTCACATCGCCGAGCCACAGGGTCACATCGTATTCGCCCGGCGGCACATCGGCGCGGAACGAGAACGGCAGGTCGCCGCCGCCCGGCGAGGGGCTGCTGACGCCATCGCGGGTCGCGTCCGACAGCAAGCTGGGCGGGATGGCTTCATCGACGCTGACGATGCGTCCAAATAGATTCCAGGTCTTGCTGCTGCCATCGACCTCGCGGGTCGGTGCGACCACGAAGCCGTAGCCCTGGGCGGCACTATAGGCCGTGCTGGCGGTGACCAGGGTGTAGCCCGCTTCGAGCGGGCCGCTGGCCGGTTGGAAGTCGAAGCGCAGGGTCTGCGCGTGGGCCGGATCAATTGCGCTGGACAGGATCGCCAGCGCCGCAGCAAAACGCATCCGCAATAGGCTTGCCATGGTCAGTTTCCCCTGCCGCTGCATGAGATCGATCCACTGACCGGCAGGGTGTAACCGCGCCGCCGCCAGGTCAAGCCGCGAACGGATCAGCGGTCGGCTGGCGGGGATCGGCGGCTGGCGTGGCGAGATCAGGGCTGCGCGCAACAGCGCTTCCAGACGATCGGCGGGCAGGGCCTCGCAGAACAGAAAGCTCTGCATGCGGCCTGGCTGTCAGCTCAGGCGCCGCTGGCAAGGCATGTTCGAACGGGACCGGAACGCGTTCATTCCGCGGCGCCGCTGGTGCGCGTGGACGCGGCCGGCGGGTGCATCGTCACCTGCCAAACGGGGCATGGCACTATTCAGGCTGGCGCCACGGGTTAGCGGCAGCAGCAGGGCGATCGGCGCCGGCTGGCTGCCGAGAATCCGCAGCAGCACCGTCGTGGTGTCGATCAGCAACTGCGCCAGGTTGACCGCCGCAAGGCCGGCGTCCTGACTCGCCCTGCCCGAATCGACTGGATTACCGGCAATCTTCATGTTGACGTCGGGAATGGCAACGGTAGGGTCGGTCTGCTGGCCAGTCTGCTGCGAATCATGCCGCTGCTCGACGCGGCGGACACAGCGAGACGGATGTGCTGTCGCAGTTCGGGGGGCATTGCGGCGCTGGCGCAGCGGACAAGGTGGTCACGAACGCAGGAAAGCAATCACGTCGTCGGCGACATGGGTATCCCACAGGATCTTCTGGTGCCCCAGGCCGCGGGTCTTTTTGACTTGCGCCGACGGCCACACCGAAACAACGGTGGCGTCATCGGTGTGGTCGACGCGTTTGTCGTCCAGGTCATAGATCATCAGTAGTTTTCCATTCCCGTCATAGCGATAGGCGCAACCCTGGTCCAGGTCGTGCCAGGATCGATTGAACTGCGCCGCATAGTGGATTTCGCAGCGGCGCAGAAGATCTTCTGGGGGATTCAGGCGTTGCTTGATCTCTCGCACCGGCACATAGGGCGCGCGCGGGGCACACAGGCATACATACCGCGCCGCCCTCAGGTCGTGCGCTTCGCGCGCTGCCATCATGCACAGGGCACCCGCGGAGTGTCCGATAAAGGCGTGAATCGGCGCGCCGATGAAGCTGGTCAATTCCGCCAGGTCGTCGATGAAGTGGCGAAAGCTCACGCTTCGGCCGGCCGATTCGCCGTGTCCTCGCACATCGAAAACCACCGATCGAAAGCCGCAGTTGACCACTTTGTCGGCCAGCCCGACCATTTGTCCGCCGCGACCGCCCCAGCCGTGCACGAACACGACGGTCGGTCCCTGACCCCAGATCCAGGCGATCTTGCGGCTGCTGGTACCGAAATCGACACTCTGCGCCGCCGCCAAAATGCAGCGATCCTGGGGTTTTAGCGGCACAGTTGTGGGTATGCTGGCCAGAGTTCGCGTCAAGGAAAAGCCCAGCTGGCGCGGCAATAGCGGCAGCACGAGGCGGGCGGTAGGTATCAGCACGGATCGGACTCCACAGCCTGATAGAATAATGTTCTAGAATAATATTCTAATGAGATCAGCAGGGTCAAGCCAGCGTGAGTCCGAAACGCCCTGACAGCCGAAGCCGGGTACTGGTCGCAGCACTGCACTGCTTCAATGAGAGCGGTGTGGAGGCCGCATGCATCAGTGATATTTGTGCTCGGGCCGAAGCCAGCGTGGGCAGCGTCTACCATCACTTCGGCAGCAAGGAGGGGATCGTTCGGGCGCTGCTGTGCGAAGGTTTGCGCAGCCATAAGCAGCACCTTGAGCCGAAGCTGCTGGCTGCCGGCGATGCCCGCGAATGCGTGCACGTCGTGGTTCGCTCGCTGATCGAGTGGGTCGCTGAAAACCCGGAATGGGCGCGTTTCATCTATGCGAATCTTGGCCAATCCAACCGCTCCGCAGAGGCAGAGGTGAAGGCAGTCAGCACGCAGTACGCTGGGTTGATCGCAGCGGTTTTCGACCCACACATCCAGGCCGGCGCCTTGCGCCAGCTGCCGCAGGCGTGCTGGGCGTCGCTCGTTCTGGGACCGTCCCACGACTACGCCCGGCGCTGGCTCAATGGTCAGATGACAACGGCGATTACGGATTATGCGGAGATTTTTGCGAGCGCAGCTTGGCGGGTCGTACAAGCCTCCGACCAACCTTGACGGCGCCGCGCATTGCGGCCGAAACAGGACCCTGATTTATTTTTTTTGAGGAGCGAACCATGGATCGACCGAACGGCAAATCTGGCATCTTTCTGAGCTTATGCATGGGGGCTGCGCTGGCGTCGTTGCTTCCCTCACAAAGTTGCGCGGTGGCACCGCTGGAGTCGCGCATCGTGTCGGTCGATCAGCCGATCGCATCGGCCCGACGCGTAGAGATCGATCTGGAATTCACGCTGAGCGGCGATGGCCAGCAGGTACGCGTAGACCGGGTGCTGGCAGCGGATGGCGGGGTGAACGTGCTGATCGCGGTCGACCTGGAGGGTGGCTTCCAGGGCCCGGAGGTGCAACTGCGACGCCTGCCGCTTACCCTCGACAACTTGCCCACGGGCAGTTATCCACTGCGCCTGATTGCCGCCGAAGATACGAGCCAGGTGTTGGCGACGACCACGATCACTGTGGCCGCAGCACCGCCGGCACCGGTGCCCCTGCCGGTGCGGGTGTGGCCGCCCGGAGCGAGCCGTATGGATTCGCTTTGGTTGCTGATCGAGCCGCCAGGATTTTGCGATCGGTTCGAGCCGGCACCCTTCATCGAAGCGGGTGTGAGTCTGGTGATACGCCACACGCCGCAGGCGTGCAGCGGCGACCCGAGGCCGCCGCGACTGCATGCGGTTCGGCTCGGAAGCAGCCAGCCACAGGACACGCTCAAGCAACTATGGTTGCCGCAAACCGACGATATGACCTCTGCGGATCTGGTCGGCGCATTGCGGTTCCAGGTGCATGATCGCCTGTCGCCGCGTCTGGGCGGGCTGTGGTTCAACCCGGATCAGTCCGGTCATGGCATCACCCTGCATATGCTGCCCGATGGACAAGTGTTGCTGCTGTGGTTCGTGTTCGATCAATCCGGCAACCCGGCCTGGGTGCTGGGCCTGGGCGGACAGTCCGGGCAGACCGCCAGTCTGGACGCCAGCTTCACCCGTGGCGGCCGCTTCCCGCCGGCTTTCGATGCCGATGCGGTAGTGCGCGAGTTCTGGGGCACGATCGCGCTCGAGTTCAGTTCCTGCGACAGCGCCGTGATGCGTTGGCAGTCCAGCTTTCCCGGCTTCAACGATGGCGAGATCGCCTTGCAGCGGCTGGCCGGCGCGGCCGAGCACGATTGCGATGGGCCGCCCGCGGACAGCGAGTTGCTGCCGGACTGGTATCAGGGGCCGGGCAGCTATTTCCGCCTGCCTTGATCGCGCGCGCAACGATGGGTAAGCACTCCGTCAGGCGCCGTTGCGCAACAAGGCTTCCAATTGCTCGGCCGGCAGCGCCGCGCTGAACAGGAAGCCCTGCAACTGGTCGCAGTGCATGGCGCGCAGCAGGTTGGCCTGCTCGCCGGCATCGACGCCCTCGGCGACCACCTTGAGACCGAGTTGGTGGGCCATCGACACAATCGTCGAGACGATGGTCAGGTCGGCCGGCTTGCTGGTCATGGCGGTGATGAAGGAACGGTCGATCTTGAGCGTGTCGAGCGGCAGCCGGGCCAGATACAGCAGCGACGAATAACCGGTGCCGAAGTCGTCGATGGCGATGCCGACGCCCAACGCGCGGAGCTCGCCGAGCACGCCGACATTGCGCTCGACCCGATTCATCAGCACGCTCTCGGTTATTTCCAGATCGAGCCCGTGGCGGCCATCGCCGCCGGCCGTGAGCACGGCGCGGACATTTTCGGCAAACTCATCCTGCTGCAACTGCAGCGCCGACACGTTGACCGCGACCCGCGGCGCGCGCAGACCGAGATCGCACCAGCGACGGTAATCGCTGACCGCCTGCTGCATCACCCAGGTGCCGACCTCGAAGATCAGGCCGGTATCCTCGAGCAGATCGATGAAGGTCGCCGGCAGCACCAGGCCGCGTTCCGGGTCCTGCCAGCGGATCAGCGCCTCGACGCCGGTGATGGTGCCGCTGCGCGCGTCGTACTTCGGTTGGTAGTGCAGCACGAACTGCTGGCGTTCGATCGCCACCCGCAATCGGTTTTCGAGGGCGACCATCGCCGCCACCTCGCTGTTCATTCCGGGCGCGTGGAAGGCAACTCGCTCGGCGCTGTTCTTGGCGTCCCTGAGCGCGGCCTGGGCATCGCGCAACAGCGCGTCGGTGTCGGGGTTGCGGCCTTTTGCAATGGCGATGCCGGCCTGCGCGATCAAGCGGATCTCGTGGCCATGGCATTCGAACGCCACGCCAAAGCAATCGTCGAGGATCGTGCGCACGCTGGCGGCGAGTGTCGCCGGGACGGCACAATCGGTGATCAAAAACGCAAAGCGGTCGGCCTCGACCCGCGCCAGCAGAGACGGTTCGGGCACGCTGCCGGCCAGACGCTGGCCGATCAGCGCCAACAGCCGGTCGCCGGTGGCGCGACCAAAACTGTCGTTGATCAGGCGAAAGCGGGCGACGCACAACAGCACCAGCGCTGGCGCTTCGCCGTCGCGCTGCGCGGATTCGGTCAGGCGCTGTCCGAACAGGGCGCGGTTGGCGAGCCCGGTCAATGGATCGAAGCGGGCCAGAAAATCGATTTGTTCCTGCTGGGCGATGTGCTCCAGGGCGAAGCTCACGTCCTCGGCCAGTTCATTGAGCAGGCCGAGCTCGTCGGCGTCGAAATAATCGCGTTCGCGGGCGACCAGGGTCAGGCAGGCGCAGACTTCGCCGTTGGCCAGCAGTGGCAGGGCGATCACCGAGCGGTAGCCGTGCTCGATCACCCTGCGTGCGTGCTCGCTGAGCACTGGCAGGGTCAGAATGTCGTTGCTGTAGGCGGCGCGGCGGCTGGCCACTGCCTGCGGTATCAAGCCGTCGTCCTCGGCCCGGCCGAGCCGCACCGGCTGGCTGTCTCCGAGCACCGGGTCGGCCAGTTCGCCCGCCCAGGCGACCGGATAAAGCGTTCGCTGCTCGTGGTCGATGTCGTCGATCCAGGCCGCGCCGAAGCGCCCGATATCGACCGCGATCCGGCAGGTTTCCTCGAACAACTGCTGGCGGATGCTGGCGCGCACGATCAGGGTATTCACCCCGCTCAATACCGCGTGCATGCGGTTCAGCCGGAACAGCCGCTGTTCCTGCAATTTGCGCTCGCTGATATCGCGTACCGTGGACAGGATGCACAGGCCGGATTCGGCGTGGATCGGGCTCAGGCTGATCTCGACCGGAATGGTCGAGCCATCGCGGTGCTGGGCGGTCAGTTCGCGGTTCTTGCCCATCGGGGTGATCTGCGGCGAACGCTGGTAATGCTGGCGCAACTGCTGGTGTTGGCCGCGCTGCATGGCCGGTACCAAGAGCTCGATACTTCGGCCGAGCAGTTGTGCGCGGTCGAATCCGAACAGCGCTTCGGCGCGGGCATTGACCAGCACGATGCGGCCGTCGGTATCGGATAGCAACATCGCATCCGGGGCGCTCTCGAGCAGGGTCCAGAAGCGCTTTTCCTCCATCTGCCGGGCGCGGTCGGCACGCTGCACCGAACGCGCGTAGCTGAAGATCACAGCGGTGAGTACGAAGATCTCGATCGCGGTGATGATCGCGGCGCCAAAGGCACTGTCGTAGTTGCCGGCGCGTTCGCCGAACAATTGCAGCATGCCGACCGCCGCCGGCAGCCCGACCGCGATCGGTATCAGCCGGCGCGCGATCGCGGCACCGGCATCATCGGCGATGAACAGCGCCATGGCGCCGCGTTCGGGGCGGGCGAACAGCACGCCGACCGCAAGCACCAACAGGGTCACCGCGCCGTGTAGCGCAGTTCGGCTGAGCGGCTCGACGCCGGCCAGGGACGTGCTGCCGAAGCTGTAGCCGAGCGCCGGCAGCAAGGCCAGCGCGAAGGTGGCCAGCGCGAGCCACTGCGCCGGCTGCCAGCCGCGGCGGGTCTCGCTGTCAAGTAGCAGCAGCGCCGTGCCGAGCAGGACATAGGCGAGCGCGGTCAGGTTGGGCAGCAGCATCGCCTCGGCCCACAGCCCGGCCGCCGCGCCCGGCGCGGTCCCGCCGATCGCCAGCGACGGACCGGCAAGATGGCCGAGAATTACTGTGGTGCCGATCGTCAACAGTAACCAGGCGCACATTTTTCCCAGGCGCTGAATCATGCGGCGTTCGACGTGCAGCAAGGCGATCAGGCCGAGCCCGGCCAGCACAAAAGCCAGCGCCGCGACCTTGGGCATGAACGGCAATTGCGGGCGGATGCGGGTGATCGATTCCAGCCCCAGCGACCAACCGACCAACACCGTCGCGCCGACCGCGATGCTGAACATCCCGGCGAGCCGCGCGGCATGCTCTAACCAGGCCGCGCGCCTGGCGGTCGAGTCGCGCAGAGCGACGGGTAGCGGCGTAGTGGGCTGGTCCATGGTGGCAGCGGAAGACGCCCTGGCGGAGCCAGGATCGAGCCCTAGCTTATTCCCATTCGTCCGGTGACTTTGGATGCAAATGAAAAATGGCGGCGGCGCGATCTGGCGGATGCGGATCGATCCGGGGTGCCGCCCGTCGATGACGTCTGGCGATAGCGTGGTGCCGGCTCTGTCCTGCACGCGCAGTTGACGGCGCGTTCAGCGCGGCTAGGGTTGCGCTGTCGAGCGCGCCATCGTCATTGACGGCGCCGATTATGTTATCCAGCGGCTCGGCCGGATCGGGCGCAGCCTGGGCCGCCTCGCAACTGCTGCGTTGCCAGGTGCCGATGGAAATCCAGAAAGGCCGCCAGCACGCGATCCGGTGCTTCGCACTGCGGATAGTGGCCGATGTCGGCCAGTTCGACCACGTCGGCGGCCGGCACCAGTTCGCGATAGCGGCGGACCATGTGCGCGCCGGAGATCGGATCGAGTAGGCCATTGATGAAGCGCAGCGGCAGTGGGCTCGCGACCAGGGCGCCGACCCAGCGTTCGCGATGACGCACGCGTTCGTCGATATAGCCGAGCAGGCGCGGCGCCAGCAACTGGCCGTCGGCGTGCGCGATCAAGGCCCAGAATTCGTCGAGTTCGAGCGCGCTCGGCTGGTGACCGGGGGCGAATACCTGGCTGAACGAGCGGCCGAAGCGACGCCGCCCAAGCAACCGTGCCAGCGCCGGGCCGAGCGGCGAGCGCAGCAGCTTCTGCATCAGTCGCGGCCGCTGGGTTTCGACGAACAGCCCGCCATTCAACAGTGCCAGCGACAGCAGCCGACGCCGCGATCCGCCGGCGGCACGCCGTTCGATCTCGCGGGCGAGCAGCTCCTGCGCCACGGTATCGCCGACATCGTGCGCCAGGCAGTGCCAGTCGCCGACGCCGTGCGCTTCGAGCAGATGTTCGATCAGGTCGGCCTGTTCCGGGATCGAGTAATCGTGGGTCAACGGCTTGGCCGAAAAACCATAACCGAGCAGGTCCGGGGCCAACAATCGGTAGCGCTCGGCAAGCGTTGGCCACAAGGCCTGCCAGTCGAACGAGGCGGTCGGGAAGCCGTGAATCAGCACCAGCACCGGGTGCTGGCTGGCAGCGAAATCCGCGCTCCTGCGATAGAAAATCGAATGACCCCGGAACGACAGGCTCTCGCCGGCTTCGAACCAGCCTTGCAGTCGCTCGCTGGGCAGGGTGGGGGCGCGCTGTTGCATGGTGTACTCCACTGCGGGTGCGAACGGGATGATATCGGGCGATGGCAGGCACTATCATGGTCGATGCGGTCGGCAGGGGTTGGCTGCCGAACTGTTCCGCCGCACGATCTGGAGCCCCGATGACCGATGCCTCGCCCGTTCCACCCAGTTTCGCGATGGCCGACGTGCAGGCCAAACGCCCGACCCATCGCCGCGCGGTGGCGGTCGGCGAACTCGCCGCCGGTGCACGGGTATTTCCGCTGATCGTCGCACGTCGTCTGCCCAAGGGCGACGCCCTGCTGCTCGCCGAAATCGCCGGTATTCAGGGCGCCAAGCAGGCGGCCAGTCTGATTCCGTTATGCCATCCGCTGCCACTCGATCTGGTCCGACTGCGCACCCAGCCGCTGCCGGAGACACAGGCCATCCGCGTCTATTGCGAGGTCGCGACCGAGGCCCGTACCGGGGTCGAAATGGAGGCACTGGCCGGGGTCAGCGCCGGCTTGCTGACCTTGTACGACCTCTGCAAGCCGGTCGAGCCGGCACTGGCGATCGGCGCGATCCGGCTGCTGTTCAAGGAAGGCGGCAAGCGCGGCTTGTGGCTGCACCCCGATGGCATCAGCGAGGACGAACGCGCGCACTACCGCCCGCGTGCGCTGGCCCGGCTCGATGGCATCGCCGCTGCGGTGCTGACCCTGAGCGACCGGGCGAGCAGCGGTGTCTACCAGGATCGTGCCGGCCCGCTGCTGGTGGAATCGCTGCGGGAACTCGGCGCCGCGCCGATCCATGCCGAGCTGCTGGCCGATGGCATCGAACCGCTGGCGACGCGCCTGCGCGAACTGTCCGGTGCCGGGGTGAAACTCTGTTTGTGCAGCGGTGGCACCGGGCTCGGCCCGCGCGATCACACGCCGGAGGCGCTGGCGATGGTCGCCGATCGACACATCGAGGGCATCGGCGCAATGTTCCGGTCGGAAAGCCGTCACCACACCGAGCTGGCCTGGCTGAGCCGCGCCAGCGCGGTGCTGGTCGGGGGCATGCTGGTGATCGCTCTGCCCGGCAGTCCGCGGGCGGTGGCCCAGGGCATGGACATCCTGGCGCCGATCCTGGCGCATGCCCTGGCCATGATGCGCGGGGCCGGGCACGCATGATCGCTTATGAACAGGCACTGGCGCTGATTCTTGCCGATACGCCCACCCAGGCGATCGAGGCGGTCGCGCTGGATCGGGCGGTGGGCCGGGTGCTGGCCGCCGCGGTCCGCAGTGAAGTCGCACTGCCCGGTTTCGATAACAGCGCCATGGATGGTTTCGCCCTGGCCAGTGGCGGGCGCGTTCTGCCGGCCGGACTGGAAGTCGACGTGGTCGGCGCCCAGGCTGCCGGCGACGGCCGCGTCGCCGGCGACTGTGGTGCGTTCGAGATCATGACCGGCGCGCGCCTGCCGGATGGTCTGGATAGCGTGGTTCCGGTCGAACAGGTCGAGGTGCTGGTGCGTGCCGGTGATGGCCGTCCGCGCCGCATCCGGTTGCTCGCCGAGCTGCCGCCGGGCCAGCACATCCGCCGCGCCGGTGAGGACATCGCGCTGGGCCAGACCGTGTTGCCGGCCGGAACACGGCTGGCCGCGAACGAGGTCATGTTGCTGGCCGCGATCGGGCAGGGTCAGGTCATGGTCCGCCAGCGGCCCCGAGTGGCGCTGATCGCGACCGGGCGCGAGCTGGTCGACGATCCTGCGCTGGCCCTGGAACCCGGCCAGATCCGCAATTCCAACGGACCCTATCTGGCTGCGGGGATGCGCATCGCCGGGGCCGAGCTGGTGCACCGCGAAACGGTCGGCGATAACCCGGACGACTTCCTCGCCGCGATCGGGCGTGCCCTGGCCGCCGGTGCCGAGCTGTTGATCAGTACCGGTGCGGTGTCGATGGGACGCTATGACTTCGTGCCGGCGGCGCTAGCCCGGATCGGCGCCGAGGCGCGTTTTCACAAGGTCGCGATCCGTCCGGGCAAGCCCTTGTTGTACGCGCGTCTGGCCGGCGGTCAACAGTTTTTTGGTCTGCCTGGCAATCCGGTTTCGACCGCGGTCGGGCTGCGTTTTTTCGTCGAGCCGGCGCTGCGTGCGCAGCTCGGCATGGCGCCGGAGACGCCGTTGACCGTGCCGCTGGCCGCGCCGCTTAAAAAGAAGCCCGGACTCCAACACTTTCTCAAAGCGGTGCTCGGCCCGGATCGACAAGGGCAACTGCAGGTAAAGGTGCTCGCCGGGCAGGAATCATTCCGGATCCTGCCGCTGGTGGCGGCGAATGCCTGGGCGATGGTGTCGGCCGCAGGCGGCGATCTGGCCGCGTCCGAACGGGTCTCGGTATATGCTCTGTCGCACGGTGCCGGCTGGACGGTAAAGGAGACGATGGATGCGGGTTGAGCTTGCCCTGTTCGGCGCGTTCCGGCAGTTCGATCCGGCCGCCCGGATCGAACTCGAGCTGGCCGAGGATGCCCGCGTCGCGGATCTGCGCCAGGCTTTTGCCGGCTACGCCGCAGCGCACTGGCCGGGCTTCAATCCCGGCCTGCTGGCGCGTTCGGCGTTCGCCAGCGAACGCGAGGTGCTGCGCGAAACCGAGTCGATTCCAGCCGACCGACGCATGGCGGTGCTACCGCCGGTGAGTGGCGGATGAATCCGACCGTCAGCCACTGCGCGATCAGCGATATCGGCCGGGCCCGGCTCGACCCGGCGGCCGCGATCGAATTCGTTTCGGCGCCAGGCTTCGGCGGCATCGCCCTGTTCGTCGGCCGGGTGCGCGATCACAACCACGGTCGCCCGGTGACCGGGGTCAGCTATGACCTGTTCGACGCGCTCGCCTTGCAACGCTTCGGCGAAATCGCCCGCGCCGTCGAAGCCGAATTCGGTCCGGCAGTGCGCCTGTTTATCGACCACGCCCGCGGCCGGCTAGCGGTCGGCGATCTGGCCGTGGTGGTGGCCGCCGGTACGCCGCACCGGGACGAGGCGTTTCGTGCCTGTCGCGCCTTGATCGAGGCGGTCAAACATCAGGCGCCGATCTGGAAGCAGGAGCACTACGCCGACGGCGACAGCGTGTGGAGCGAAGGTTGTTCGCTGTGCCACGCCGAGCAGCCGTCAGCCGACCGCCAAGGCACGCCGCGACCGGCGCACGATCATGAACACTGAGGCGCCGGGTCGGGCAGATGCCGGCAAGGCAGCGTTCAAGCTGCAACTGGCCGGGCAAAGCCTGCGCTTTCGCCTCGACGAAAGCGCCCTGGCACGGCTGCTGGCCGGCGACACGCTTAGCGATTGCACCCTGCTCGACCCCGGCACCCGCTTCACCCGCAGCCTGTGCCTGGACGACAGCAACGAAGCGCGCCTGCAGATCGACGGCAGCGACTGGCGGCTACACTTGCCGGGCGCCGCGGTCCGCGCCTACGTCGCCCGACTGCCGTGCCGCGAAGGGCTGGCGTTCACCCTGGCCCCGGCCCCCGGTTGTACCCTGGACATCTGTTTTGAAGTGGATGTGCGGGATAGCCGGCGCGTCGGTCGGAAGCGGTTTTAGGTTTTAAGTTTTAGGTTTTAAGGTGAGAGCTGCCGGGCTCTGCGCTTTGAACCTAAAACCTAAAACCTAAAACCTAAAACCTAAAACCGCCCCTAACCCCTATGCTCAACATCAGCCAACCCGCCCAGCAACACTTCCTGCGCATCCTCGAACAGCAGGGCATCCCCGGCCTTGGCATCCGCCTGTCGGCGATCCATGCCGGTACCGCGCGGGCCGATTGCCGGCTCGAGTTCTGCGAGCCGGGCGACCTGCGCGGCGACGAGTGGTCGCTGGAATGCCAGGGCTTCGTCTTGTACGTCGCCGCCGACAGCACCGCCCACCTCGATGCCGCCGAGATCGACTTCCAGACCGGCGCCGCGGGCGGCCAGTTGAGCATCCGCGCGCCCGGGCTCAAAGGCAAGGTGCCGGCGGCCGATGCCAGTGTGGTCGAGCGCGTGCGGCATATTCTCGATACCGAAATCACCCCGATGCTGGCCAGCCACGGCGGCCGGGTCGCCTTGGAGGCGGTCGAGGCCGACGGGCTGGTGGTTCTGCGCTTCGGTGGTGGCTGCCATGGCTGCGGCATGGTCGATGTCACCCTGCGCGAAGGCATCGAAAAAACCCTCAAGGAACGCATCCCGGAAATCACCGGCGTCCGCGATGCCACCGACCACGCCCAGGGCGCCGCGCCGTATATGAAGCGGGGCTAGAAGAACTGCCATAGCTTGCGCTGAGCGCAGTGCCATAGGTTGTGCTGAGCGCAGCGAAGCGCAACAACTCTCGGGGAAGTGCCACAGTGCCATAGGTTGTGCTGAGCGCAGCGGTGTTTAACGGCGGAGCCGGTCAGCGCAACAGCCGCTTCCGAGAACCCGCTCCGAAACGTTGCGCTTCGCTGCGCTGCGCTGCGCTCAGCACAACCTATTTCCGATTTCCCGCTTCTCGCTTCTCGCTCCAAAACGTTGCGTTTCGCTGCGCTCAGCACAAACTATTTCCGATTTCCCGCTTCTCGCTTCTCGCTCCGAAACGTTGCGCTTCGCTGCGCTCAGCACAACAT
>JBFXKH010000103.1:0-13814 GCA_050173995.1 Lysobacterales bacterium | reverse complement strand
GCCTGGCAGGGCCAGGGGCCAGGGGCCAGGGGCTAGCGCTGCGCCGATCAAAGCAAACAAGCGTAGGGTGGATAAGCGCAGCGCATCCACCATCGAGCCAATGGCCATAGCCACCCAAATTGGCGAAGCGCTGGGTATATTCGCCCAATGTCCCGCGAGTTGGCGCTGGGGTTGAAGTCAGCGATGGTGGATGCGCTGCGCTTATCCACCCTACGTTCGACCCCCGCTTCCCGACTCCCACCTCAGGGCGCCAGCATCGCGGCGACGATCGCCTGTACTTCGGCGGCCCGGGCATCGACTTCGGCACTGCGATCGATCAGCCGGGGGCCGGCGGCGAGGCCGCGGTCGAGCGCGGCGGCCAGCCAATCGGCGTGCGCGCTGTGCAGTCGCTCGGCCGCTTCGGCATCGAATAGCCCGGCAGCCAGCAGGGCCGCGATCAGCGCCGGGGTGCTGGTGGCCGTGGTCAGCTCGGGATGGCGCTCTGCATGAATCAGGACCATGGCCTGCAACAGGAATTCGATGTCGACCAGGCCACCACGGCCCTGCTTCAGATCGAACTGCTGCGCGCTGCTGCGGTCGAGTTCGTGCCGCCAGCGTTCGCGCATGGCTGCGACTTCGCGGCGCACCTCGGCCGGATCGCGGACGCGGCACAGCAGTTCCTGGCGGATGGCGTTAAAGCGTTCGGTTAGCGGCGCCGGGCCGGCGACCACACGGGCGCGCACCAGCGCCTGCTGTTCCCAAATCCAGGCGCGGCGGTGCTGGTACTCCTGAAATGCATCCAGGGCCGAGACCAACAGGCCCTTGCGGCCATCCGGGCGCAGGCGCACGTCGATTTCATACAGTGCGCCGGTGTGGGTCGGCGTGCCCAGCCAATGCAATACGCGCTGCGACCAGCGCGCCATCAAGCGCGGCCCGTCCAGCGCGCGCGGGCCGCCGCCAGTCCAGGCGTTCAGCGCCGGATCGAACAGGAATACCAGGTCCAGATCGGAAGCGAGACCAAGCTCGCGGCCGCCGAAGCTGCCATAGCCGATCACCAGCAGGCCATCCGGAATCGGCCCGTACTGGTTCGCCAAGTCGCGCCGGGCCAAGGCCAGCACCGAGCGCACGCAGCCTTCGGCCATCACCGCCAGCCGTTCGGCGGTCGCCGCCGCACTGTGGTTGCGGTTCAACCAGCCGAGCGCGACCCGGAACAGCGCGCTCTGGCGGACTTCGTGCAGGGCGGCGAGCTCGGCTTCGGCGTCAACGCCCACGACCCGCACGAGACGCTGCTCGATCTGTTCTGCAAAGCCCTGGGCATCGAATTCGCCGTCCTCGATACGCGGATCGAGCAGGTCGTCGAGCAGTAGCGGATGCTCGCTCACCCGTTCGGCCAAAAACGCGCTGCGCGCAAACACCTGGGCCAGACGTTCGCGCGCGGCGCGGCGCTCGGCGAGCAGCGCGAGATAGCTCGGCCGGCCGGCGATCGCATGCAGCAGGGCGAGCAGACGCAGTGCCGCGTCATCGACTGCCGCGGTCTTGCGCGCCGCCAGCAACACCAACGGTAAGGCCCGTTCCAGCCGCGCGCGGGCGCGCGATTCCATGCGCCGCACCGGCAGGCTGGCGAGCAGGGCGTGGATCGCCTCCTGCACCGCCGCGGACATGTCCGGTGCGACCTGGCCGGTCTCGGACTGCGGCGCGGAATCGAGCACCACGCGGCGCCCGCGACCCGGTACATCGAGGGTGGCGGCGAACAGTTCCGCGACCTCGGCGCGCACCTGCGTGACCGCCTGCCGCATCGCATCGACATCGGCATAGCCGAGCGCCAAGGCGATACGCAGGCGCGCTTCGGGCGCTTCCGGCAGGCTGTGGGTCTGCTTGTCGGCGAACATCTGTACGCGGTTTTCCAGCCGCCGCAAAAACCGATAATGGTCGCGGATGCGTCCGGCGCTGTCGTTGTCGAACTGACCGATTTGTTGCAGTGCCGCGAGCGCCGGCAAAAAACCGCTGACGCGCAAGGCCGGCTCACGGCCGCCGCGGATCAGTTGCGCCAATTGCACGGCGAATTCCAGTTCGCGGATGCCGCCCGGGCCGAGCTTGAGGTTGTCGGCCAGGTCCTGACGCGCGACCTCCTGGTCGATCCTGATTTTCAGCTCGCGCAGACCCTCGATTGCGGTGTAATCGAGATAGCGCCGATACACGAACGGCCGCAAGGTCTCGATCAGCGCGGCGCCGGCCAGCAAGTCGCCGGCGACTGCCTGCGCCTTGATCCAGGCATAGCGCTCCCAGTCGCGGCCCTCGCGCTGGTAATACTGCTCCATGGCGTTGAACGACAATGCCAGCCGGCCAGCACCGCCGTAGGGGCGCAAACGATAATCGACGCGCAGCACGAAACCCTCGGCACTGACTTCGCCGAGCAACTGCGCCAGCCGCTGTCCGAGCCGGGTGAAGTACTCCTCGTTGTCGAGCCGCTGCGGACCGCTGCTCTGGCCGGCCTCGGCAAAGGCCAGAATCAGATCGACATCGGAAGAAAAGTTCAGCTCGCCGCCGCCGAGCTTGCCCATCCCGACCACGACCACGCGCTGGGCGCGGCCGGCGCCGTCCTGTGCCTCGCCGTAGCGCGTCGCGAGCTGGCGTTCGGCTTCTCGCAACGCGGCTTCGATGCAGACTCTGGCCAGTCGTGAAGCGCCGGCCAGGGTGGCTTCGACCGTGTCGATGCCCAGCACGTCGCGCAGGATCAGGGCGACGCTGCCCCGTTGCCGGAACTGGCGCAGGCGCGCGGCAAAATCCTGCGGCGTATCCGCTTCGAACGCCGGCCAGTCCGGTACCAGGGTGGGATCGGCAAGCAGTTCGAACAACGCGGCCGGCTGGTTTAGCGCGAAGTCGAAGGCGAAGTCGCTGGCCAGAAACAATAGCGTGGCGCGATGCGTGATCGCCGCTTCCAGCGCGCGCGCGGCGGCGTCCGCCGCCAGCAATTCGCGCCAACGCGCCAGGCGCTGCTGCAAGCTGGCGTGCAGGTCCGCCGGCAAAGTCTCGATCGGGTGCGCGTCCATACATTGAGTGTTGCAGATTGCCTGGCGGCTGGGCAGCATTACCCGATTGGGCATCTGCCGCTCATGCCGACAACGCGGTGCCTGACCCTGAGCACGGGCGGCTATCTGCCATTATCGGCAACGGTGGATGCGCTGCGCTTATCCACCCTACTTCCGGTTGCCCGCGGACCCCTCGATGAAACCTGGTTTTCTGTTGCCGATTTTGCTGCTGTTGGGTGCCGCCCTGGCTAGCGACCCGGCGCGGTCAGAAGAAGGCATTGGCCTGGTGCTGGGCGGCGGCGGCGCCCGCGGCGCGGCCCACGTCGGCGTGCTCAAGGTGCTGGAACGCGAGCACATCCCGGTCAACCAGATCGCCGGCACCAGTGTCGGTTCGTTCGTCGGCGCCCTGTACGCGATCGGTTACGACGCCGGGCAGATCGAGGCGATCCTGCTCGCGATCGATTGGAAGGACATGTTCACCGACGATCCGCCCCGGGCCAGCCTGCCGATGCGCCGCAAGGACGAGGACCTGCGCTTCCTGCTCGATTTCAAACCCGGCATTCGCGACCGCCACATCGTATTTCCACGCGGCGTGCTGCAGGGCCAGAAACTGTTGTTGTTTCTGCGCCGACTGACCCTGCCGGTATGGCAGGTGGACGATTTCGACCGCCTGCCTATCCCCTACCGTTGCATCGGCACCGACATCGCTAACGGCGAGGGCGTGGTATTCGACCACGGCGACCTGGCGCTGGCGGTGCGCGCCAGCATGTCGGTACCGGCCGCCTACGCGCCGGTTCGGATCGACGGCCGGCTGATGGTCGATGGCGGCCTGTACAACAATCTGCCGATCGATGTGGTCCAGGGCATGGGTGCCAAACGCCTGGTCGCGGTCGATGTCGGCGACACCCTGGTGGGTGAATCCGAACTCGGCTCGCCGCTCGCCGTGACCAACCAGATGGTCACTATCCTGATGCGCGAACGCACCCAGGGCCAACTCGCCCACCTGCGACCGCAGGACGTACTGATCCAGCCGAAGCTGTCCGACATCGGCTCGGCGGGATTCGACCGGGTCGCCGAAGGCATCGCCCGCGGCGAGGCCGCGGCGATGGCTGCCATCGATCGGCTGCGCGCGTTTGCGGTCAGCCCGGAACGCTATGCCGAGATTCGCGCTGGCCAGCGCAAACCCGAATTCGATCCGCCGTTGGTAAGCTTTCTGGAAGTGATCGGCGGCAACAGCGGCTCGCCGCATGTGGTCGGCGACGAGATGGCTGCGGTGATCGGTGCGCCGCTCGACGCGAACCATATCGAATCGCATCTGGCTTCGGCCTACGGCCAGGGCCACTACGAGACCATCCAGTGGCAACCCAAGCAGCGCGGCGAACAGACCGGGCTGGAACTGCATCCGGTCGACAAGAGCTGGGGGCCGAACTTTCTGACATTCGGCTTTCAACTGGGCGATGACTTCAAGGGCCGCAACGACTACCAGTTGGCGCTTGAAGCGACCTTCGCCGGCAGCGATCGCCACGACGGCGAAACCCGACTGCGCGCCGACCTGGGGCGCATCGCCGGTGTACGCGCCGAACGCTACCAGCCATTCGCCGACCACGGCCGGCTCTACGTGCTGCCCTATCTCGACTACCGGGTCGAGAACCAACTGCTCGATCCGAACGCCACGGGCCGCGCCGACTACCGGGTACGCCGCGCCCAGACCGGCGCCCTGCTCGGCTACAACTTTTCCAACGACTGGCGCCTGCAAGGCGGCCTGGTGCGCGGCGCCAACCGCGCCCGCGAGCTGCTCCGCGACCCGGGCGATGCAAAAATCAGCAGCGACTACAGCGCGTTCACTCTCGATCTCACCCACGATTCGCTGGACGACAGCGACTTCCCCAGCGCCGGCGGGCGCACCGACTTTCTGCTGCAATCGTTCAGCGACGGTCTGGGCGGCGACGGCAGTGGCCAGGTCCTGCGCATCAGGAGCGACCGCGCAGTCAGCCGCGGCCGCAACCGCTTTCTGCTCGGCGTTCGCGCGCACACCACTTTCGACGACGCCGATCCGCTGCAAAGCCTGGATTCGCTCGGCGGCTTCGCGCAGTTGTCCGGCTTCATCGAACGCGAACGGGTCGGCCAGCACAGCGCACTCGGCCGGGTGGTCTACTACCGCCGGCTGAGCGATGCCTCGCGGATGTTTTCGCTGCCGGCCTATTTCGGCGCCACCCTGGAAACCGGCAATGTCTGGAATCGCCGCCGCGAAGTCAGCGTCGATTCGCTAATCGTCGCCGGCAGCCTGTTCCTCGGCCTGGAAACCCCGTTCGGCCCGATGTTCCTGAGCTACGGCCAGAACGACAGCGGCGCCGGCTCGGTCTACCTCAACTTCGGTTCGCTGCTTGGTATCCAGCGCTGAGGCGGGGGACGGAGCGCCGTTGTGGGAGCGACGGCACGTCGCGACTGTCGCTGCGATTGACCATTCGCGACGTTCCGTCGCTCCCACAACAACCCCGACTATCGCTTATCGCCTCCCGCCTCCCGCCCAAGCACCGCCCATACCGCCAGGTGCCAGGGCAGCAGCAGGGCCAGCCAGTCGGTCTGCTGCAGGGGGCTGAACTTGAGCATGCCGAGCGCGATCACCGCGGCGATGCCGAGCAGGATCAGCCGCGCCGTCCACAGGCCGAATCGGCCGGACTGATGACCGCGTCGATGCCGGCGCCACAGCGGCCAGACCAGGGCCAGCGACAGCGGACTGAATACTGCCAGATTGGCATTGGCGGCGGCGATCGTATGGTCGGTGCAGCACCACAGTCCGAGCAGGCCGAGCCCGACCAGGCCGAGCAACAGGCTGAACAAGGCCGACCCGGCGGCGGCGAGCTTTCGCCACAGCGGGCGCTGCGCGCGCAGGCCGAACCAGGGCAGCATGGCCAGGGCGAGTCCGAGCAGGACAAAGCGCAACCACCAGCGCGGCGCCTGCGGTTCGCCCGGCCAGACGGCACCGATCACCACCTGCTGCGGCGGGGTGGCGAGCGGCCGCGGCTCGCCGTCGGGCCCGGGCAGTTGCAATTCGGCGACCAGATCGCGCAGGCGCATCGGCAGAAACGCTTCCTCCCAGAAACTGATCTGCCGGTCGGCGGCCGGGCCCAGGCCGAGATCGATGCCGAGCGCCAGCCAGGGCTCCGGCGCGGCGTAGGCCCGCGACAACGAGCGATAGGTCTCGCCGCGTCCGCGCCCGATCGACTGCGCGCGCAAGGCGCCGTTCAAGGCTTGGTCAAGCGCATCGCGGACCTTGGTCGAACAGTTGTTGGCGTAGTAGTCATAGCGGTATTCGGCGTGCGCCGGTTGCGCGTGTTCGGCCAGAGCGCCGGCCAGTGCCTGCGCCGCGGCCGGTTCGAGCGCCAGCTCCTGCACCCAGACCGAGCGGCCTTCCTCTCGGTAGCCGGCCAGGTCGGCGCGCGGATCGGTGGCGGCCAGCCGGTACAGCATGCGGCCGCGAATGAAGTTGAGGAAAAAATGGGCCTGATCGAAATCGAAGTAGCCAAAGTTGTACAGCAATGACTGGCCGCGTTCGCGGTCGTCGATCAGGATCGCGTTATGGCCGAAGCGCTCCCAGTACAACGCGCCCGGCGCGATCGTGACCAGGGCCACGCGCAGTCTGCCGGCCTCGCCCGGCGTAGCTGCGGCATCGGTGCCCGGCTGCGCCGCGGCCGCAAAGCTCAGCAGCGTCGCGACCCAGCCGATCAGCAGACGCTGCCAGCGACGCGGCGCGGCGCGCTCATCCGCCGCGCGCATCGCTCACCGTGAATTGCAGCACCCGGCGTGCGTCGGCCTTGGCGACCACGAAGTGCAGGCCCTCGATGTCGATTTCTTCGTTGGCCTCGGGTACGTAACCGAACGCCTCGGTCACCCGGCCGCCGATGGTGTCGTATTCGTCTTCGTCGAGCGCGCAGCCGAAGCGCTGGTTGAACAGCTCGATCGGGGTCAGTGCGCTGACCGCGTAGCGACCGTCAGCCAGCACGCGGATGTGCTGGTCCGGGTTGAATTCGTCGTCGTGTTCGTCGTCGATATCTCCGACGATTTCTTCCAGCACGTCCTCGATGGTGACCAGGCCGGCGACGCCGCCGTACTCGTCGATCACGATCGCCATGTGCTGGCGGCGGGTGCGGAACTCTTTCAGCAACTGGTTCAGGCGTTTGCTTACCGGCACCAGGCTGACCGGGCGGATCAGGCTCAGAATATCGCAGGCTTGCTCCGGCTCGGCCAGACAGCGCAGCAGATCCTTGGCCAGCAGGATGCCGACCACCCGCTCGCGTTCGGCGCCCAGCACTGGAAAACGCGAATGCCCGGATTCCAGCACGATCGCGACGATCTCGGCCAGGCTGGCGTCCACCGGGATGGTGACCATCTGCGAGCGCGCCACCATGACATCGCCGACCTGCTGGTCGGACACGTCGATCGCGCCCTCGATCATCGCCAGGGTATCGGCGCTGAGCAAGCCGTTGTCCTTGGCGCTGCGCAGTTCTTCCAGCAGTTCGTCGCGGTTGCGCGCCTCCCCGGAAAGCATGTGCCCGAGTCGATCGAGCCAGGAACGCGGTGCCGCGGCGGGGGTACTCGGGGGTTCGTCGTTCATCAGTCGCGGGTGCAGGCCCGTTCGGGCAGGACCATCAGTGTAGCGGCTCGGCGCCGGGAAGGCGTTCACAGGACAGAAAGCCGTCGCCCCGGCGAACGCCGGGGCCCAGCGCCGGGTGCGGCGACCGGACCAAGAGCACTGGGTCCCGGCGTTCGCCGGGACGACGCCGGATCGAGAGGAATGACGGCGGTAGGTCGGGTCAAGCGCCGCCGGCGCGGACCCGACAGTCGTTGCCGTGGGCATCGATCCCAGCCGATCAGCTTTCGGCAGCGTCCTGATAAGGATCGGCAATGCCGAGCCGGGCCAGGATGCGGGTCTCCAATGCCTCCATGCGCTCCGCCTCGGCCGGGTTCTGGTGGTCGTAGCCGAGCAGGTGCAGGCTGCCGTGGACGCACAGGTGGGCATAGTGGTCAGCGAGCGTCTTGCCCTGGGCGCTGGCTTCGTCGGCAACCACCGGCGCGCAGATGACCAGGTCGCCGAGCAGATCGGATTCCACGCCGGGCGGCAGTTCGGCCGGGAAGCTGAGCACATTGGTCGGGTAGTCGCGCTGGCGGTATTGCAGGTTCATCTGCCGACCCTGATCGGCTTCGACCAGCAGCAGCGAAACCTCACCGCGGCGGCGGCGCGCGCCGCGCAGCGCGGCTTCCACCCAGGCACGCAGGCGGACTGCGGCCGGCAGGCCACGGCGCGGCATCTGATAGTTGATGTGGACCAGAAAACTCATCGACGTTCGCGCGGCACGCTGTGCCGGATGATGCCGGGAAACCGCGCCAGGATGCGCTTGGGCGCCTGCCCGTCCTCGGACACCCAGTGCCCGACCGCCGCCGCCTGCAATAGCGGCAGATCGGCTTCGCTGTCGGTCCAGACCTCGGCGAACGGCGGCAGGATGCCGGCTTCGGCCAGACGCCACAACTTGCGCACACCGTTGGCGCCTTGATCGACGGTGAAGCCCCCGGCCCAGGGTCGGAGGCTGGCGCCGACCACCTGCGGCGCCAGGTGGTCCAGGGCCAGGCTGGCGATGATGCGTTCGGCCAGATCCTGAAACGCGCCGGTCGCCACCACCACGCGCCGGCCGGCGGCCAGATCGGCGCGCAGGCTGGTCAGCACCGGCGCGATCCAGCGAATTCGATAGTCGCGCATGAATACTTCCATGAAGGTATCGAGCGCCGCCTGGTCCATGCCGACCGTGGCGATCCACAGCATCGGCCGCACACCCCAATGACGGGTGGACACCCGCAACATCAGCGGCAGCGCGATCGGTGCGATTAGCAGCGCCAGGGCGCGTCGCCAGCCATGCCGGGCGAGCAGGGCACGCACCAGCCGGGTACCGGAATCGCCACGGATCAGGGTGCCGTCCAGGTCATAGATCACGGCGGTAGCGGCGGGATCGATCATGTCGCTTGTGCGTCGGCGGCCGGCGTCGCCGCGGGGTTTTCGTGCGCCTCGTAGGCCGACACGATGCGCTGCACCAGCGGGTGGCGGACCACGTCGCGGGCACTGAAAAAAGTGAAACTGATGCCCTCGACCGCGCGTAGCACGTCGATCGCATGGCGCAGACCGGAGCGGGTCTGGCGCGGCAGATCGGTCTGGGTGATGTCGCCGGTGACCACCGCGATCGAACCGAAGCCGATCCGGGTCAGGAACATCTTCATCTGTTCGATCGTGGTGTTCTGCGCCTCGTCCAGAATCACGAAGGCGTCGTTCAGGGTGCGCCCGCGCATATAGGCGAGCGGCGCCACTTCGATCACATTGCGCTCGATCAACTTGCCGACCCGTTCGACCCCGAGCATCTCGTAGAGCGCGTCGTATAACGGTCGCAGATAGGGATCGACCTTTTGCGACAGGTCGCCGGGCAGGAAGCCGAGTTTCTCGCCGGCCTCGACCGCCGGCCGCGCCAGGATAATGCGCTGCACCCGGCTGTCGTCCAGCGCCTGTACCGCGCTCGCCACCGCGAGCCAGGTCTTGCCGGTACCGGCCGGCCCGATGCCGAAGGAAATATCGTGGCGGGCGATCGCGTGCAGATAGCGCTGCTGGTTGTCGCCGCGACCGCGGATCACCCCGCGCTTGACCTTGATCGACACTTCCTGCGGGCTGACCGTATTGTCCGCCACCGCCACCGGCCGGCAGCTTCCGGTGAGTTCGGCCAACGCCAGATTGATTTGCGCCGCGCTGATCGTCTCCGTCCCGGCCTGCGCATACAGCGTTTCGAGCAGGCGTCGCGCCAAGCCGACCGCCTCGGCCACACCGACCACCCGAAACAGGTTGCCGCGGTTATTGATCTCGACCGCCAGCCCGAGCTCGATCTGGCGCAGGTGCGCGTCGAACGGCCCGCACAGATTGGCCAGCCGCTCCGGGTCATTCGGATCGAGCGCAAAATCCTTGCTGGGCGGCGACCGTTTCATAGGCCGCGAAGGGTAGCTTGTCCAGGCGACGGAGGACAGAAGACGGGGGACCGAGGTCGGGGGACAGGGAACAGAAAAGCCGTCGCCCCGGCGAACGCCGGGGCCCAGTGGTGAACACGGCGAGACCGTCAAGAGCACTGGGTCCCGGCGTTCGCCGGGACGACGGCTGCTTCGCTCTACTGTTCCCCATTCCCTGTCCTCTGTACCGCTATGCTTTGCGCCCCCGAGACCCGCCGCTGCCATGCCCCTGACCGAATTCGAGAACCGCGTGCGCTTCCTGGTCGAGCTGGCGCGGCGTCTGCACCAGTACGGTACCTCGGCGCCGCGCCTGGAAGACGCGCTCGGCATCGTCGCCGATCGGCTCGGTTTTGCCTGCAATATCCTGGCCACGCCGACCTCGGTGATCATCTCGTTCAATGTGCTGACCGATGGCGCCGATGCGTTGCCGCGTTCGACCCAGGTGATCCGCCTGGCGCCGGGCGAAGTCAATCTGCGCCGGCTGGCCGAGGTCGACCAGATCGCCGAGCAGGTCAGCGCCGGCCAGCTCGATCTGGCCGCCGGGCTTGCGGCACTGCGGGCCGTGCCGAGCCGGCTCGGTTTGCGCGCCAGCCTGTTGCAGGTGCTGAGCTTTGGCATCGCCGCCGGCACCGTGACCGCCCTGCTCAAGGGCGGCGGCGCCGACGTGTTGGTCGCGGCCGCGCTCGGCCTGCTGATCGGACTGTTCTCGCAACTGGTCGCGCGCCACCGGAATCTGGCGCCTTCGTTCGAGGCGGTGGCCGCCTTCATCGCCATGTTCGCCGCGGTGATGATCGCCGCCTTCTGGCAGCCGTTGCGCATCGACCTGGTGGTGATCGCCGCCCTGATCGTGCTGCTGCCGGGCCTGGCGCTGACCACGGCGGTGGTCGAGCTATCGACCCAGCACCTGGTCGCCGGCACGGTGCGCTTCATGGGCGCGACCGCGGTCCTGCTCAAACTGGTGTTCGGCACCGTGGCCGCGGTGCAGGTGGCCAAGTTGCTGGCCACCCCGCCGCCGATGGTGAACACCGCGGTCTTGCCGGACTGGACCGAGTGGCTGGCCCTGATTGCGGCCAGCTATGCCTTTGCCGTGCTGTTTCAGGCGGCGCGGCGGGATTTTGCGGTGGCTATGCTGGCAAGTTGGCTCGGTTATCTGACCACGCGCATCGGCAGCCACTGGGCCGGCCCGGAGTTCGCCGTATTCCTGTCCGGGCTGGTGGTCGGATCGGCGGCGAACCTTTACGCCCGCCTGCTGCACCGCCCCGGCGCAATCGTACGACTGCCCGGCATCATCATGCTGGTGCCGGGCACGGTCGGCTTCCGCAGCCTGTTTTACGTGTTCGAGCGCGATGTCTTTCTCGGCCTCGACAAAGCCTTTTCGTTGATCGTGATCCTGGCTTCGCTGGTCGCCGGCCTGCTGTTCGGCAACCTGCTGGTGCCGCCGCGGCGCAGCATCTAGGGGCTGGGCTGGGCTGGGCTGGGCTGGGCTAGAGACTAGAGGCTAGGGGCAAGAGACTAGGAGCTAAGAGCTGAGAGCTAAGAGCTAAGAGCTGGAGGCTGGAGGCTGGAGGCTGGCGCTGCGCTGGCCATCTTCCGCAACGGCACCGGCCGGCGTAGAGTATCGCCACGCTCGATCACGGCTACCGATCGACGTGGTCGCGGGCGCAGAGCCTGCGGTATCCCTTCCATTGAAAGCCTCAGGAGAACCGTTGTGAGCAAGGGCATGGACCAGAAGAAGCAAGCGAAGAAAGCACCGACCAAAACCCTGAAAGAAAAACGCGCAGAGAAGCAGGCCAAGAAGAAATAGCCGGATCGCTGGCGCTGCGGCCAGTGGATCGGCTGAGCGCACTCAGGCAGAGCAGACCGGAGCCCACTCCGGTCTTTTTTGGGGTCGCGACTTGGCCCAGCCACAGACCACCATGCATTCGTCCGCCGAGGCGGCCATTTGGGCGCTTCGGGCGCGGCGGGATTGCGGACGCACGAATAAGCCGCCGGCCACCGCATTCAATCCACTTTCACCGCCAGCGTGTCGTGGTGGCTGGCGATCAGTTCACGCAGGTAGGTGCCGATGAACCCGCGGCCCTGGAAGCCGACGGCCTTGGCGGCCGCTTCGGCCTCAGCATCGCTGACCGCGTTGGGCGCGGCGAACTCGACGATGCTGGGATAAAAGCCGATGGTGAACACATCGACATCCGAGCCCTGATCGCCGACCCAGATCAGATTGCTCGGCGCCTTGATCGCGGTAAGGTAGGCGTTTTCCATCTGCCGTTGCCGCAGCAGCTCGGCGTGCTTGCCCGGCAAGGCAGCGAACATCTCGATATGGAAGAAAGCATTGTCGCGATAGCGGGCCTGCACCAGCGCCCGGTCCGGGCCGTAGGCGAACAGGTCTTCGCGAAACACCAGCAGACGGTCGCGCTCGGCCAGGAAGGCGGCTTCGCCGGCTTCGGCACGGCGACGGATCCGCGATTTGCGGTAATGATCGGCGTAGCTGCCGATCGCCTGAAGCACCAGCAGGTCCCACTGGTCGCCCTGGGAATGCCGCATCAACAAGGGCGTACTGTCGCCGCTGCGCGACCACATTCGCTCCGCGGCGGCGCGTCGGTACAGCGCGATCAGATCGAGCAAGGCACCGGGCGCCGCGCGCAGGGTGGTCACCCGATACAGGCTGCTTGCGGGCGCGGATTCGTCCGACTTCGCAACGGTAGTCTGTGCCGGCACGATCAGCATGCCAAAGGCCAGCAACAGGAATGCAATCAGGCGCTGCCGGCAGCACCACAGTGCGTCGCAACGGCCCTGTGCATCGGACCGGTAGGCTTGGTTGCGACCGGTCCGACCCAACCCGAAACTGCTCATACGCGCCGCCCCTTTAGCCAGCTGCCGATCGCGCCAGCGGCCGCCAAGTCGGTGAAACCGACCACGCGCTGCAGTTGCGGCTTGTCGGCCGCGAGCACGGCACTGGCGAGAAGCAAGACGAGGACGATCAAGGCGCGCATGGCGGATCCTTTGCTGGGCTGTCGGAGTGAAGCGCCGAACCGCGGCTGCGGGCGATGGCGGCGGCAACGATAGCAGCGGCTCAGCCGGGCGTCAGCGGCAGTTCGCGGGTGTCGGCCCGCGGCCGGCGCGCCGGCAGATCCGGTTGCAGGCGCCGCAGTAGCTTTTCGGCGGTGGCGCGATAGGTGGTGAGCTTGCCGCCGAACACGCTGTACAGACGCGGCCTGGATGCGCGATCCGGCACCAGCAAGGTTTCTCGCGAACGCTGGAAGGCGCGCTCACGGCTGGCCGGCAACACGCGCAGCCCAGCAAACGAAGACAGCGGCAGGTCAGCAGCCCGGTGAGGAAAATAGCGCGCGATGACGCGTCGCAGGTAGTCGCATTCAGCGGTATTGGGCGCTACCGCGTCCGGATCGCCGTGGTAGGGACATTCGGTGGTGCCGACCAGGGTAGCTTCGGCACGCGGCAGGGCGAACACGGCGCGGCCATCCTGCGGCGCCTCCAGGTAGAAGGCACCGGCGCTGAGTCTTCCCGGCAGCAACATATGGGTGCCGCGGATCAACTCCATCGCTGGCGTCGCCGGTCGCGGGCTGATCCGTTCGAGCAGGCCGCTGGCCCAGGGGCCGGCGGCATTGATCAGCATGCGTGCCTCACAACTTTCGCTGGCAGCGGCCGTCTGGTATTCGATGCGCGCACCCTCTGCATGCAATTCGGCGGCGAGGAAGCGCGTCGGCATCAACAACTCCGCCCCGAGCGAGGCAGCCGAGCGCCAGACCGCCGCGG
>JBFXKH010000102.1:0-13944 GCA_050173995.1 Lysobacterales bacterium | reverse complement strand
CTTAGGTTGCGCTGAGCGCAGCGGTGCTTAACGGCGGAGCCGGTCAGCGCAACGATTCCGCGACATCGTTTGCACGATGCCACGCTCCGCACTGTTGCGCTTCGCTGCGCTCAGCACAACCTATGCGCCGCCCCGCTCTTAGCCCCTAGCCCCTAGCCCCTAGCCCCCAATCCTCTGGCATGGTTGGTGCGGTCAGAAGCTAATGAAGGCGCCGCCGTTGACCGGCAGGTTGATGCCGGTGATGTAGCCGGCGGCATCCTCGCTCAGGAAACGCACGGCGCGGGCGATGTCTTCGGGTTCGCCGATTCTGCCGACTGGAATCTGGCTGATGATCTGCTCGCGCAGCGGCGCCGGAATGGCTTCGACCATCGGGGTCCGGCAGTAGCCGGGCGAGATGCTGTTGACGGTCACACCCTTGCGCGCCAGTTCGCGCGCCAGGGCCATGCTCAGGCCGTGCA
Source organism: Lysobacterales bacterium (assembly GCA_050173995.1). Taxonomy (GTDB): domain Bacteria; phylum Pseudomonadota; class Gammaproteobacteria; order Xanthomonadales; family Ahniellaceae; genus 0-14-3-00-62-12. Next base: position 13,486 of record JBFXKH010000102.1, on the reverse strand, counting down.
GGCCGGCCTTGGAAGCGGCGTAATTGGTCTGGCCGAACTGCCCGGTCTGGCCGTTGACCGAGCTGATATTGACGATCCGACCGAATCCTTGTTCACTCATACTTTCAACGACTTGCCGACACATGTTAAACGATCCCTCAAGATTGACCCGGAGCACCGCCTGCCATTGCGCCGGTTCCATTTTGCGCAGGGTGACATCGCGGGTGATGCCGGCGGCATTGACCAGGATCGCGACCGGACCGCGGCTCGCTTCGACCGCGCGGATCAGTGCGGCGCAGCTCGCGAAATCGGTGACATCGACCGGTGCATAGCCGACGCGCTCGCCGAATCCGGCGTGGGCTTTGCGGAATTCGCGTACCCGTTCGGAATCCTGGTCCAGGTCGGCTGCCACCACCTGGCGTCCGGATTCCACCAAAGCGCGCACGATCGCCGTGCCCAGTCCACCGATTCCCCCGGTCACCACCGCCACGCGCTCGCTCATTGCAATCCGATCCGTAGGCAAAGGCGGGCATTCTAACCCGGCGTCGTCCCGGCGAACGCCGGGACCCAGTGCTCTCGACGCTCTCGCCGTACCCAACACTGGGCCCCGGCGTCCGCCGGGGCGACGGAGGTAGGGCGGATAAGCGCAGCGCATCCGCCGTCCCTGATCTGGCCGCGGTACCGGTTCACCCGGCCTGGTCGGCTGCGCGACGCTGGGGTTCGCTTTGCTCACCCCAGCCTACGCGTTATGCGCTCACTCCAGCCAACGCGCTACGTGCTCACCCCAGCCTACGCGCTATGCGCACCGACTCAGCGCTGCGCCTGCTTGTCGTGGTGGATCGTCCAGTGCTTGGCAAAGTCCTTGGCATACCAGCGACCATCGAGCAGGACCAGTTCGTGCTCGGCCGAGATCGGCGCATCGAACAGGGTGATGGTGCTGCGTACACGGGCGCGGTCGCCTTCCACCGCCAACACTTCCACGCGCAGGGAATCGGCGATCGCATCCGGGTCCAGGCCATAAATCAAGAGGGCCTGTTTGCCTGCCGCAAGCACCCGTCCGGCCTGCGCCAATGTCTGTTCAAACGACCATTGCTTGAGCTGATCGAGATCCTGAATGCCGGTGCTCTGCACCGCGCCGGCGATCAGCGACAGTGCCTGGCGCATCGATTGAGAACTCAGAAAATCAGTGCGGGTGACCCAGGACTGGAAGCCGGGCAGGGCGTTTTGCAGCGATTCGCGTTGTTCCGGGCTCAGCTTGTTGTCTTCGGACATCAGCGCGATCTGCAGTGCGCCCAGGCCCATCATGATCGCCGCTGGCGCCTTGGGCCGCGCCTCGGCCAGTTTGGGCTCGATTTCGGCCATCAATTGCTCGACCGCATCGGGTGCATTCAATTTGCCCAGGTGTTCGGCGAATTCGTTGCGATCCGATTCGGAGCTTGGTTCCAGTCGTTGCACCTCGTAGGCCAGACGCAGCTCCTGGTAGTGGCGCGGCGGCACGCTGGCGCGGAGCATGCCGTGCAGGTCGTTGGCGCGCAGCATGCGCGCCAGATCGAGCAGTTGTTCGGCAGGATCGGGTGCAGCTGCTGCTTGCACGCTGCGGCGTTCGACATCTTCTCTGGCCTGGAGCGGGCTGGCAGCCGCGATCAAACCGGCAATCATCAGGAAACAGACGCTCGCTTTCATGGGGGACTCCTTCGGTTGGGGCTTTAGTGTGCTGGTGCCGTACAACACCAACCAGTGAAGGAAGTCATGGGATGCCGAAAGTCATAGCGACGGCGAAGGCGAGCAAACTCACGTTTGCACCCCACCGGAGCGGGCGCTCACGTCGGACGCCAAGCGCAGGACGTCGCGCTCAATCGATCCAATCGGTTCGGGCGATTTCGAACACGACGTTGGGATGGCTGGCTTCGCCCTGGTAGGCCAGATCGTATTCGCCCAGGCGGCGCGCGCCCAGTCGGGTCATCGCGATCTGCGAACGCCGATTGCACAGGCCGACCTCGAAGCGCACCCGCTCGACGAAGCGGAACGCGTGATCCAGCATCAGCGCCTTGCACGCCGCATTCAGGCCTTGCCCCCAACTGGCGCAATTCAGAAAGGTGTAGCCGATCTTCACTTCGCTCTGCGCCAGATCCAGATCGTAGTATCGCGTGCAACCGAGCAGCGAATGATCATCGCTGCGCTGGATGCGCAAGGCACCCGCTGATGCCATCGCACCGGCGAAGTAGTTCTCGAAAACCGGGCGCTGGTAGCGCGTCGGCGTCGGGTGCTGGGTCCAGATGTTCGGGTCCCTGGCGAGCGCATACAAAGGCTCGAAATCATCGCAGCGCAGCGGCTGCAAGAGCACCCGTTCATTGCGCAGGGTAGGCTGAAGGTCCATGAGCAGTGGATAAGTTGAGAGAAGCGGCGCGTATACGCTATCGGAAAACTCAGTCCGTCGCCGCCGCTGCTGCACGGTCGGCACTGCACGCTCGGTATTGCATGATCCAATCCCAGCCACCAGCGGGTAGCGCCACAGCGGAATTTCGTGCTGCACGCATTCCGCCACAAATTTGCAGATTCACAACAGCTCTGCGGCCGCTCGCGAACAGCAGCCGGGTGTCTTCTGCAAGCGCGCCTGACAGTGCATGGCTTTCACTGAAAACCTTGCACCAGGCCGACAAGGGAACGTCCCACTGCGGTGGGCCGCCGATTGGAATGCAAGCGACTTCGGGGGTCTTATGTCCAATATCGTTCAAGGCTTGCAACGGACCGGCCAGCAACTGCTGCGTCCGCGGGCGATCGCGCTGTTCGCGCTGGCCCTGGTGGCTTACAACCTGTACCAGCACGCGCCGGTCGAAGCGGTCGGCCGGCAGGAAGTCGGTCTGCGACTGAACCGCTGGAGCGGCCGCACCACCACGCTTCGCGAGGGCGCCGCCCTGGTCATTCCCGGCGTGCATTCGCTGCGCCGGTTCGACCTCGGCGACCATATGTATCGCCCGCAGCGCATCCAGTCGTCCGGCGGTGCCGCGCCGCTGCAATCGTCCGAGGGACTGTCGCTGGGGGTCGAGCTGACCATCCGCTACGCGCTCGATCCGACCAAGCTCGCCAAGCTTGGCGACCAACTGCCTGAGGACCTCGACGCCGAACTGGTCGATCCGCTGCTGCAGGGGGTGATCTATCGTCTGTTCACCCGCTACACGGTGCGCGAGATTTTTTCTAGCAAGCGCCAGGAACTGCAGGACAGCATCGAGTCCGAATTGAAGCCCTTGCTGGCCAAGGACGGACTGGTGCTGAAGCAGGTGATGATGGGCAATGTCGATCTGCCCGCCGACTACCGCGCCGGTATGGACCGCCTGCTCGCGGTTGAGCTGGAGACCGAGAAGATGCAATACACGCTGGAGCTCAAGGCCAAGGAGGTCCAGGAGACCGAACTGCGCGGCGAAGCGGAAAAGGTCCGCCGCCAGAAAGCCGCCGAGGCCGCGGCCAATGAACAGGTGATCGCCGCCCGCGCCCAGGAAGAGGCCATGCAGCACGTGATTCCGTTCAAGCAAAAGCAGATCGAGCAACGCAAGCTGGAAGCCGATGCCGACAAGGCCTCGCGCATCCGCATCGCCGAAGGCAGTGCCCAGGCGCGGCTGATCGAGGCCAAGGCCGAAGCCGCGTCGCGGCAGCAACTGGCCGATGCCGAGGTCTATCGCATCGACCAGCTCGGCAAGGTGGCCAGCGTCCAGCTCGAACGCGATGGCGCGCTGATCAGCAAATACCCCCTGCTGATCCAGAAGACCCTGGCCGACAAGCTGTCCGACAAGATCTCGGTGATCATCGCCGCGCCGCCGACCGATGGCGGCTTCATCGGCGGCAACCTGCTCGGCCAGAACGGCGCGACCACGGCGACCCGCCGATGAAGCGCGCCCTGCTACTGATCGGCCTGCTGCTCGGCGTCGGCGCGCGGGCCGGAACGGCACCGGCGGCACCGCTGCCGTCGCCCGCCGCCGCGGCGCCGGCGGCGATGGCACTGGCGATCGTGGTCGCCGACCAGACCGCGCTGCGTGCCGAGGCGCGAGACTCGGCCACCCAACACGCGGTGCTGTGGGCCGGCGACCGGCTCGAAGTGCGCGCCGAGCGCCTGGATTTTGTGCAGGTCTACGACCATCGCCGCGAGCGCGCCGGTTTCGTGCGCCAGAGCCAGGTGCGGCGGATCTCGCTGGCCGCGGCGGATGCCCCCGAATTGATGGCGGTGGTGCGTTTCCTGCGCGATAGCCCGGGCGACGAGGCGCTCGGCATCGCCTACGCCGCGGCCTATCTGCAGGCGGCACCGGCCAGCGCGATCGGCGCCGAGATTTTCGATGCGCTGGGCACCCTGGCCGACCGTCTGGCCGAGCGCGCTTCGGCCAATCGCAGCGCCGCGCGCAATGTGTTGTTCGCGGCGCATCTGGAGCTTGCCGCCAGCTATGGCATCAAGATCAGCAGCTTCATGCAGGGCGGGCGGATGCGCCTGTGCTACGACGGCGAGGCGTTCCGGCGGGTGCTGGCGCTCGAAGCCAGTGATCCGCAGAAAGCCAATGCGGCGCTGGCCCTGACCCGACCGGACTGCGTCGATCCCGACCTGACGCCGGTCGCGCGCCACGCCCTCGACGACTGGCGTCGCGAGGTGCTCGATCGCGCCCCTCGCCAGCACTTGTCGGAGCTGCTGAAAAACCGCCTGCGTCTGCGTAGCGCCGCGGTCTGGGCGAGTATCGCCTTTCAGCGCAGCCGCCGCGGCGAGGATGCCGGCGAAGCCGCCGCGCGCGCCGTGGACGAACTCGCCAGCGTAGCGCCGGCACAACTCGCCGAAAGCGACGGCGACGCCATGAGCGAGGCCGCGATCCGGGTCGGCGCCTCGCGTTGGGCCGCCGAAGCCGCGCCGCGCAACAAATCCACACTCAGAATCGTCACCCGGGCCGGCGAACCCGGGCAGACCTGTATCGCCCTGGTCGACCCGCAGCACGGACCGGAGCAGGCGCTGCTCAGCCGCTGCACCTTCGGCACGGTGTGGACGCAGTCGGCACGGGTCAACGCCCAGGGCAGCGCGCTCGCCCTGGCCGTGCAACCGCTGGAGGGCTGGCGCGAGCTATGGTTGTTCCATAAGAGCGGCGACGGCTGGCTGCTCGACATCGCCCCGCCCGGCAGCGACGGCCCGGATCTGGGCTACATCGAATTCGCCGGCTGGGTGCCCGGCGGCAAACAACTACTCGCCGCCCGCGAAACCCGCAGCGGCGGGCACTTCCAGCGCAGCTTCGAACTGCTCGACATCGGCACCCTCAAAGTCCTCAAGCAAGCCGAACAGCCCGCCCACCTCAGCCCGTTCTACCGCTGGCAGGACCCGGAATGGAAACGCCAGACGCTGAGTTTGCGCTGAAGTTCGGCGGACCGGGTCGCCTCCGGCATGCGGACTGCGCTCATTGTTCGGGGGGTAGTCCTTCCAGTCGTTTCGACCAGGATTCGGTTGCACCGGAGGTCAGCCGGGCCTGGAACAGCCGATGCCAGGCATCCGGCAGTGGCAGTGAGAGCACTTCGGTGAGCACGGTTGGATCGATACTGCGATCGCGGATCAAGGCCAACAGGCGCGCAATCGTCCAGTCCCGATACGGTTGCTCCAGCAGCACAATGGCATCCCCGGCCCGCACCACACCCGGATGGAGCACGCGCAGATACCATCCGGCCCGCAACGAATCCTGCACGCGTCGCGCCATGTCCGCGATGCCGAAGCGGTCATTGAGTTTCCAGCACGGTTGGCGTCCCTGGCTGATCTCGAATACGGCCGTACCTATCCGCCAGCGATCGCCTATGCATACGTCATCCTCGACCAGTGGGTCGATGCTGAAATTCTCGCCAAATGCGCCAGGCTGGTCGAGCAACCGGCAATTCGGTAGTTCGTCGCGCCAGTGCGGGTAATGCGCCCAGGGATAGCAATGCACTGCCTTGGCCGGACCGCCATGGACACGCAGGTCGCCCTGTTCGTCGCCCTGCAAACCCAGCCTATCCACCCGGAGCGGAACCGCAGCCACGGTCTTGGCGATGGCACTGCGGGTGCCCGGACGGATGTAGGCCCGCGCCGCTCCGGTCAGCACGGCGCGGACCTGGCCGATGCATCGCTCCAGGTCGCCGCGCTCAGTTCTGCTCATGCTGCGTATCCACCGGACAGGCCGTGCCATCGCAGCCATGCGCGGATTCCGGCGGCGGCCTGCCGTCCGTGCGCAAACCGTGATCTTCGACCAGCAGGCGACCCAGCCACAAGCCCAGACGAAGATCGTCTATGCGGCCGAACTCGTGCAGGCGCAACCGTCCGGCACGGTCGATCAGCATCAGCGAAGGCGTGCCGCGTAAACCGTATCTGCGCATGCTCAGTGGCACCGGGTTGCCATCGCGGACTGCGACATCCACACCGACCGGATGGGTGATGCGGTATTCGTGCAGGAATGCCGCGAGCGCCACCGGCAGCATCGCCGCGTGGTGCTCGAACACCGTGTGCAGACCGATCACCGTCACCCCCTGCCCGGCGTAGTCGCGATGGACCCGCTCGGCCTGTGGCAGGGCGTGGCTGACGCAGCCAGGACAGAGCATCTGGAAAGCGTGCAGCAGCACCACGCGCCCACGCAATTGCGCCAGGCTGATCGGCGAGTCGGTGTTGAACCACTGGTCGACCTGCCAGTCGGGCAGTATCGGGGATTCGCTCATCGCAGGTTCCTTGTCAGTCGCGCAGCTTGCTGAACACGTAGTCGCGATCCTTGTGCGGGGCGTGGCAGGCGAAGCAGGCGCTGGCCGCATTCGCCGCCACCACGCGCTGGCCGCGATCGCCGCCGCCGAAGCCCTCGAAGCCCTCGAAGCCCCAACCGCCGGTCGCCGCATATTTTTCCGCGTCCTTGAACATCACACCGGTCACCTTGCGCGCACCTTCGGTCACGGCGCCATCCGCGCGCGTGGCTTCCAGCAGGTCGAACACGATGACGGCGCCATCGGGAAACGTGCCGGTTCGGTAGCCTTGCACCGCCTTCGGATTTGCGTAGACATGGTGAATACCGCCGAATGCTCCGAACAGCGGATGTCCGTCTTCGATCACCATGCTCTTGACATGATGCCAGTCGCGGTAGCCATCAGGGTAGGGTACTTCCGGGGTTTCCGTAGCGAACGTGGATCCGGCGCAGGCGAGAAGAAACAGTGCGGTCGAGGGAATTTTCTTCATGGTCGACTCCAATGATTGGGGGGGCGGCTGGTCCGGCGGACCAGCCTGATCCGGGTTTACTTGAGGTCGGCCAGCGCGGCGCCGAAGTTGATGTGAAAGGGCTGGCCGTCGATGACCAGCCGGGTAGCCTGGGGTGAGCCCAGCCGCGTAGGCTGGGGTGAGCGCAGCGAACCCCAGCAACGGCAAGCGCGGGGCGGCGACGCTGGGGTTCGCTGCGCTCACCGCCAGCCTACGGTTCTCTGCGTTCACCACCAGCCTACGGTTCTCTGCGCTCACCGCCAGCCTACCCTTGTGCCCGTTCCGTACAGTGCTTACGTTCGCCGTCAGCCGATCAGCCTCCTTGTGGCGGCTGTTGCGAGATATGAACGCGGGCGTCTCCACATGGATGGTAATGCTCCGGGTAGTCGATTGGTAACGAGCGGCTGGTCGGGATCGGATCGCTCACTGCGCAATACGCGAGAAGACATGGCTCATGTCGCCCTCGTTGAAGCCGGCTGACGGGGCGGCGATCGATTGTGGTTGATGGCAGCCGAAGCAGTCCAGGGCAGAGGTGACGTTTTTTGGGTTGCCTGGATCGACCAGGTACATGCCGTTCTGCATCCAGGTTTCGAGGGTGGTGTTGGCCATGGTGGTGGAGCCGGCGCGCGAGTAGTTGGGCGCGCCGCCGGATTCGCCATGCTTGCCGAAGTTGGGGCAACTGGCCGAACCGCTGAAGGTGAAGCAGCCCTGGCCGAAGGCGCCGCCTTCGGTGTTGCCATTGATCAACCATTCCATGCCGATCAGTTTGTAGTACTTCCAACGCGACGCCAGTCCGGTCGGGGCCTTGCTGATCACGCTCTGATTGAGGCAGGCGATATCCTGGCTGTTCGGCTCGGCGCCGAGTTTGACGCAGCTGGTGGACGGACGCTCCATTCGGTCGGTGCGGCAGACGTTGACCTGGTTCCAGTTGCCGGCGCTGCCCGGCCAGGTCAGACACAAGGGATTTGCGCCGCCTTTCTGAGTGGGGAAGGCGCAGGTCTTGCCATCGCCGCCGGCTTGCTGGTAGCTCGGGTAGTTGAAGTAGTTCCAGCCGCTTTGCTGGGTGCCGTCGCGGTAGTTCTTGTTGACGTTGATGCTGCCCTGCGCCCGGGTCGGATCGAGCGGCATGCTGGCGATCGGGTTGGCGCCGCCGCCATTGCAATCCGGGGCGTTGGCGGTGTGCTCGAACGAGGTCCAGACGAATTCGCCGTGGGTATTGGTTTTTTGCACCAGATGCAGGCCGACCAGACCCCAGACATTTTGTTCGTCGTCGATCTCGCAATGCATCAGGTCGGACGGGCAGAGTTTCAGCGTGCTGCTGCCGAAGCTGCGCCAGGCGGTTTTGATTTCGAGTGCGCCCAGGCTTTTGTCGCCGATCTCGGTCGGCGGCAGCCAGACGCCGCCGGAATAGCTGTTGGCCGCGAACGCGCTGGCCGCGGCATTCATTTTGGCCTGCAGATACAGGGTGTTGGTCTTGACGTAATCGAAGAACGGCCGGTTGACGCGGATATCGTAGACGGTGACCTGTTTCGCGACATCCAGCAGAGAGAAACCGTCTCCGGCCTGGGCCTGATTGATCGCTTTGTTGAGCTGGGTGCCATCGAGCGCGGTATACGCCCCTGGCCACACCGGTACGCCCTTGGTCGGCAGCAGGTTATACCAGGGTGCCAGGCTCATGAAGCGGGGATGGCCGCTGCCGTCATCGCCGACCAGAAAGAGAAAATTATTCCAGGAGAACTGGTCGATCATGCAATTGGTCTCGAATGGCGGCAACTGCCCAGCCGGAATCCCCTGGGTGGTGGTCGCCCACAGGCTGCTGCCATCGGCGACGCGGCCGTATTGATCGATGGTGCAGCCAACCGGTGCGGTCTGTGCGGCTGTGCCGGAGGCGAGGACCGCGAGAGCGAGCAGGGTCACGAGCTTGTTCATTGGGCTTCTCCGATCTGGATTGTCAGGGAGGAAATTAGCGGCGTGGCATGGCTTCGAGTAGTTGTACCTACGTCGCGGTGTGCTGGAACGGCCCCGGCTTTCCGTTCGAAGCCCGGGGCAGGGTGCTTGCGACAGTTCACACCACGGGGAATGCGTCCGCGATCCGGGTGCCGATCTTGTAGTGCACGCCGGGCTGGGCGCTGAAACTGACATTGGAGCGGGCTTCGAAGAGCACGATGATGTCCGAACCACCAAACTGGAAATAGGAAATTTCCTCACCCTTGCGCAGAGTCACGCCCTTTTCGGCGGTAAGAATCACCGAGGACACTTGGCACATGCCGATCGGCAGCACAGCGACAAGGCCGATTGCAGAGTCGAGCACGACCAAACCACGGGCCTGGGCAAACTGGTAGCCGGCCTCATCCGGTGCGTCGAAGTTGCGCAGCGGTTTCAGCCGGTGCTTGCTGTGCGGGTCGCCCGGAATTGGCTCGGCGATCACCTGCAGATAGACCTGCCCGGGAATTACCCGCGCTTCCAGCACCGTGCCGGCGACCGGCGCGTGCTGACGGTGGTAGTCGTTCGGCCCAAGGAAAGCATGCATGAACAGGCCGTTGACAAAGCGGTCACGGTAGGGGCTACCTTCGAGCAGCTCGTCGATCGACCAGTGCAGGTTTTTGACGGTGACCTTGGAATCGGTGCGGATTTCCCATTGGCCGGCAAAGGTGGAATCGGCCGGAGACACGATCACCCGCGGGTCGGCGATCGCGGCGACCGGCCGGTATCCGGGTTTGAAATTGCGCGCAAAGAACTGATTGAAGGTCTTGAAACCTCCGTGCGGCACCAGGTAATCGCTCATGTTGTAGTTGGGGGAGTCGTAGAAGCTCTGCAGCGAATCCGCGGTGAGCGACTCCGGGGTGTCGAGGAAATCGCCCAGTGCCTTGGCATAGCGCACCATCCACGCCGAGAGCAGCGTCAGCGACGCGGCTTGCTCGTGCGGCACGATGGCATTCTGCAGGGAGCGCACCGGCGGTTGGTCGAGAATGAAGTGAAACTTGCAAAGGCGGTTGTAGACCTCGCGACCGGGCGCATTCTCGCTGGGAATCCAGCGCAGAAAGGCGTCGATCCAGTCGAGGTAATCGGCGAGATTGTGGATATCCTCGATCTCCGGGATGTTCTGCGCGCGCGCATGCTCGATGGCGCGCTCGAAGTCGGCCTGCCAGTGCTGCTCCTTGATCAAGACTTCCAGCTCCGCGACCACTTTGTGCCGGTGTTTCATCGCTGTTCTCCAGATGATTGAGATGGCCGCGAACCCGGACGCCCGGGCCGCTTGGGACGGTTCGACGCGTTATCGGCCCAGGGCGATCTGGGCGTTGACCAGGATCGGCGGACCGCTGGCCGGATTGACGATCGGCTTGGGCGGGGGATTGGGTACGCTGAACTGGGCGATCGCGCCCGGTTGGAACAGCACACACAGGCTCGATCCACCGTAACTGAAGTAGCCGAGTTCCTGGCCCTTGGCGACTGTTTGCCCAGCGCGGACGGTGATGCTGATCGACGAAATCTCGGTAATGCCGATCGGCATCACGCAGACCATGCCGATGCCCGGGTCGTCGCTCTCGATGAACACCAGACCACGGGTATTGACCGCGGCGTAATAGCCTTCGGACAGCACGCCGTTCGGATCCCAGCCGGCAGATTCGGCGTCGCTGAACTGCAATCCGTTGAGCACCCGCTGGTCGCGAACGGTGCCAGCGATCGGCGCGTGCCAGCGGTGGTAGTTGCCGCCGCTCAGAAACGACTGGAACACGTCGCCGCCGACGAAACGATCCACGTATGGGCCATTGCCGAGCATGTCGGCCAGCGAGAACGGCTCGCCCTTGAGCCAGAACCGGGTACTGCGTTGCACCTGGCGATCGATGCTGACGATGTTGCCATCGTTGGCCGATACGATCACCCGCGGGTTGTCGGGTTCGGCCAGCGGTCGGTAAGCCAGCTTGATCTCGCGGTGGAAGAAGGCATTGTAGGAGACGAAGCCCCAGTGCGGCAGGCGCTTGTCCAGCACAAACTGGTCGAGGTCGAATTCGCGGACAGCGGCCGGGCTCAACCAACCATCGGCAGTCTCGTTCAAAACGCTGGTGCTCGCCGGACTGTCGAGAAAATCGCACCAGGCCTTGAGGATGGCGCGAATGCCGGCATTGAACCGGTCATGCCGGAACAGCGCTTCACCGGCGTTGGTCATCATCATGTAGGCGAACAACGAGGACATCGGAAAGGCATTTCGCTTGGCCGGATCGGCGTTGTACAGCGGTGCCGAGGTGGTGATCGCGTCGAGCGCGGCGAGCAACTCCGGCACAGTCTCGATCGTGGCCGGCGGCGCGCCCGGCATTGTCCCGACCTGGGCCAGCATCTGCTCGGTATACATGCGCACGATCGGGTCGCTGTCGATCAGTTGGGCAAGCTGGCGCACCGCCGGGCAGGTCAATTCCCGAGGACGGACATCGACCAACTGCCGCTTCAGTTCGCCATGAAATCCGATCACCGCGGCCGCGTTCGGTGGCAGATGCTGAGCGAAGGCGCGCGGAAAACCGCTCGGGCCACGGTTGGTTGGCTGCGGTCGCTGTTGGCTCATGGCAAGTTCTCCGATGTGTGCCGTCAAAACCCATGGCAGAAAAGTACGTGTCCCGCTGCCAACGAGATCGCCAGTTCCGGTGCTGCCGGCATCGCGCGATCGCGCCCGGTACCGATCGAAGAGGCTGATCCGCCATTGTCACCGCCACGTCACCGACCCCAGCGGTTTGTCTCGGCTGGAGATAAACGGCTCTCCGGCATGGCGCGGAGGGTGCCGACGCAAGCCGGCATGCCCGACGGCAACACCGGAACCGGCCAGCGCGCTTACTTGGGCACATCGAACTTGCCGCCGCCCACCGCTCGGTTGAACAAACTAAGCGCACCGGTCAAGGCGCCCACCAAGCTGGTGATCAACTGCGTCGCATCACGGGTAATCCAGCCGGTGATCCCCAGCAACAACACCAGACCGACGAGAATCGGTGCTCGAAAGCGGCTCCAGGCGCTCTCTGGAGTTTGCGCCTGCCAGGCGTCGTACTGATCCTGGGTCTCGGCGGTTTGCACGAACAAACGCAACGCCTCGGTCTTCACCGTCAAAAAAGGCTCTGACACCAACAAGCCACGTCTGAGCAAGTGCAGCAAAGCCAGCCGATTGCCCGGGTTGGCGTAACAACCGTCTGCAAGTTGCTTCATGAGCAGCCGTTCCTGAGTGGTCAATGTCTCCCAATGGCGGCGCATCATCGCTCCGAATTCCATTTCAACGGCTTCGATAACGTCGCGCTCGTTCAGGGGCCGGTCGACAGCTTCGGGTTCTGCACATCGCGCGAAGAGCAAGCCACGTAGACCGAGCATTTCCGGCCAGAACAGCCGGGTTTCGCGATCGATCAGCTCGGCCGTTTTTGCATCGGATTGCCTTGCTTTCATGCGCTGGCTCGCCCATGGGTCGCCCGCATGGGACTGTGGGTAGCACTTGGCAAACTGCGCAAACAACCGGGCCCACCGCACCCGCTCGGAGAGGCACACAGGCTCCGTCAACGACGCCGACGCGGGGTAAGCTTCCGGTCGGGAAATGAAGTGAAGAGGCGGAGAATCGGTGGCAATCCAGAGGCGGTGCCCGCCCGGCCTGGCAACGAATTCTTCCAGCGCCGACAATACCCCTTGCCGGTGCTTGGGATCTGCGCGAATCGCCACATCCAGCCCGTCCACCCAAATCGGTTTATCTGGAAATGGGCTGGGGTATGGGTGGTGGCTGACATCGATTTCGTAGAGACCGCAATCCTTGGATTGACAATCTCGGGAAAGTTCTTCTCGACACAGTCGGTTGGCGCGAATCATCAGCTTGAACCGGCGGTCGTTATCGGAGCACTCGGCGCCGGGTGGGCCGGACGGTCCCAGCCTTCCGCTCCACAACAACCAGGAACCTAACAGTTGGGCGTCGAGCAGCCGGAACAGCACAAACAAAGCCAGCACGCCGAACAATGGTGCGATGGGAGCCAGCGATGGCCCGGCGCGAACATCCCCTCCACCTGCACTTTGCTGGCGCAATTCCGCTGGCGTAGGAAGCTGATAGGCGATGCTACGGTTCTTTCCATACACTTCATCCCAGCTCGCCGGCCCTGTTGGAATGCCGCGATCAACTTTTTGCGCCCCGAGTGCGGCAATCGTCAAGGGCACAGGGTGGCCGGGCACCACCCAGTTTTTGAACTGACGCAACCAACTCGACGCTTCCGCCGGAAATACCCGGCGCCGTGACTCTTTGGGCAAGCGAGGCGGGGGCAGGATGACTTCGGCCGG
>JBFXKH010000101.1:0-14061 GCA_050173995.1 Lysobacterales bacterium | reverse complement strand
GGGATCAGATTGAAACCCTGAAAGATGAAGCCCAGCTTCTCGTTGCGCAGCCGCGAGCGGGCGTTGTCGTCCATCCCGCTGACGTCGACGCCGTCCAGCAGATAGCTGCCATTGCTGAAATCTTCCAGCAGGCCGGCGATATTGAGAAAGGTGGTCTTGCCGGAGCCGGATGGACCGGTGACGGCGACGAACTCGCCCTCGCGAACGTGGATGTCGAATCCGCGCAGGGCGTGGGTCTCGATCATCTGGGTACGATAAATCTTGCTGAGCCGGGTCATCTTGAGCATGTTGGTTTCCTGGTTTCAATGCGGGCTGCGGTTAGGGGTTGATGGCAATGCGCTGGGCGTTTTCGAAGCTGTCGGTACCGGCGATGACCACGCGGTCGCCAAGTCGCAGTCCCGAGCGGATTTCCACCGCGCTGACACTGGTGGCACCGAGTTCGATCGGACGGCGCACGGCGACGCCATCCTCCATGACATAGGCAAAGCGCCCGCCTTCGTTCTCGACGAACGGACCACGCGGCAACATCAGCACGTCGGGTTTTTCGTCGATCAGGATGCGTGCGCTGATCCTTTGGTTCTGGCGCAATCCCGCTGGCTGGCCGCCGTCGAAGCGGACCCGGGCCAGCACCTGGTGATCGACCACCTCCGGCGACATCGCGGTGAGTTGGCCGCGGACGGTCGCGGTGCCGATCGAGACCTCGGCGGCGAGACCGATCCCCAGCTCCTTGGCATAACTCTCGGGCACTTCCAATTCCACTTCCAGCCGCGACAGGTCGACCACGGTGAGCAGGGGCGCGTTGGCCGCCAGCACCGCACGTTCGGCCACCGACAGGGTGCCGATCACGCCATCCACCGGCGCGCGGATGCTGAGTTCCTCGACCTGACGCTTCAAGTTCGCCACCACCAGGCGCTGTCGCTCGAGCTGTTGCTGGTTGGTCTTCAGCGCCAGACCGACATCCTCGCCTTCGAGCTCGGCGGCCTTGCCGGCGTGTGCGGCGCGTATCTCGGCGGCACGCAGACTGTCCTTGGCCTTGAGCAGGTCGATCTCGGGCAGCGCGCCCAGCTCGAAGCCACGCTGGACCCGCTGCAACTCGCGCGCCGCGGCATGCTCGGCCAGCGCACTCTCGTCGGCGTCGCGCCGGGCCAGCAAGCCGGCTTTCTGGGCGAGTATTCGCTGCCGCGCCACTTCGGCCTCCAATTGTTCCTGCATGGCTTGCTCGCGTTGCAGCTCGTTGGTCAGCGCGGGCGAATCGATACGGGCCAGTTCCTGACCGCGCTTGACCGCATCGCCAGCGACGATTTTCAGGCTGATGGTGCCGGCCGCCGGTGCGTACAAGGTCGGGCTGACCGCAGCCACCGTGCGGCCATTGACCACGACATCGCGGACCAGGGTGCCGCGAGTTACACTGGCGACGCGCACCCGATCGGCATCGATCGACGCCTCGGCACCGGCCCAACGCGCAATCGCCCACAGGGCGAGCAAGCCCAATGTGCCGGCGCCGACCAGCGTCAGCAGATGCTTGCGATGGACCGCTGGCGGGGCGATGGCTCGGTCCTGGACACTTGGTTCGGGGATCATTGGATTTGTCGGATCTCGGTAAGGTGATCCGACAGAGCAGCTTTCGTGCCATCGATCATATGCTTTTCATTCAATGACTTACGAAAGCTCTTCGGTTGTCCGCCGAATACGGCGGATGTCCGCCGGACAAGCCGGCGCGCCGAACCGCACTGCCTTTAAGCCTGGGATAATGCAAGATGCCGTTTTCTCGCCTACCCTAGCGTCGAGCACAAAACCAAGGAGCAAGCCATGCCGATCCGAAACACCCGCAGCGAATGGGGCAGCCTCAGCCGGTTCTTTCACTGGGCGATGGCCTTGATGTTCATCGTCCAGTATCTGGCCGGCGAGTACGACGATTTCTTCGGTGGCTCGCGCTTTCACGTTTCCTTCGGCCTGTCCCTGGTGGGACTGGCGCTGCTGCGGCTGATGTGGCGCCTGGCCAATCCCGTTCCGGACGCAATCGCCGGCAGCAAGCCATGGGAAAGGGCAGCGGCGCGGGCCACGCATTACACCTGGTATGTGCTGATGTTCTCACTGCCCGTGTCGGGCATGATCTGGCGCCAGGCATCCGGCAAACCGCTGGGCTTCTGGGACTGGTTCGTCCTGCCGGTGTGGATTCCCAAGGACAAGGCGCTGGCGCACAACGCGCACGAGATCCACGAGTTGCTCGGCACCATCGCCCTGATCCTGCTGGCATTGCACCTGCTCGCCGCGCTCAAGCACCACTACCGAGACCACGACGCGACCTTGCGGCGCATGCTGGGGCGGTAGTCGGGAGTTGGGAGTCGGGAGTCGGATGAAGCATAGGTTGTGCTGAGCGCAGCGAAGCGCAACAAAGCCGACCTTGTGAGGACATAGGTTGTGCTGAGCGCAGCGAAGCGCAACAAAACCGACCTTGCGAGGGCATAGGTTGTGCTGAGCGCAGCGAAGCGCAACAAAGCCGACCTTGTGAGGACATAGGTTGTGCTGAGCGCAGCGAAGCGCAACAAAACCGACTGATCGCGGTGGTCTTCAGGAGCGAATCCGGCTGGCGCAAGCATGCTTGCGGGACCACGCTCCGCACCGTTGCGCTTCGCTGCGCTAAGCACAACCTATTCCCGATTCCCGATTCCTGATACCCGACGCACCACTCCCAACTCCCGCATCACAACAAGGCCTCGATATCGGCGCGAATCGATTCCGGGGTGTCGGTCGGGGCGTAGCGGCCGACCACCCTCCCGCTACGATCGATCAGGAACTTGGTGAAATTCCACTTGATCGCGGCGGTGCCGAGCAGGCCTTTCTTTTCGTTGCTGAGGAATCGGTACAAGGGATGCGCCCCGGCACCGTTGACCTTGATCTTTTCGAACATCGGGAAGCTGACTTGGTAGTTGAGCGAACAGAAGCTTTTGATCTCTGCTGCGTCGCCAGGCTCCTGGTGACCGAACTGGTCGCAGGGAAAACCAAGAACCGCCAGGCCGCGTGAGCCAAGCTCGCGGTGTAGCGCTTCGAGACCGGCGTACTGTGGCGTGAAACCGCACTTGGAAGCGGTATTGACGATCAGCAGCACCTGGCCGCGAAACTCGGACAGGCTGCGCTCGCGACCATCGATAGCGGTCGCGCTGAAGGTGTAGATGTCGGTCATCGCTGTGCTCCCGTTCGGCGCCGGCTGGTGCCCTGCCCGGCGATTATGCCAGCGGTTGCGCCAGCAGTTTTTCGATCGCCTTGGCTGCCGCGGCCATGGCGAAGGCCGCGGTCACGTGCATGGCCGCGCCCAGGCCGCCGCCGCAATCGAGTTTGAGCCCGCCTTCGCCATCCGGACGCTGTCCACAGACGCTGCCGTCGGCCTGCGGATAACGCACGTTTTCCAAAGAGAACACCGCCGGCACACCAAAATAGCGATCGCGGTTACGCGGAAAACCATACTCCGAGCGCAATTTCTTGCGGATCAGGCTGAGCAACGCATCGTGCTCGGTACGACTCAAATCGCGCACCTGGACCTTGGTCGGGTCGCTGCGACCACCCGCCGAGCCGCACACGATCAGGGCACGTTTGCGGCGCCGGCACCATTGGATCATCTCGACCTTGCTTCTGAACGCATCGCAGGCATCGACCACCAGATCCTGGTCCCCTCCGAGCAGGCGTTCGAGATTGCCGAGGGTGAGGAACTCGGCGATCGCCGCGACGCCGAGTTCCGGGTTGATCGCCCGCAAGCGCTCGGCGGTCACGGTTACCTTGGCCCGGCCAAATTGCCCTTCCAGCGCGTGCGCCTGGCGATTGCAGTTGGAGACGCAGACATCGTCGGCATCGATCAAGGTGATGCGGCCGACGCCGGAACGCGCCAGTGCCTCGGCCAGCCATGAACCCACGCCGCCCAAGCCGACCACGGCGACATGACGCCTGGCCAAACGATCGACACTGCCGCGACCGTACAATCGGTCAATGCCCGCGAAGCGTTCGGCCCGACTCACGATGGCGAGCGCCGCCAGACGCGGTAGCGTTCGAGCAGTGCTTCGGTCGAACTATCCTGGCCGGCCCCAGCCGCGGCGCCGCCGGTGATCTGCAAGGCCAGCTCACGCGCCAACCGCTTTCCGAGCTCGACCCCCCACTGATCGAAAGGGTTGATGTCGAGCACCGCCGCCTGCACGAACACGCTGTGCTCGTACAGTGCGACCAGTGCACCCAGGCTGCGCGGGGTCAGGCGCTCGACCAACAATGTGCTGCTCTGGCGATTGCCGGGAAAGGTCCGGTGCGGCACCAGCGTGGCGGGCACGCCATCGGCGCGCACTTCGTCAGCGTTCTTGCCAAACGCCAGCGCCCGCGACTGCGCCAGCAGATTGGCGATCAACAGCTCGTGCTGATCGGCGAGCGGGTTCAACGGCTGGGCAAAGCCGATGAAATCACAACAAAACGCCCGCGTGCCCTGATGCAGCAATTGGTAGAACGAATGCTGGCCATTGGTGCCCGGCTCCCCCCAGTAAATCGGTCCGCTGTGTACGCCAAGCGGGCTGCCGTCCTGGCGCACCCGCTTGCCCAGACTTTCCATGGTCAGTTGTTGCAGATAGGCCGGGAAGCGACGCAGGTAATGGTCGTAGGGCAGCACCACACAGGATTCCACGCCCAGAAAATGGCTGTTCCACAACGCCAGCAGGCCGTGCAGCACCGGCAGATTGGCGGCAAATTCGGCACTCAGGAAATGCCGGTCCATTTCGGCAAAGCCGTCCAGCAGCGCCAGAAAATGCTCGCTGCCAATCGCGATCAGGGTGGACAGCCCAACCGCCGAAGTCATCGAGTAGCGGCCACCAACCCAATCCCAGAACTCAAACATGTGGGCGGGATCGATGCCGAATGCGGCAACCGCCTCGGCATCGGTCGAGACCGCAACGAAGTGGCGGGCAACAGCAGCCGGGTCGCCGAGCGCAGCCAGACACCAGGCCCGCGCCGCGGCGGCATTGCGCAGGGTCTCCTCGGTGGTGAAGGTCTTCGAGCAGACGATGAACAAGGTTTCGGCCGGATCCAGGTCACGGGTTGCTTCAACGAAATCGCTGCCATCGACATTCGAAACGAAGCGCAGCCTAAGCCCGCTCCGGTCGTAATAGCGAAGCGCTTCGAATGCCATCACCGGGCCAAGATCCGAACCGCCGATGCCGATATTCACCACATTGCGGATCGCGCGACCGGTATGACCGCGCCAATCACCGCTACGCACCCGCTCGGCAAACAGCTGCATGCGTGCCAGCACCGCCTGCACTTCGTCGCCAACGGCCTTACCGGCGACCCGGTACTCACCCCGGTTTCCGGCACGCAGGGCCATGTGCAAGGCCGCCCTTTGCTCGCTGCCATTGACCGGTTCACCGGCAAACAGCGCCTCAATGCGCGCTGACAGCCCACGCGCAGCGGCCAAACCGAGCAACCGGTCGAGGGCTTCGCGGTCGATGCGCTGCTTGGAAAAATCGAAGTACAGTCCGCAGGCCTCGGCGGCGAAGCTTTGACCGCGGTTGAGGTCATGGGCGAATAGTTCGCGCAGATTCAGTGCGCCCGGACGCCCGGCCCGGGCAATCATCTGCTGCCATTCGGCGGTGGTTTCTATAGCGGGTAGCGCATCGGCGGTCATGCCGGCCTCGGTAGTTGTTCGGGCGGAGTCGATCCGGACAGTATGCCCGATCCCCGCAATCGGCGGCCTTTGGGTGGTGCAATTGCGGGCGATCGCACACAGTTAGCAGCCGATCGCGCTAAAGTAGCGGCCCCACCAGTTTCCCCTTCCTATGGCGAAGCAAGAGCCAGTCATCCGTATCCTGTTGGTCGAAGACTCGATGGATACCGCCGAGCAATTGGTCAGCACCCTGCGCAACGCGGGCATTCCGGTGCGGGCCAATCGCGCCGATTCGGCTGCCGCGGTTTCCCAGCATCTGGCCGAATCGCCCCCGGATCTGGTCCTGGCCAATTTCCTGAATCAGCAGCCGAGTTACCAGCAAGCACAGGAACTGGTCAGCGCCAGTGGCAAAGACATACCGCTGATTGCCGTGATGAAGCAGCTCGACCAGGCGTCCTTTCTGAGCGCGTTCAAGGCCGGTGCCCGTGGCATAGCGCTGTTGGCATCGGCCGAGCAGATCCAGACGGTGGTGCGAACCGAATTTGCCGACCTTTGTACCCGCCGCGAAGTTCGTCAGTTAAGCGGCCACCTGCGCGACGCCGAACGCCGTGCCGATGCCCTGCTCGACTCCTCGCGCGATCCGATCGCGTTCGTGCATGAAGGCATGCATGTGCGCGCCAACCAGGCCTACCTGGATATTTTCGGTTACAACGAATTCGATGATCTGTCCGGTCTTTCGATCCTCGATATCATGGCCGGCGAACACGCCGACACTTTCAAGTCGCTGCTCAAGGGCCTGAGCAAGGGCGAAAAGCCGCCGGAACGGCTGGACGTCGAAGTGCAGCGTAGCGACGGCAGCAGCTTCGACGCCAGCATGGCGCTCGCCGAGGCCACATTCGAAGGCGAGAGTTGCCTGCAGATCACCATCCACCGCCAGGAACTCAACAGCGAGCAGACCGAGGAACTGAACCGGCTGCGCGAACAGGACCTGCTCACCGGCCTGTACAACCGCCAGCATTTTCTGGGCGACCTGGACCACCTGGCAGCAGAGGCGGGCAAGGGACGCAATGACCTCAGTGTGCTATTGCTCGAAGCCGACAATTTCCGCAAGGTGCTGGATACGGTCGGCATCGGCAATGCCGACCTGCTGCTCGCCGACATGGCCAGGCTGCTCAAGCAGGACCTTGGCGAAAGCGACCTGGCGGCGCGTATCAGTGAGCACTGTTTCGCGGTCATTTCCTCGGGCCAGTCCCACCAACGCAGCGAGGCGATCGCCGAGCAGATCCGACAGCGCTTCGAAAACCACGTGTTCCAGCTCAATCAGAGCTCGATCAATCTGACCGTGAGTCTGGGTCTGGTCATGGTGGGTGAGAAGATCGCCAAGGCGCAGTCGATCATGAGCGAAGCCAGCACCGCGTTGCGCAACGCCCAAACCGGCGGCGGCAACCGGGTAACCAGCTTCGACCCGTCGGCTCAGGACAAGGCCGAAGCGGACAAGCAACGCGCCTGGCTGAACCTGATCAAGGATGGTCTGGCGCACGACCACTTCTTGCTGTTCTTCCAGCCGGTCATCAGTATCACCGGCGAGGAAGGCGAGTTCTACGAGATCCTGCTGCGTCTGAACGGCCCCAAGGGCGAAATTGCTCCTGGTTTCTTTCTGCCGGTGGCCGAACGCCACGACCTGTTGCCGGCGATCGACCGCTGGGTGATCAAGAATGCGATCCGGGTACTTGCCGAACGCGAACGTGACGGACGCAAATCGACTTTCTTCATCAAGGTGACCCCGCAATCGCTGGAAGACGCCACTTTGCTGCCATGGATTGCAGCGCAAATGCAGGCTGAGCGTCTGCGCGGCGATGCCGTGGTATTCGGCATGCCGGAGAGCAAGATCGTCACCAACCTCAACAACGTGCGCCGCTTCCTCAAGGGTTTGGAGCAGTTGCATGCGCGCTTCGCCATCGAACAGTTCGGTAGCGGGCTGAACTCGTTTCAATTACTAAAGCACATCGACGCGCAGTTTCTCAAGATCGACCGCACGTTCATGGCCGACCTGGGCAAGCATAAGGAACAGCAGGAGAAAATCCGGCAGATCTGCGATCAAGCCCGCGACCTCGGCAAGATCACCATCGCCGAATTCGTCGAAGACGCGGCCAGCATGTCGATCCTGTTCTCCTGCGGCGTCGCCTTCGTCCAGGGCAATTTCCTGCAGGAGCCGGAAAAAGTCATGGCCTACGAATTCGGTAGCGCCTGAGCGCAGTCCAAACCGACGCCCGGTCCAGAGGACAGAGGACAGAGGACAGAGGACAGAGGACAGAGGACAGAAAACCACGTCTCCCCGGCGCAGGTCGGGGCCTAGTGCCGGGGATTGCGGTATTACTGAAACTGGGTCCCGGCGTTCGCCGGGACGACGGTGGTTGCTTTCCCCTCTCCCCGCCTTTACCCCCCCGCCTCCAACGCCCGGATGCGTTCGGCGATCGGCGGATGGCTCATGAACAAGCGCTTGAGGCCGTGCGCAGTTCCGGGCGCGATGCCCATCGCCTGCAATCCTTCCGGTAGCGCATGATCGACGGAGTCGCCGGACAGCCGCCGCAGCGCATTCGCCATGGCGGTCCGCGAGGTGAGACCGGCGCCGCCGGCATCGGCGCGAAATTCGCGGTGGCGCGAGAACGCCATCACGATCATCGCCGCAAGCATGCCAAACACCATCTGCAGCACCATGTACACCACGGTGTGCACCACCGAGTCCATGATCCCGGGACGATCGTCGTCGGATCGACGTAGCGCCGAAGACACCATCGAGGCGATGATCGAGCTGGCGAATACCACAAAGGTATTGAGCACGCCCTGCAACAGCGACAGGGTCACCATGTCGCCATTGGCGACGTGGCTGATCTCATGACCGAGTACCGCCTCCACCTCGTCCCGACGCATTTGCCGCAGCAAACCGCTGCTGACCGCGACCAGGGCGGCGTTGCGATTCCAGCCGGTGGCGAAAGCATTCATCTCCGGACCCGGATAGATCGCCACCTCCGGCATGCCGATCCCGGCCGCCTGCGCCTGACGTTGCACGGTAGCCAGCAGCCAGGCTTGTTCCTCGTTGCGCGGCTGTGTAATCAGCTCGGCCCCGGTGCTGCGCTTGGCCATCCATTTGGAAATGAACAGCGAGAACATCGAGCCGCCCATGCCGATCAGCGCCGAGAAAATCAGCAGATTGGCCAGACCGCCGGCGCGACGGTCGAGTCCGAACAGACTCGCCACCACGCCGAGCACCAGCATCACTGCCAGGTTGGTGCCAACGAACAGCATTACACGTTTCATGTTCAGTACTTCCTCTTCGGGTTGGACGGAACTGCAAGATTGGGGATGCTTGGGCCCAAGTCAAGCCCGGTCCATCGGCCCCAATCCGGTGCCAGCTGGTCTATGCTCCGTCCTCCGCCTCCAACTTCTGTCCTCTGAACCCTGCCCCACGCTATCGCGGCCGCTTCGCGCCATCGCCGAGCGGTGCCCTGCACTTCGGATCGCTGACCAGCGCCGTCGGCAGTTGGCTGCGTGCCCGCGCCGAGGGTGGCGTGTGGCTGGTGCGGATCGAGGACATCGACCCTGCCCGCGAACGCCCCGGTGCCGCGCAGGCGATCCTCGACGCGCTGGCGGCGTTCGGCCTTTGCTCCGATGAACCGGTGCTCAGGCAAAGCCAACGCATGGACCTCTACCGGAGTGAACTCGATCGCTTGCAGCAGCTTGGCCTGGTCTATGCCTGCGCTTGCAGCCGTACCGACCTGGCCGCAAGCGGCGGCCTGCACCTCAGTGCCTGCCGACGGGAGCCCGGCCGAACCCCGTGCCGGCGCCTGTACGTCACAGCCGAAACCTGGTGCTTCGACGACCTGCGGCTCGGCTGCTATCGGCAGGACAGCCAGAGCGTCGGCGACTTTGTACTGTGGCGCAAGGACGATTGGCCGTCCTATCAACTCGCGGTGGTGGTGGACGATGCCGCGCAGAGCATCACCGAGGTCGTACGCGGCGCCGACCTCCTCGACTCCACCCCGCGGCAGATCTTCCTGCGGCAATGTCTGGGCTACCCGCCCACCTCTTGGCTGCACCTGCCGCTGGTGGTCGAAGCGCGCGGCGTCAAGCTGGCAAAATCGCTGGGCAGTGCGCAACTGGACCCTGGCGACCCGCTGCCGGCGCTGCGTGCCGCGCTACGCTTTCTCGGCCAACCCGAGCACCGCGGCATCGGCTCGCCTGCCGCACTGTTGACCGCCGCCAGCCGGGATTTCTCGATCGCGGCCATCCCCGCCGCCGGCAGCGCCCGCTGCCCGGCTTGAAAGCTCTACAATATTGATCCCTGCGCTGTCCCAACAGCAGCGCAGGGCGCCAATTCTGGCTCGATCGCAGCAAGCACCTCGGGAGGATTCATGACATCTCGCATCGCACTGGTCACCGGCGGCACCGGCGGTATCGGCACGGCCATCTGTCGCAAGCTCGCACAGATGGGGCATCGAGTCGCTACCAATTATCGTGACCGGGGTCGCGCCGAGGCCTGGCAGGCCGAGCAGAAAAAGGCCGGCTTCGAGATCGCCATCGTCCCCGGCGATGTCGGCGACACCGCCTCGGCCGCGGCCATGGTGGCTACGGTGGTCGAGCAGCTCGGCCCGATCGCGATCCTGATCAACAACGCTGGCATCACCCGCGACACCACCTTCCACAAGATGAGTGCGCTGCAGTGGCACGAGGTGCTGAACACCAATCTCAACTCCTGCTACAACGTCACCCATCCGGTGATCAATGGCATGCGCGATGGCAAGTGGGGCCGGATCATCCAGATCGCCTCGATCAATGGCCAGAAGGGCCAGTACGGCCAGGCCAACTACGCCGCGTCCAAGGCCGGCATGCACGGCTTCAGCATTTCGCTGGCCCAGGAAAACGCCAAGTTCGGCATCACCGTCAACACGGTTTCGCCCGGCTATGTGGCGACCGACATGGTGATGGCGGTTCCCGAGGAAGTGCGCGCCAAGATCGCTGCGCAGATACCGGTCGGCCGGCTCGGCAAGCCCGAAGAAATCGCCTACGCGGTCGGCTTTCTGGTCGCCGAAGAAGCGGCCTGGATCACCGGCGCCAACCTGTCGATCAATGGCGGACACTACATGGGCTGGTGACCGCCGCCTTCGCATGCGCTCGGGCAGGGGCGACCCGCCGGGCCGCCCGCACCTTCTTCGCATGCGCGGCCAGGGTAGGCCACCCGCACCCACCCTCCCCGCTGTGCTGGCGCTCCCATGTCCAAATCCTACGACCAGGCCTATTTCGACCATTGGTACCGATCACCCACCCACCGGATCAGCCAGAAATCGCTGTTGCAGCGCAAGGTGCGGCTGGCGCTGGCCATGGCTGAATACCACCTGGGGCATCCGGTCCGATCGGTGCTCGACGTCGGCTGCGGCGAGGGCGCATGGCGCGCGGTCCTGCTCGGCCTGCGTCCGAATCTCAGCTACCGCGGGATCGACGCCAGCGGCTACGCGGTCGCCCGCTATGGGAGTCGGCGCAATCTCTGCCCGCTGCGTTTCGGACAACTCGCTCAGACTCGTTTCGGTGCACCGGTTGATCTACTGGTCTGCGCCGATCTTCTGCACTATCTCGATGCCCGTGAGATTCGGCAGGGATTGGCGGGTTTCGCCGAACTTTGCGACGGAGTGGCATTCGTGGAAGTTTTCGCCCGCGGCGACGAATTCGTCGGCGACCATCTCGGTTTCAAGGCGCGGTCCGCCGCCTGGTATCGGGAACAATTGCGCGCGGCCGGTTTCCGCGCCGGCGGCGGGCATTGCTACCTCTCGGCACGTCTCACCGCCGCCGCCACAGCGCTGGAACTGCTGTGATCAGGCGCCATCTGCCGCTGCTCGCCCTCGGCCTGATCGCCCAGGCGCACAGTCTGGATGCCCCGCCGATCGATGCCGGCAGACCGCCCACTGCCAGCACCGCCGAACTGATCGGCAGCTCCCAACCGTCCGACTGGCGCCGCCTGGATCCGGCTGAAACCCTGTATCTGGAACTGGCACAAGGCCGTGTAGTGATCGAGCTGGCACCGGCTTTTGCCCCGCGGCATGTGGCCAACCTCAAAACACTGGTCAAGGCCGGCTATTTCGACGGTCTGGCAATCCTGCGGGTACAGGACAACTACGTGGTGCAATGGGGCGATCCTGCCGCCGGCGAGGCCGGCAAGGCCCGCTCGCTGGGCCTCGCCAAAGCTCGCCTGCCACCCGAGTTCAGCGTCGGCTACGATGCCGATTGGCCGTTCACCAGGCTCCCGGATGGCGACGTCTATGCCGCCGAGGTCGGCTTTTCCAACGGCTTCCCCGCGGCGCGATCGGCGTCCGAAAACCAAACCTGGCTCACCCATTGCTATGCCGCGCTCGGCGTCGGTCGCGACGATGCCGTGGATAGCGGAAGCGGCGCCGAACTGTACGTGGTGATCGGCCACGCGCCGCGGCATCTGGACCGCAACGTCACCGTGCTGGGCAGGGTATGGTCGGGCATGGAGCTGCTGTCCGCCCTGCCCCGCGGTAGCGGCCCGATGGGTTTCTATCAACAGGCGTCGCAACGGATCAGCATTAAGCGGCTGCGCTTGGCGAGCGGGCTGCCGCCGACAGAACAAACCCCGCTCGAAGTGATGCGTACCGACCGCCCTCTGTGGCAGGCTCTGGTCGAAAGCCGTCGGAATCGACATGAGCCGTGGTTCTCGCGATCAGCAGGCCGCGTGGATTTGTGCAATATTCCGATACCCGTGCGAGTAATTCCGAACCTGGCCGGTCTCTCATCCGAATGAACTCCCGGGAGCCGAAGGCAAACCAGGATCAGAGTTGTTGGCCCGCCGCTAGCGAATCCGCCATGACCGAAACCCGCATCATCAAGAAATATCCCAACCGGCGTCTGTACGACACCGAGATCTCCAGCTATATCACCATCGACGAAGTTCGCCAGTTGGTCGTGGACGGCACGCCGTTCGAGGTGCGCGACGCCAAGTCCGGGGCGGATATCACCCGTTGCGTTCTGCTCCAGATCATCGCCGAGCACGAGGAGAACGGCACGCCAATGCTGTCCACGCAGATGCTGTCGCAGATGATCCGTTTCTACGGCGATTCGCTGCAGGGTCTGACCGGCAATTATCTGGAACGCAGCATGCAGGCGTTCGTCGAACAGCAGCAGGTGTTCCGCTCGCAGATGCAGAACGTGATCGGTCAAACGCCGTGGGCGGTACTGAACGAAATGGCCGAGCGCAACCTGGATATCTGGCGAACCCTGCAAACCACCGTGCTTGGCGGCGCGCTCAAAGACATCCCGAGCAACAAAAAGAAGTGAACGCTCCCGGTCGGAGCGTGCTCCGACCGGGGCGGAACCAGCAGATCAGACCCGAACGGCGGTCTTGCGGCTGCTGATCTTGACTTCCTTGCTGAGCTCGTTGACCCGGGCCAGCAGTTCCTGCACATCGCCCTTGGACGGCACGCCGAAACGGCCCAGTACCGAGCCGACCCGATCGTTCACCGCCGCCTCGATCTGGCGGACGTTGCGCACCGCGCGCTGACGCAAGGGGTTGACCAGACCGTCGATCTGCTTCTGTACGCCGGTGACCGCCTTGCGCGCGTCATTGTTGACGGTCTTGACCACCTTGCGGGCGCGCTGCTGGAAACTCTCGCCTTCGGCGACCAGGGTGTCGATCGCCTTCTGGCTCTGCTTCTGCGCCAGGGATAAAGCACCGAGGCTGGCGAGCAGCAGCTTGCCGGTCGGTTCGTTGCTGGCGGTGGATTTACTCTGCTTGCTGGAACGATTCTGATTGCGCATGAGGGCACTCCTTCAGGGACCGCAAACGACGCGGTCGAAGACCGCAGAACCTCGTTCGCGTTGGCCGAAGTGTGGGTGGCCAAGGTAGAACAATCACACTATGCGGGAGTCGAGAGTCGAGAGTCGGGAGTCGGGAGTCGGGAGTCGGGAGTCGGGAGTCGGGAGTCGGGAAATGGGAGATGGGAGAGGGGAGAGGGGAAAGCGCCGTCGCCCCGGCGAACGCCGGGGTCCAGTCCCAAAACTGACGACAATATCCAGCACTGAGTCCCAGCGCTCGCCGGGACCACGGCGTATCTGTTCGCTGTTCGCTGTTCGCTGGGTCCAATGCCCTTGCCACCTAGGCATGACCGCATGACCCTAGGTCGTCTCCATTAGAAGTCGGTATGGCCAGCAACAAGCGGGCGGCGTTCATGCTCGTTGGCCATCTTTCGAAGCGCCCGGACGCGTGCCTTGGCCTCGAAGGCCAGACCCCGAACGAGCGATCCAAAAGCCTCAAGGTAGCAGCCAGCCGCTGACCGGGGAGAGCCTGAGTTCGCCCGATACTCTGCTCGCCCGCAGTACATACCCCCCCCTTGGACAAGACCCGCTGCTCCGGTCCCAAA